>JAFVBF010000048.1 GCA_017480145.1 Bacteroidales bacterium
AAATTCTTGAGGTGGTCCACCCGCCAACTGCCGAGCCATCACTCTTCGATTAGCAGGAAAGGGGCTTACTTTTCAGAAAATAGAACCAAAGTGTCTATTTATGGGCATTGTGAACGATTATTTTGAGCAATCTGAGTTTTAGCGGACAGCAATAATTGAAAACGTGTCTTTGTTTTGTCCTCCTTATTATCACGAATTGGTGCTGTTTGAAAGTATATTTATGTATTGATACTTCCATTTTGGGGGGCTCAACTGGGAAATAGGAATAAAAGGGTATTCGTTCCTCTATATGTTCTTGGCTCCGTTCTGAGGCCTTGGGGGGGGCTGTATCTTTCCGTTGATTTATGACCTGTAAGTGCTTTTCATCTTGCTATGGTAAAGATGGATTACTGCGGGATTGCATATTAGCTATGGGGCTCTATGAGTGAGTAACGTCGGGACGAATCAGGGTATCCCGTAATATAAGTAAACAAGAGAGTGCGACTCATTAAGAGTCGCACTCTCCTGTTTACAACTTAATATAATAGGGATTAAATAATACCCTGGGCAATCATAGCGTTGGCAACGCGCATGAATCCAGCGATGTTGGCACCCTTAACATAGTTGATGGAACCATCGGCCTGTTTGCCATACTTCACGCAGAGGTCATAGATGTCGTTCATGATCTTGTGAAGTTTCTGGTCAACCTCTTCGGCAGTCCAGTTGATGTGACCTGCATTTTGGCAGATTTCAAGACCAGAGGTTGCAACACCACCAGCGTTGACGGCCTTGCCAGGTCCGAAGGGGATTCCAGCGGCTTGGAAAGCTGCAATAGCACCAGGCTGGCAACCCATATTGGAAACTTCGGCTGCATATTTCACGCCATTGGCGATAAGCATTTTGGCATCTTCTTCAGCCAATTCGTTCTGGAAGGCGCAAGGCATGGCGATGTCGCATTTGACGGTCCAAGCTTTCTTGCCAGCAGTGAATGTGGCTTTGGCGGGGAATTTCTGAGCCATTTCCTCAACGCGGTTGTGGTTGGAGGCACGCATTTCGAGCATATAGTCGAACATTTCCTGATTCATGCCACCTTTGATTTCGCAAACGCCGTCAGGACCAGAGATGGCGACGATTTCAGCACCGAGTTCGGTTGCTTTCTGGGCAGCGCCCCAAGCAACGTTACCGAAGCCGGAGAGGGCGATTCTCTTGCCTTTGAGGGTATCTCCATTCTGTTTGACCATGCGATCGACATAATAGACTGCACCGAAACCAGTGGCTTCAGGACGCATCAGACTGCCACCCCAGCCATAGCTCTTGCCAGTGAGGGCACCCGTGCTGTGTTCGCGGGCGATTTTCTTGTAGGCACCATAAAGGAATCCAATTTCGCGACCACCAACTCCAACGTCGCCAGCGGGGCTATCCTGATCGGCACCAATGTTGCGCCACAGTTCATACATAAAGGCTTGGCAGAAGCGCATGATTTCAGCATCGCTCTTTCCAACGGGGTCGAAATCAGAACCACCCTTGCCACCGCCGAGGGGCAAGTTGGTGAGGCTGTTCTTGAAAATCTGTTCGAAGCCGAGGAATTTAAGCATGGACTCGTTGACGGCTTTGTGGAAGCGGAGACCACCTTTGTATGCACCGAGAGCTGCGTTGAACTGAACACGATAGCCAAGGTTGACCTGGGTCTGACCTTTGTCATCCACCCACACTACGCGGAATTTGAAAATGCGGTCGGGTTCGACGATGCGTTCAACAATCTTGGCAGCCTCGAATTCGGGGTGTTTGTTGTATTCTTCCTCGATGGTTTCGAGAACCTCGCGAACGGCCTGTAAGTACTCGTTCTCACCAGGATGTTTGGCCTCCAGGTTGGCCATGATTTCGTTTACTTTCATGATATTAAATGATTTGTGATAAGGGTTTGTTTATAAACGTATTCGCAAATGTACGATAAAAACGGTTATATCCAAAAAACTTTTTTGCCAAGGGGGTAAAGCCCTGCAAATAAAGAAAATGGGATGCCAGAAGTAGCCTGGAATCAGTGTGGGATGAGGCTATTGGGCATAGCAGATGTCCACGAAATTTCGTATCCACTTTGCCACGAGGTCGGGGCATTCTATGTGGGCCATGTGTCCGACATTGTCAAGCATTAGCATCTCGGCATGCTGCGGGACTGTTGCTTGTATGGCGGCCATTTCGATAGGTATGCGGTCGTCTTGCTTTCCGTAGATGAACATGACTGGACGATTGGTGCGATCTAGAAATGGAATAGATGTTTTGCGGCGAATCATCCCCATTTGTGCTGCAATGATGCTGGTAGCATCCATTTTGAGCGCTTGGTCTTTCATTTCTTCAATTCGTTTGGCCATGGACATCCTGTTGCAGGGAGCAAAGAGGCTGGGGATAAACTGGATGATGTAGGTGGGGCGATTGGTTTTTACCATTTCGCACACTTTTTGTCGTGACTCTTTTTTCTCCGGACTGTCGGCTATTGCAAGGGCATGAACGAGGCCTATGCCCTTTATGTTTTTTTCAAAGAGTTCAGCATAAGACAAGGCCACGTATCCGCCCAAAGAGTGACCAATGATGACGCAATCATTCACGCCGCAGTTAATTAGTACTTCGTTTACACAGCGAGCCATGAACTCCATGGTATGGGCATCGCTATTGTAGAGGTCGCTATAGCCGTGACCAGGAAGATCAATGCTAATGACACGGTACTCTCGGAAGAGTTTGAGCGTCAGTTCATCCCAAACAGTAAGGTTTTGCAGCAAGCCATGCAGCAAAACGATGGTTTTGGTGTTTTTCCGTCCCTCGTCCCTGTAGTGCATATATCTGCCGCCAAACTCGGTCTTGTGGTGTACCTCGGGCATATCTGTTTTTTTTAGCTGCTTGAATAACGCTGTATGCGTGACTCTGCTTCAATGGGCAAAGATACAATTAATTTTGAATCCAGCAGGGCTTGGGATTTCTCTTTTTTAACAAATGTATGTTAGTCGTTGTGGAATCGAATAGAGACTTCGGGCATGGTTGTACCATTGGCACGATGCTGAGTCTGTAGGCTGTTGCCATTGCCCGAAATGTCGATGCGTGAGATGTCGATGCCGAGGCTACTGATGTATCGACGTAGGTTTTGTCCTCGTTCTATGGATGTCTCAAAGCATTGTCGGGCATTGGTTCCAGAAACGTTAATCATGAGTTCAAGCCGGAGCCGAGGGTGTGATTTTAGGAATTGTGAGAGATATTCTATTTCGGTAACGGAAATAGTCTTTGGCTGGGCTGTTTCAGCATCGAATAGGATTGTGGGTAGGTCAATGGGTTTGCTTAGGCTGGTGAGTTGGTCAGCAGGATAGCCTTGTAGGCGGATGTTGCCAGCTGTTTCTTCGTTGATGAGCAGTGCTGGGACAAAATAGCCATTGGCTTTGCCATAAACAACGTATTTTTTCCCTCTATAGAGGTTGAGGCTAATGGGTTTGGAGGCATCGGGAAAGGTAATCTCGTGAGTTAGAGCCTGTAGGGTGAAGTCTGCTACAGACAGTTCTGTCAATACTTTTCCGAAGTGACGGGCGTCAATATTCACTTGCCGAGATGAGTTGGTTGCTTCGTGCAGGGCTTTGATACTGTAGCACTCGAAGTGGCCATTGTTTTGATTTGATGCTGTTAGTAAATGGGTCTCTTCGGCATCGAATGTGACGCTCGCTTCATCGTAACAACTGTTGGCTTCTCGTCCGATGTTTACTGCGTGAGACCATTGGGTCCAGTCGTCAGAGTTGGCTCGTGTAGACATTAGTATTTCACCATAGCCGAGACCGCCATGCCCATCGGAAATGAAGTATAGTGTTTTTTGGTCTTTGCTCAGGATGGGGCTTCTCTCGGCATAGGTTGTATTGATGTTGGAGCCCAGATTGATGGGACGTCCCCAGCCTTTGAGTGTTCGGGGAATGAAATAGATGTCAGAGGCCAGAGCAGTGTCTCCGTGGAATTTGGCATGTGAGGTCTGGAGGTTGTACCCCCCCGGTCGGTCGGAGGCGAGTAGCAGCCCTGTACCATCGGGCAACATGAAGGCATCGGTCTCCACAAAATCTGTATTGACTGGATAGGGAGGAATTTCTCCGATGCGCCATTGCTCGCCTTCTCGTTCGGCAATCCAGATGTCACCGTCTTTTCCAAGTAGCATTTTGCTGCCGTTGTCGAAGAAGTTATAGATGGTCATACCTTCGTTTTCAGCATTGGAGAAGATTACGTCCACAGGTTTAGACCATTTGCCATTGATTGTGGGGAAGGTCATCTGTATCTTGGCCTTATGTCCGTTGTTGACGGTATAGTAAAGGCTGTTGTCGGCTGGATGTCTGACTGGGTGGCTGATGTTTTGTGCCACGCTGTAGATTGACACCGCCTTGGGACTGTTTGGTGCTGGTTCTGTGATCAGTTTGCGTAGTTCATCAAATTGTCTGGCGCAAACATCTTCAAAAGAGAGCATAACGTAGCCCATCTGTTCGGAGGCACCTTTCCAGTCTCGGCGTGCGCGGAAAGGCTGAATCATTCGCTGCAGGGCCACGAAGGTGATTCGCTTGCCAGTGTGCTGGCGGATGAACTCGACGTATTCAGATTTTCGGCTATCGGCATAGGGCCGCATGAGGTTGAATGCATCAATTTGCGCAGCCTCGGATAGGTCTTGGTGCAAAGCGGTTTTAAAAGGATAGTCTTTCTGGCTGTTGGCAAAGGCCTGGATGGGTTGGAGGTTGCCCTCGGCGGCGTGCCATTCGTAGTAGAGTCTGTAGATGTCGTTGTAATGTTTGTCGAGAGGAAAATGAGCCAGATAGGCTTTTGCGGCTTCCACGTTCTGCTCTTCCTGGATAATCTGGCAAAGCCGTTCCATTGCGGCTTCTGACAGTTCGCTGTCGTTGTTGTGTTCAATGAAGTCAATGTAGTCCTGCACGGAGGAGAGGCTTTTGTATTGGTCTTCCAGCAGGGACTCCATCTCGTCAAGTGCTTGTAAGTATTCGTCGCTTGAAGGATAGGCCGAGAGAAAAGCACGGTAGCTTTCGACCGAGTGGCGGGTGCGCGCGGTAGCATAGGCTATCTTGCTCTTATGGCGTTGAGCTTGTTTCTGGATGGCTGGGCTTTTCTCATACATCCGGGCTATGGCGGTTGCTTCGCTCTCGCTTTCTACGGGGTCGAATAAATAGGGGGCCAGTTTTTCGATGGCTACTTCAGCCGTGTCGGCTTCCGCTGTTCCTGCATAGGTGATTTTGAAGTTGTAGTAGGCTTCGATGGTGTTCTGCTGTAGTGCAGACTGGAAGGCGTTTTTCAATCGCTCTTTGCGAACTCCGCGACTGATAGCATTTTCATCTTTGAATGCCTCGGAATAGCGTGATATTTCGCTTTCGCTCAGACTTTCGGATTTTTCTATTTCTGTTCGGGCTTGCTGTACGATGCGTTGCTTGTCTTCGCGCAGAGTGGCGAGAGTAATTTGTTTTTTTTGCAACCGTCGCATCTCCCCGTAGCTATGGTTGTCGTTAATCATGGATCGGTAGATGGCTTCAGCCTGACAAATATAGTCCATGGAGAGCGGCAAGTTGTAGGCGGGATTGAGGGTGTCGCAATAGAATATGGCAAGATTTTTCAGTACTGCCACATCGTGAGGCTTTTGTATATAGGCCTTGTTGAGTTTGTGGAATTGGTTGGCGTAAATCTGTTTTGCTTCGCTGGGGACGTCTTGGGGAGTGTCGGTGATAGGCTGTCTGTTCTGGCTCTTTGACTCGGTTTGATGGGCCGTCTTGTTACGCGCCGTGGAGGGTGCAGTGGTTGTTCGCACCTTGGTGGACGGGTAGTTGTAGACGGGTATTTGAGCGTGACCGGCAACACCGAAGGTTGCCAGTAGAAGCAGGACTATGGGCAGGCACTTTCTCATTAGTCGATTCGCACTGTTTTCATGATTTTTCGAAATTCATCGTCCATTTTATCGAAGGTGTCCTTCGTGGTTTCAAGCCGTATTTCGATTCCGTTATTCCGATCTTTGAAATAAATCATGCGAAACTGATAGTTTTTTTCGTCGGATGCACTGGCATAGGCTCCAATGTAGCCGATGCCGTCTTTAGTCGGCAGTCCGTCAAAGTATTCGTCAAGGGATTGGAATGGTTGTTGTGAGTAGCGTGCATAGGCGAGATCGAAGGCTCCTTCGGCATAGTTGCGTCTAACGTAGATTCTCATGAATGGGGGGATAGTGTCTCCGTCGTTGTCGATGATGTCTTGTGCCATATAGCTGTAGAGATAAACGGTGACATCTTTGTCTGGCTGGAAGGTGTTGAGGTATTTCCAACCGCCGTTGGGAAATTCGAAGGTGACACGGGTGTTGGGAATATGTATCTGTGCTGTGGCAGAAAGGTGCGCCATCAGTAAGATAAGCATTGCTATATGTATGTATTTCTTCATGATTGTGGTGGATAGGCAGAATGGAGGTTTTAAACCAATAGGAGATTGTAGAAATCAACCAGTTGAGCGGTTAGGGTGGTGCTTTCATATTGGGTGACGATGAGGGAGTATGCGTTTTGACCTATTCTCTGGCATAGTCCGGGCTCTTCTACACACCGTTTGACTTGGGCAGCAAATTCATTTGGGGTGTTAGCTATCAGTATGTTTTGCCCATCAGTATAGTCGATTCCCTGTGCTGCCACAGTTGTAGCGATGACGGTTTTAGCCGCTGACATTGCTTCGATTATTTTGACGCGTATTCCGCTACCGCTCCGCAAAGGGACGATGTTGATTTGTTTGCTTCCAATGAAGTAGAGTGCATCTGGAACTTCTCCTATGATGGAGACTCCTTCGGCACGGTAATCAAGTAGCCGTTTGGGCATTTTTCGTCCAGCCAAGTATAGCCGTGCTTGAGGGGCTTCGGAATGGATGCGCGGCCAAATGTCTTTCAGCAACCAGTCGATGCTGTCAATGTTGGGTTGCCAGTCCATGGAGCCTATGTGAAATAAGGATGCAGGCTCTTCGTCGATGCCTGTGGTAGGCTCAGGTGCAATGGCGAAGGGGATGGTGGTTAGGGGGCGACGACATCCATTAGTTTTGAAATGATTGGCATCTTGCTGAGTGATGCACACTATGCCGTCGTAGTCGTTAATGTGCTCGATTTCATAGGCTCGTAAGGTCAGCGAGAGATGCCTCATATACCAGGCCTTGAGCGGGTCTTTGCAGTTTCTCGCCAGTTGTCGCCATATTTGATGCTCCACATTATGAGCGCGTAGTACTATTTTTGCGTCGCTGTGTTTGCGAATGATTTCTACATATGGGGTCAGAAAGATGGTTTCGATGTGAACTATGTCGAAATGTTCGTTGGATAGCAGGTCAATCAGTTGTTCTGCGAAGTCGTTGGAGATATAGCGTTTGACGTGGTAGGCTTCGCCACACATCATGGCAAGGAAGGCGTCTAATGGGTGTACGTTCAAGTCCACATAGACCGAACGTAGATGGGTATCGTTTTTGTATTGTTCCGTTAAAAGGTCTTCTTTGACTGGGTGTTTGTCGGAGCGAACAGTCAGTACATGCACCTGATGTCCTGCGGCCAGCAGCCCTTGGGTGATGCTGTTCATGGCCAGACTACCACCATCAAGTGGCGGATAGGGGGGCTTGTTACATAGCTGCAGGATTTTCATTTTGTGGGAATGGCTATCTATGCCATGAATTAGTTTTCGGATTTGGGCAAGGCTTTGAATCCTAATCCCATGATTTCGGCACTGTCTATCACATTGATGAATGCCAGTGGGTCAATGTGGCGTATGTTGGATTTGAGTTTTACGAGGTCGGCGCGTCCAAGGGTGACGTATATCATTCTGCGTTGGGCTCCTTGATAGAGTCCTGTGCCAGCGAAGCATGTACCACCACGGTGAAGGTCATTGATGATGAAGTCACGTATGGCTTCGATTTGGTCGGTGACGATGAATGCGGTTTTATAACTCTTAGTGCCTTCGACCACGAGGTCAATGATTTTACTTTCGATGTAAATCAGAATGATGGAGTAGATGGGAAGGCGGATGTCGCTGAAAGCAATTAGCGTGGTGAGGGCTATGCAGCTGTCCACTACCAGCACGAGAGTGCCGAGCGATATTTTGGTGTACTTGTGCAGAATCATGGAGATAATGTCGCTGCCTCCGGAGGTGGCTCCAGATTTGAATATCAGTCCGATGGAGACACCATAGACGAGACCTGCCACAACGCTGTTTAGGAAGTAGTCAGGCTTAAACCATCCGCCGTCATTGCCGATGGCGATAAGTCCATCGGAGTTTTGAGTGAATAGGCCGTCGTGAATTAGTGGTGCATAGCCATAAGTGGATTCGAGGATGAAGGTGAAAAGAAAAATAAGGATGACTGATACGACAGTCTTTACGCCAAATTTCGGTCCCAAGATTAGTGTTCCTACTATCAGCAACGGGATGTCCATACATATGGCATAAAGACTAATTTTCCATGGCCATAGGGATTGGAAAACATTACTTAGGCCATATACGCCTCCAGGAGCCAAGTGGTAGGGGTTTACAAACATTACGTCGCCAGCAGCGAACAAGGCACTACCGAGAATGAGCATTAGGTAGGCGATAAATTCTTTCTTCAGTTTTTCGGAGTTCATAAAATGAGTTTATATTGTTGTTTGGGACAGTGTGTAATGCACTGATAAACATTGTCATGAAATTTGCCTAATGGCGATGTGTAAAGAACAAAATTACATTTTTTTTTGTATTTACTTTGGAGTCCATGCAATAAAAAGCGGGTGTTGGTGTTATTTATAAGTCTTATGAGATAATGCGACAGTAGCTCAGTTGGTAGAGCGGCGGCTTCCCAAGCCGCAGGTCGCGGGTTCGAGCCCCGTCTGTCGCTCAAGAAATAAGCGGGGATTATGCACAACGTGCGTAATCCCCGCTTTTGTTTTTGTATGTTTAACGGATAGACAATAGTGCTGTATGAATGCGCTACGGTTGCACCGTTAGAGTTCTGCTGGCTCCGATGGCGCGGAATTCAGGAGCATAAAGACTTTGCATCAGGGTTAGCCCAGTGTTGAATCGTCCAGCCTGGATAGCGTAGAGGTCATAACTTATCACGTATTTTCCCTTGTCCATACGATCTATATAGCAGTGTAGCGCGGTGTTTGTGACGGCGGCGTAGTAGGACAGTCCGTCGCTCCACCTCCATCCAGAAGCACTGTTTTGGGGTTCGAAGCCAGCTGGACGAGCTTCTTTTAGTTCTATGTACTCTATATGTCTGTCGCATGATACCAGAATCTGAACTCTTATATGGTCGCCTACAGAGACTGTGTCGTTATCGTTGAGGGGGGTTGGCTTCCCATCGGAGCCAATTCGTAAGTATGTTTTTTGCAGTCCAATACCCATGGAAGATGATTCTATCTTGTCTAATTCGTCTAAGTATTGCCAATAGGCGGCTCCCCAACCGATGTTTTCGTCATGTTGCGTAATGCTGATTTCGGACATTTCGTGTGTTATTTTGTCTGCAGCCCATCGCTGTGCTATATAGCCTGTGCCAGCCTGTGTTGGGTTGTTCAGGGTGTCACGTCCGACAATGATATTTGCCGGATGTCCTTGTGAGGATGTCTTGTCCCCTTCCAGTAGTGCAGATATGGCTGCTACAGAGGCTATGTCGCTATTCCACGCGGTAGTTTGTTTTTGCTTGAGTAGCCATTGGCGCATTAGGGCGATGGACTCCTTGTCGTTAGGGGCCACCTCCTTGAATGCCTCGATGATAAAACTTTGCACCTCTATGGGGCGTTCATTCCAAAATAGCCCTGATATGTTGTCTCTCCAATACATACCCATCTCGGTGCTTGTTAGAGCGCATTGACGCAGTTGTTCTATCAAGGCTGAAGCTTTCGCCCGTTCTCCTGTGCGCTGCATGATGATGGCCAGCAAGGCTCTATGGTAGATTCCCGATTGTTTTAGACAATGTCGTTTGGCATTGGACAGATAGTATTGGTATGCCTCTTGGGCAACAGGACTTACTGCCACGGAGGGATGGCAACTGTGAAGATACAGGAAGTCAGCATCGAAGGCATCTTTCACTTTGTCTTTTCTGTAGTGTTCGTAGTCTTTGGCTGCCTCTTGGTCAATATATGCCAACGCCTTATGGATGGATTGCTCAAATGGCTTACGTTCATCTGGGTTCAGGTGTCCGAATAGTCGGAGCATGTATCTTGTGGTATAAACTGATGAGTAGTTGCCATCTGGCATCCAGCTCCATCCTCCATCAGGGTGTTGTGATGATTGTATTTTGTTTGCTGTATTCTGCAATTCTGTAGATAGGCCTTTTGTATCGAAAAACCGGGCTATCTGTTGCATTTTTTCTGTCTCGCTCTGAGCCTCTTGCATCCAAGGAGTTTCATCGGCCATTGTTTGTTTCAGGTCATCATTCATTGTCAGCCTCGACTGCAGGGGATGTGTGGTGTCGGCTTGCCATTGTTGGAAAATTTTTGCGATAGCGGGATTGTCTTGCGTAATACGCATGGAAATCTTGTTGCAGAAATACTGGTTGAAAAGGTAGATATTAGAGGGATTTTTCTGTTCTGATACGTAAGGTAAAGATTGTATGGACAGCCATAAGGGGTTAGATGTGAATTCTATTGCCAGCAGTCGAGGTTCTCGTGATTCGGAGGGTTTCATGGAGGGTAGGGTATAGTGCTTATTTTCGATGCCGTTCACAAACATTGCTTTCGACTCAGTTACCAATTGTTTGTTGCTTAGTACGGCAACGATTCCCTGTTCGCCATCGCTGTGGTCTTTGCCTTCGACGGTCATGCGATAGATGGCTGCGTGGCTGTGTGCTGGCACCTCCAGACCGAATGTCGCTACGCTATTTGTCTTGGCAGGAACAGACATACGTATGGCTTTCGGAACATCCCATTGCCGGTTGCTTTCGGCATCGCGTAATATTAGAGTTACTGTCACATCTTGCTCTTCTTCAGTTATATTGCTTATTTTGGCGGCTATGATTACGCTGTCGTTCTGTCGGAAAAATCGTGGCATCATAGGGGTCAGCATTAGTTGCTTCTGTGTTACTACTTGCGCTTTTAGTAGGCCTACCTGCATTGTGCTGGTGTGGGATAGGGCCATCAGGTTCCATTGCGTAAGTGCTTCAGGCATTGTAAACCGTAGGGTTGCAATGCCGCTGTCTGACGACTCCAGGCAAGGTGTGAAAAATGCGAGTGTGCTTTGATTCTCTCGTGTCTGAATTTCTTTACTCGACGAGGATTCGGATGTGACATCTTGTGTCAGAATTTCGGATTCGCCAGTAGCTGCATCATCTTCTGCCTGGTCAATAGAATTCTCCAATAGAGCATCTGCTACTGCTGTGGTTTTATACATGATGTTTACTGGACTCATTGAGACATATCGTCTGCGTATTCCGCCATAAATCAGGTTGTCCATGTCCACTCTCCATTGGATTGGCGACAGAGTGCTGTGATAACTTTTGACATTCTGTTGCATGTCCCACGAGTAATACAGTTTTCGAAGAACTGGCCATAGATGTATCTGGCTTTGATTGCCTCGCCATGGCCACAGTGACCATTGCAGGCTTCCGTAGTTATCCAATGAGGCATCGTAGAGAGTTGCTGTTATGACACCTTGTATGGGATGATTGTCCTCATCTGAAATCCGAATGGTCCATTCTTCCTGGCTACCGGGTAACAGGTGGTCTCTGAAACTTTCAAATCGCATGGATAGCTGTTTGTGGCTGAAGGGTACATCTATCGTATGGTTTTGCTGTGCCACTACTCCCTCTTTGATGGCTATTAGTGTCACTGTGCATCCTCCCAGCATGGTTTCGGTTATCGGTATTTCTAATTTCTTTATTTCGTTGTTGATGGCTATGATGCTTCTCTCTACATGTCCGTTGCCGTCGGCAATGGCACATAGAACGTTCAGTCCTTTATGTCGGCTACCCACTCGTAACCTTATTTTGTCACCAACCTTAGCTTTGCTGTGATTTATGTCACTCCAAAGCAGATTGTTGTTTTGGCACTTGTGCGCTTTGTCGGATGTGAGTGTTATTACTTTGCTCTCTATAATGGTATCTCCCAGTTTGTCTTCGGTGGTTAATTGGATTCGGTAAACGCCATCGGTTAGTACTGGCAGTGCTACGGAATTCTCCTGTTGGCCCGACAATGCCATACATATGCTTGTGTAAATTCTTTTTTCTGTATTCCAATAGTTTATATCTGATTCCGCTAAGTCATAGGCCATATTAGGAAATCGTTGAGTAAACTCTTGTTGGCTTAGGCTGTGCATCACGCTGTTGTTGCTATTCCGATGGGATAGTAGTGGGTGTGGCGGTCTAAGCCGATCTATTGTTATCCTAATTGACCCGTCAAGAGGCTTGCCATCCAAGTTCAGGTATTGAAACCGTAACATTTTCATTTCATTAACCTCTTCAGCATTGTTGATTTGGAGAAATGCGTTTTTGATACCTATGTTTATTGAGGCACTTTGTTCGTGGGTTTCTCCGTTCAAGTCTGTCACGGTGGCGTAGAGCGTGTAAGAGAAAGATGTCTTATCGGTCAATTCCACAGTGCTATCAGCTTCAGGTGTGAAGTATATGTCAAAGTGTCCGTCCTCATTGCTTGTGGTGTCGCCGCTGGCCACGGTCTGCGCCACATCGCCACGCCAATACCACAGCCATGTATTCCTTTTCCGCTCGATACGATACGTTATCTTGGCATTGCTGATAGGTATGCCGTTATAACTGATGGCATTGCCTGAGAAATGTGCCAGTCGCCCGTAGCGGTAAGCCCCGTCTTCGCTATGCAGCGTTATGGCAAAAGTAGGTTGTCTGTAGGCTTCTACCGTTATGCCTTGAGATGTTCGGCATCCATCTGCTTTATCTGCAGCTTCAATTGTCAGTGTGAAATATCCTGGCAGGGTCTGAGGCGGGATTGATAGCCTTCCGTACGCCATGCCGTTTCTATTGGTAAGTATTTGCAAGGTATCAACAATCTTATGGTGTACATCCCTAAGAGTGGCCATGAGTATTGTATGTGCAAGATATTCGGATTTTTTCCAATGGTCGCTGCGGTATACCAGGCATGCAAACTGAACATCTTCGCCAGGTTTGTACACAGGGCGATCCGTCATCACCTTGCATTCATTGCGCATGGTTGGATTATAGGTTGTCTCTCCCCTATTATTGGTACTTATGCGTAAATTATAGTTCCCGTATTCTAAGGATACATTATAGC
>JAFVBF010000049.1 GCA_017480145.1 Bacteroidales bacterium
CCGTGGGCGACGACGACCAGAACATATACCAATTCCGCGGCAGCAATTCGGACCACATGCGCTCACTACTTCGGCAGCCAAAATCCGTCTTCTATGAGATGACCTCCAACTATCGCTCCGACCGTGCCATCGTGAATTTTGCGAACCAATTTGTGCAGCACATCCCTCAGCGGATGAAAACCACCCCGATTGAGGCAGCGAGTAGTGAGAACGGGAAAGTGGACATCTCCCCCACCATAGACTGGCAGAATCAGCCTTTTCGCCCCGACCCCAATGGCACCACAGCCATCCTTACACTCACCAACGAAGAGGCGCTACAATCCGCCTACAAAATAGAGCAACAAGGGCTGCACCCCATTCTCATACAATCCACCGACGGCTTCCGATTCATCAACCTCGCCGAGGTGCGATTCTTCATGAAACAGCTGAGTCGGAATGCGGCAGTCATTACCGACAAAGAGTGGCAGCAGGCCAAGCAGCGCACAGAGCAGGTCTATGAGCGCAGCCGTCTGCTGGACACAATGCGCCGATTTTGGCATGACTATGAGCAGACCCACCGCACACGCTACCGCACCGACCTACGCCAATTCCTGCTTGAATCCAACATCGAGGACTTTCTATCACTCGATAGAAACTCTATATTTGTCAGCACCATTCACAAAGCCAAAGGTCGGGAATTTGACACCGTGCATCTGAGGCTTGACAGCCTGAAAAACATTGAGCCCGCCACCTTGCGCACACTCTACGTAGGCATGACCCGCGCCCGCCACCACCTTCACATCTACACCGACAGTCCACTCTTTGGCATGAAGCCGCAGCAATGGGCATCAACAACCGAGAAAAACATTGTCATAGCACTCTCCATGCATGATGTTTATCTCCACTTTTTCATTAACCGTAAGGCACAGATTCTCAACCTGCGCAGCGGAGACGAACTCATCTACCACAATGGATACTTCATGGCACCCCGAGCCGACAAATCCTACGGAAGACTCGCCCAGCCCCCCGAAGACAGGTATGTAGCCTTGCTCTCCGTCTCCATGCGCCAACGCATTGCCGACATGGAGAAGAAAGGCTATCGCGTCATCCGAGCCATGGTCAGCTACGTCCTGGCCTGGCGTCCTCGCACAGATCCCCAAGAGGTAGCCGTCCTGCTCGCCAACATCTACCTCCAGTCCGAATAGCCCCCGCAAATCCCCGCAAGACTCTTGGCATTAGTCCATACCGCCTGACACACAGGAGAATTAATTTCTCCTAAAAACATTAAATTTAGTATTTTTGCAACCGTTTCCACGTCGGACGGCAGTTCAGCTCCCTTGAGCAGCAGGAAGGGTGGGAATACTTACAGACATAAAAGGCGTTTTCTGAACGCTTTGACTTTGACGCATTGGAACTTCGCAACTTTCAAACTGGATGTCAAAAGCAAAGCAATGGGAAGCGTCCGTGTTGGGTGCATATACACATAGTTGTATATATACCGACGTGGGACTTTTCGCATTGCTCGTTTCGACAACCAGGGTAATGCGAAGACCTCAATGCGTGAAGCGAGCAAAAAGACTGGCTCCACGTTTTTTTATGTCATTATACGAATAGGCCATGACCCCATGAAAAATCAGCGCATCGAGTATATCATCGACGAAATCGTCGACCAATATATGTTTGCTGACAAAACATTCCGCCCCTGGATTATCGGTTTTAGCGGAGGCAAGGACTCTACCGTGCTTCTGATGCTTGTATGGTTAGCCCTACGGCGAATAAAGGACATGCCCGGTCCGCTTCAACTACAAAGACCTGTCTATGTGGTTTGCAATGACACCTTGGTAGAAAACCCCATCATCTCCACCTACGTGGACGAAGTACTTGTTAAAATCGAGATTGCCGCCCGCGAAGAGGGCCTGCCCATCCTTGTCCAAAAGACCATTCCCAAACTGGAAGATTCCTTTTGGGTAAACGTCATTGGCAAAGGGTATCCCGTGCCAAACACAGCATTCCGCTGGTGTACCGATCGAATGAAAATCAAGCCAACGGCAAACTTCATCACAGAGCAGGTAAATGCCTGTGGCGAGGCCATCATACTAATAGGGACGCGCAAAGCGGAGAGTGCCACACGTGCAAGATCCATCAAAAAACACGAGATACATGGCAAGCGGCTAACCCATCACACCATACTGCAAAACACATACGTCTATGCCCCAATAAAAGAACTGCTGCTGGAAGAAGTATGGTACATCATCAACGCCATTCCGTCTCCATGGGGTTTTGACAATTCCATTCTGTTCAACATTTATATGGACGCAAGTGCCGATGACTACGAATGTCCGACCGTGGTAACCGATAAAAGCCATAGTTCATGCGGACAGAGTCGATTTGGATGCTGGGTATGCACCGTGGTAAAAGACGACAAATCAATGCGCGCACTTATCGAGAACGGGAGAGAATGGATGCGCCCGCTGTACGACTTCCGCAACGACCTGGAGCGACAGCGCAATATCATATCCAACCGCATACCCTACCGCCGTGATGGACGCCGGGCAGTAAACGATATGGGACCCTACATATTCAGTTATCGAGCCAAAACCCTAAAGCGACTATTAGAGGTACAGCGTCTACTACAACAACACGACCCGAAAATAAAGCTAATATCAGACCAAGAACTGATAGCCATTCAAGTGAACTGGTATCGGGACTTCAATTTCGGTTATAGAGTATCAGAAATCTACAACTCCGTCTATAAAGAATCGTTCGTCATGTCAGAAAAAGTGAAAAACACTCTGGAGGCCGACCTTATGAAGGAAGTGTGCTCCGAGAGCCCCAAAGAAGGAGAACTAATAGAACAACTTCTCCTGCTGCAAAAAAGCAAGTCCCTCATGCAACGCCGACGTGGGCTAAAAAGCGAAATTGAAACTCGTTTGTCGGATTTTGTCAAAAATACGAAGCAATGATCATCAAAGAAATTGAATTAAACAACTTCCGCATCTACCATGGAGCCAACAGAATAAATCTGACTCCAGATGGTGAACGAAACATCGTCATCGTTAGTGGAGACAATGGATTTGGAAAAACGACCTTCTTGATGTCTCTCGTATGGTGTCTCTATGGCAAACAGATGGAAAAGGTGGATGACCTATACAAAACCGAGATTCAAAACAAGGGCGGATACAGCAAATATCTAGGTAACAGCCTCAATCAAAAGGCAAAAAGCGAGGGTCGCAGAGAATTTTCCGTAGCACTCACATTCACAGGGGTAGACATTCCCGATTCCACATGCACCGAAATCAAGATTACCCGCTACTATAACTCTGTCACTGGCGATGAAAGGCTGGAAATTCTGATTGATGGTCGGTATAGCGAGTTATTCCGCAATGAACAGGAGAACGAGTTATTCATACGTGACTATATCCTGCCCATAGAGATTGCCAAGTTTTTCTTTTTTGATGCCGAGAAGATTGTTTCTTTCGCACAAATCAACACGCCAGAACAGCGGGCCGAACTGAGCAAGGCTTACTCTCAGGTACTTGGAATACAAAAATATGACGAGTTGAAAAAGGAACTGGAACGGCTGCAGGACGAGTATCGAAAAGAATCGGCACAGCCCTCTGACAGAACGGCATTGTATGACCTCATCTCTCAAATTTCCTCCAACGAGAATGAAATATTGGAAATAGACCGACAGATAGAGCGTGACCGAGAGGAAATTGCAAGCAAGAAACACGAAATCAACGAACTGCAAGAAAAACTGATAAGAGAGGGCGACCTGATGAGCGTCGAACGCCTAAATGAGCTAAAATCAAAACGCGAGAGCCAACAAACCGTCGTCAATGCTGCCCAAGAGGGGCTGAAAGAGTTATACAACTACATTCCTTTTGGCTTGGCTGGCGAGGTCATATCATCCATTGTAGAACAGCTCAACAAAGAGAAACAGCACAAACAAGACAAACTGCAGATGGAGGGGGTTGATGAAAAAACGGACAAATTGCTAAATGACCTGGACAAGGCAAAACGCGATTATGACGGACACATTGACATCAAAATCAGCCGTTTTTACGAAGACAATCTAAAAAGACTAATATTACGTCACTTCTATTCAGGAATTGACGCTGAGTCTTTTTCCGACTTCCAAATACTGCATGACTTCACTGAGTTACAACACAACGGATTCCTCTCACTTGTACAGAAAATCAAGGAGAGCAAGAACGACTTTCAAAGACTATCAGACCAATTCACTCAAGCCCGAGCGGAGCTACAGGCCATAGACCGACAAATCCGTGAGGCAGAGAAAAATGCCGAGGGAGACTATATTCAAAGCCTGCGTGAAAAAAAGGATTCCATTGAGCGGGAAACAACCAGACTATTGGAGAGTATAACCCGGCAGCAACTGCATCAAGAGCAACTACGAGAAAGCAATAAGACTGCGAAACAAAAGAAAGAGATTCTGACAAAAAAGATAGATGTCTCAGACAAAAACAAAGCCGTTGACGAGGAAGCGGAACGGCTGATACAAATCATCCAGAAATTCCTACAGAGGTTCAAGGACGAGAAAAAACGCGCTCTTGAGAGCAAAATGGAACATAAACTGGGAGAACTGCTTCAGAAGAAAGATCTGGTTCACAAGGTAGCCGTAGACATCCTGGGCAACGGCGAAGATGTGGACATCAATCTGCTGGATGCCAACCAACGCCGTATTGACAAAGGCATTCTATCTATGGGAGAACGGCAAATGTTTGCCACGGCACTGCTTGGAGCCTTAGTGGATGAAACGGAGATAGAATTTCCGGTCTTCATCGATAGCCCCATGCAGAAATTCGACCAAAAGCATAGCCAGAATATATTGACCAAATTCTATCCCACCGTATCAAAACAGGTAGTGCTGTTTCCATTGCTAACCAAGGAACTCACAGAAGACGAATATGCGCTCATTGAGGCCAATGTGAATCGGACTTATCTTATCCAGCACACAGCCAATGGTTCTTATTTCGAGGAGATACGTCCCCATACACTGTTTGCCACATACCAAGGTGTCAGCCAGAGTGATGTCTTATTATATATCCGCTCTGCCGATGGCGACATTAATGCAACGGGAAAATACGTGGATGATGCCTCTGGCGGATTCATGGTCAGAAAGGGTTCGACAATAGCTTCGGAGACACTGTCCTCTATCAGTGGCAGCGTGAGACAAAAAAGAGATGAACTGATGCAAAACGGTGTGCTAAAATTGCAAGATGGACGTATGACATTGATGGAAGACGTGATTCTCCTAAGCCCCAACCAGGCCGCCGTCTTTGTGCTTGGATATGCTGCCAACAGACACGAATGGAAGGAAATAACCCAATAATAAATCGCCATGCAAATCAACATAAAAACCTCTGATGCCAATCAAGCCATCGTCTCCAACCTAACCCAAAAACTGCCAGGCGGAGCCAAAGAGAATATCATTGCCCGCATGGCGTT
Organism: Bacteroidales bacterium; assembly: GCA_017480145.1. Taxonomy (GTDB): domain Bacteria; phylum Bacteroidota; class Bacteroidia; order Bacteroidales; family P3; genus Colimorpha. Next base: position 5,449 of record JAFVBF010000049.1, read on the forward strand.
AGGTTATTCGATTTCTACAGGGAAACGGTTCACAACACAGGAATTTGGGAGGTATAATTCACAAGGAAAGGAATACAAGGACAACATCCTTTTCGATTCCGCCTATCGAGATTACTACATCGCCCTTGTTTGCCAAGCCTACGGCATTGACAAGAATGACGAACTGATACCCAAGTATGTAAAACTGCATATAGACCATGGGCTGGAGCAAATCAACCTGCTGTTTGAAAGCCGGCCGCAGTACACCTTCTTCGATTTCCTTATAGAATATCTGGGCAAGGGCATTGACATGATAGAGGATGCTCCTGTATCGCTGGAACCTGTGAGAAACAACAGCCAGCACATAACGAAAACCTCTTTTGCCGGTCCTATTGACATAAAGATAGGCTACTCCGTCAAAGACAGGCAGCCCATAAAATTCTGTTTTAACAACAAGATTTACAACAATCAGCACATTGCAGTTGCTGGCAAATCAGGCTCTGGAAAAACACAATTCGCATTAGACTTTCTGCGACAACTGGTAGCAAAGACACAAGGACGAGTGAATTTCTTATTTCTCGACTTCAAAGGCGTCTCAATGGAAGACCGAGCCAAAATGGCGGATTTTTTCACCGAGACACACACCACCTGCATCAATGCGCCCGACGATTCTTTCCCCCTCAACCCATTGTCATTCATTGACAACGTGAATGAGAAAAACAAAATAGTGGGAATAAACAAATTCGTCGATATCATTGCCCGCTACTCCAACATCGGCAAAAAGCAGCAACAAACACTGCGTGAGGCCACGCAAGAGGCTTTTAGACAGCAGACAAGCGGGAGTTACCCATCATTTCAACAGATAAATGATTTAATTCTGCAACAGGTAGGCGACATCCGCGACACCCTTACTGAACTTATGGGGCGCTTGAGCGATTACGAATTGTTCTCTTCTCATGTTGCCAATCCCAGCGAGTTTCTGAATAAAAATTATTACCTGTCGCTTTCTGGTGAATTTGACAGCACTATCCGTTTCACCTCTGTCTTTTTGATTATCAACTATATCTTCAACGTGTTCTCAAACATGGGGCAAACCGACGTGATTGACGACCACCGCGAAATGCGCTATGTGCTGGCAATTGATGAAGCCCACGACCTCTTCAGGGAAAAGAAATCTCTTGAAATACTGGAAACCATCCTCCGCAAAATCAGGTCTTATGGCGTGTCGGTGTTCCTGCTGTCACAAGGCATCGCCGAATACAATACCGCAAGCTTCGATTTCTCTCAAGAATGCGAGACATCGTTCTTGCTGCCAATTAACGATTTGAACAACACAAAGGCAATCAACAAATTTCTCGGAGTGAATGCAAGCGAGAGCAAAATGGTCTTGCGAAGCTTAGAGTCGCTTACGAACGGACAGGCCATTTCAAATGTCAAGGGATATGGAAAAATAGAGCCGTTTGAAGTTGTCC
>JAFVBF010000050.1 GCA_017480145.1 Bacteroidales bacterium
ACGAAGGAGAGCAGGCCATCATCACCTATAAGATATACACTCAGGTGCCTGTCAGCCAATTTCAGATTGACAAATTACCTGGCAACAAAGGTTTTTGGGCAGAAGACCTGAGCGAAGGGAAACAGATAAAGCAATATGAGGAAACCGTAGACGGACGCCGGTATCAAGTGGCCGAGATACGTCGCGGTGCGCTTTTTGCCCAAGAAACCGGACAGTTGAAAATAGCCCCACTCGACTTAGACGTACTGGCCATTGTTCAACAGCAACGGCGTCGCACAGGTTCTATTTGGGACCTTTTTGACGACCCCTTTTTCAATCGAGGACAATCTGTCGAGAAACATCTTACGACAAATACCCTTACCGTCAATGTGAAACCCTTGCCAGAATCCCCAGAGGTTTTTTGCGGGGCAGTGGGAGACTTCACTGTTACCGGGAACGTGGACAACCAAGAGGTAAAGGCAAATGAAGCCATTACCTACAGAATAACCATCAATGGCAGCGGAAACCTGATGCTCATCAATGAGCCAACCATCAACTTCCCCAATGTCTTTGAGGTATATGACCCGCAGGTGAAAGACAAAATCAATCGCGGCGACGGAGGCATCAGTGGCAGCCGCACCTACGAGTGGATTATCATTCCACGGACACAAGGAGAATACGAAATTCCAGAGTTTAAATTTGCCTATTTCGACCCCAAAGGAGGAAGATACATAACCCGAACCCTTCCCGCCATTCCCATCCACGTAGCAAAAGGCTCCGCCATCTCCATGCAAAATGTCAGCACAGCGAAAAGCGATGTCACCCTTCTGAATCAAGACATCAACTACATCAAGACAGGAGAGTCCCACATAAAAGACCAATCGCCAAGCAGTGGCCCCGGCACATGGTATTGGACAACGCTCCTTGTAATGCTGATTCTGACCACTACTGTGATTCTATTAGGCAGAAAACGCCAATCCGCAAGAAAAGATGTAGCAGGCATGAAGTTGCGCCGCGCCACCAAAGAAGCTCGCAAACGCCTAAAAAAGGCAGCCTCACATCTACACGACGGCAATGACAACATCTTTTACGAAGAAATATACAAAGCCATCTGGGGCGTATTGTCAGACAAATACAATATTCCACTGGCCTCTCTTTCCTCTGACAGCGTGAAAGATATACTGATTGAGAAGAGCATTCCACAGCAACAGCAAGACCACATATTGAAGACCTTGTCGGACGTGGATTTTGCCCGTTTTGCCCCAGGCGACAGTGCCTCAAAGAAGCAACAAATATATGACGAGGCATTGGAAATGATTGCATCGTTGTAAATCCATATTCCAGAAAACTCACAAGACCCATTGAAAGAACAAGATGAACAGGATAATCTTCATACTAATTGCCACCCTGCTGACCCCAATCTTGCTGATGGGACAGCAAGAACTCAAACAACAAGGTGACGAAGCCTATAGGACCGAGAACTACCAACAGGCCATAGAATACTACGAGTCCATCCTGCGGCAAGGCAAGGAATCGCACGAAGTGTACTATAATCTTGGCTGTTCCTATTTCCGAATGAACGAATTAGGATTAGCCATTGTCAATTTTGAAAGGGCTTTACAAATGAAGCCCACAGACCATGACACCCAAGAGAACCTTGCCCTTTGCTACAACATGACCCAGGACCATATCCAACAATTGCCACAACCTCTGATAGCCAGCTGGTGGCACAAGTTGGTACACCTGATGACTCCACAGAAGTGGTATGGTCTCTTGCTTCTGGTACAGTTGCTGCTATGCATCATGGTAGCCTGGTTTCTGCTGAGCTGCGAGATACATCAGCGTCGCGCCACACTGATTGCCAGCCTGCTGACCGGCCTGCTAACCATTGCCATTGCAGGCTGTTCCATACAGGCCAGCCATGACCGCAACAGTCGTAAAGATGCCATCGTTATGCGTCCAATGGTTAGCGTAAGGGTTTCACCCGACAACAACAGCAATGACAAGTTCACCCTGCACGAAGGGACAAAGGTTACAGTCGAAGAAAACCTTGACGAATGGTGCAGAATCCGAATTGCCGACGGGAACAATGGATGGATTGCCTCCAACCTTATAGAACGAATTTAATATTTTTTACCGTTTTTGCACATAATTTGCTTTTTATTAGTAACTTTGCAGATTATTTGACCAATACATCCCATCATGAAAAAAGGAAGTACACGTTTCAGCCACCTCGTCATGGTTGCCGTTATGGCCTTGATTTCAGCCACCCCTTTCACAGCCACAGCACAGGTGCAAAGCGAGGCGGATGTCAATAACGAGTATCGAGAATCCATCCTGCTCTATATCAAACAGGATCTACTGAAAAAAGAGAAGCAGATTACCAAACAGGCAGAACGTACACTGATTAATCTGCCTAACGACCAAAAGTTGTATGACGAGACCGAGGTGAAGATACACCTTGATGTGGCCGAGGGAGAGAGAGAAGATGGCACCCCGGAGTACAACCTTGTGTACAAGATTACCTATGATTGTAAAAACATCGAAGGAGTAACAGACGACTACCCCACGGGGTCATATTACTGGGACAAATCAAACTCATGCCGTGCCATCTGCAACCTTACCAAAAGCATTGTAGAGGGTCCCTGTCGTGAATACTTTCAAGGCAACAAGCCTGTAACAATACGTATTTTCTCAACCACCGATGCCATCAATATCACACATGTTCCCTACAACGGAGAATATGGGGAGTTCCGTTATGTGCCAATCACCTTCAACGGAGAGCAAGTGCGCATATCCATCTCTAAAGCCGAGGGCATCAACAACAACGCCCAGTTGGCTTTCATTCGCACTCAGTCCATCAAACAATTCATTCAGAACAATATCTCTGTTTTGGACAACGAGGAGAACAAATACGAGTTTGTGACTACCAACTATGATCAGGAAGGCGGACAATACCGTCGCAGCAGTATTGAGCTGGTGGTGCATGGAGCTTTCGACAAGACCGCGAAAGAGATGATCATGAAGCTGAGCGACGACGAATACGTGGATTTCAATATCCCAGCCAGCGAACCCGGCAGCAACAAAAACACCTTCGCCGTTATTTTTGCCAATGAGGACTACCCCTCTCCCCTACCCGCCGTACCTTTTGCCGCCAACGATGGCAACATCATGTACAAGTACTGTGTAAACACACTGGGTATTCCCGAACGTCATGTAAAACTGATCCATAATGCCTCTCGCGAACAGATACGCGAAGAGGCCATACAATGGGTCAAAGATATTGCCATTGCTGTCAATGGAGATGCCAATATTCTGATTTACTATGCAGGACAAGGGACAACCGACGCCAACCTGAACCCATATATTATGCCTACCGATTTGGATCTTTCAAGAATCAAATCTCTTAATGGCAAGCATGTCATTGGGACGGACAATATCGTACTCTCTGGTGGCGAAACCAGCAAACTGTTAGCCCAATGTGTCTCCATCGACTCCATCTGCACCTGGTTCAACAAAGTGGCCGTCAAAAGCATAACGATGTTTATCGATGCCAGTTTTGACGGTGTACAACGCAATGGAAGCCCTCTATTCTCTAACAAATCCAATGTCACCAAAATCAAAGCACTCCGTATCAGGAATGACATTTTGGTATTCTCGTCATCAGAATACAACAAGACATCTTATTCCTATGACGATCAGCATCACGGATTCTTCACCTATTTCATACTTAAAGAGTTGAAGAAAACCAAGGGAGACTTGACGCTCCGCCAACTGTATGACAACGTGAACACATCACTCAGCTACGAGTCCTCTCTACAGGGGAAACTACAACAGCCAACCGTTGTTGCCGGAGGCAAACTGAAAGATAGCTGGGAGTCTCAACGCCTCAAATAATAAAAGCGAGACCATACAACAAGGGGGAGACTGCTGTGACAATCTCCCCCTTGTTGTATCATACTGGTTGTTAATAGCTCTGGAACGACTTCCTCACTCCGACTTGAAGGTCACATCATCGCCGCGGGGATGGACGAACTCGAACTCCAGCGTGCGGGCAAGGCCCTCCTTCAGCGTATAGGGCGGACGGAAGCCCGTGGACTGAACCTTGGAGGCATCGAACTGCGTCGTGGCGCAGAACTTGCGCACCCGCACCGAGGAGACGGCCAGCTTCTTTCCCGTCAGCCTCGACAGCAGGTCGAACCCGTAGCCGCCAAGCATCCCAAGCCAGTAGGGAAAATGCACCGACGGTATCTGCCTGCGGAGCACCTCGCTCACGTGGCTCACCAGCTCGTTGGTCGTCAGGTCTGGCTTGTCTATGTAGTTGTACTCGTTGTACCCCTCAGCCCCGTGCTCTATCAGGTGCTTTACAAACGAGACCACGTTGCCCACGTAGGCCATCGACTTCCGGTTCTCCCCGCCGCCCACCATCAGGAATCGTCCGCCGGCTATCTGCCGCAGCAGGTTGTACACGTTGCCGCGGTTGCGCTCGCCGAAGATGACCGTGGGTCGGATGACGTTGATGTTCCAGTCCGGATGCGAGGCGTGCCAGGCCTGCAGCACCTGCTCGGCCTCCCACTTGCTCTTGCCGTAATGGTTGAAGGGGTCCTTGGGGTAGTCCTCGGCCGGACAGGGCTTGTTCAGCCCGTACACCGCCACGGAGGAGAAAAACACCAGACGCCGCACCCCGTTCCGCTCCATGGCGTTGAGCGTGCACCTCATGCCGCCGACGTTGGTGTCGTAGTAGAGCGACACGGGCGACACGTCGTCACGGTGCTGCGCCGCCAGAAGCACCACTACCTCGGCATCCTTCAGACCCCGGTCCATGTCCTCCTGACTCCGCACGTCGCCGATGACGGTGGCCTGCGGGAAGAAGTGGCTCTGCACTAAGTCTATGTTCTTCAGCCGGTAGCGGCACTCCGTGCCGTCGGAC
>JAFVBF010000051.1 GCA_017480145.1 Bacteroidales bacterium
CGCCACCGGCGACACCGCCGCCACGGCCTGCGACCGCTTCGACTGGTACCAGCACGCCAACCTGACCTCCGACGGCGACCGCACGCACACCTTTGTCGCCGCCAACGGCTGCGACAGCGTGGTGACCCTGCATCTGACCATCAAGAGCAGCACCACGGGCGTTGACCCGCAGACGGCCTGCGATAGCTACACATGGATTGACGGCCAGACCTATACGGCCTCCAACACCACCGCCACGCACACCCTCACGGCCGCCAATGGCTGCGACAGCGTGGTGACACTCAATCTGACCATCAAGAGCAGCACCACGGGCGTTGACCCGCAGACGGCCTGCGACAGCTACACATGGATTGACGGCCAGACCTATACGGCCTCCAACACTACCGCCACGCACACCCTCACGGCCGCCAACGGCTGCGACAGCGTGGTGACGCTTAATCTGGTGGTGAACTACAGCACGTCGGCCACCATGGAAGTGCAGGCCGAGAAGAGCTACACCTTTGAGGGTAGCAACTATGTCACCTCGGGTACCTACACTTTCGACAAGACCAATGTGGCGGGCTGCGACAGTGTGCTGACCCTTATCCTCTCGGTCATCACCTATGCTCCCGAACCTGAGATTTTGGCCTATGACGACAAGACCGTCATGGTGAACCACTATCCTAACGGACGTGGCGGCGAGCGGGCCGAATACATTGCCTACCGCTGGTATCATAATGGCACGCTCATTCCGGGAGCTACCGACGACAAGTTCTTCACCAACGACTTTGCCGCGCTGACGGGTGAATACTTCGTAGAAGTGGCTACCGACGAGAGCCAGCGTTACTGGGTGGCCTCGAACACCATAGACTTCTCGGCCCGCAAGGCGATGCTGGACCTTTATGACGAGGATACCCGACTGGTGGTCTATCCTAACCCCGTGCGTCGTGGCGCGCAGGTGATGGTGCGCATCACCAACGACGACCGCTACATGGACAAAGGTGGAATGCTGAAGGTCTATGATATGCGCGGGCATCTGGTCTACAGCGTCGAGGCCACGATGGCAGAACAGTCGTTGGCTGCCGACTTCGCCACGGGTGTTTACACCGTGGTCTATGAGGTCCCCAACCGCGAACCCCTCTCTGCCAAACTGGTTGTAAAGTAATTCTCAATACAATAGCATCATGAAAAGACAAGCCATCATATTTATCATAGCCCTATTGGCCACTGTGGGTCTTGGGGCACAGGACGCAGTCAAATCGCCCTTCGTCGAAGCTTTCTCGGCCTGCAATCTCTCGGTGGATTTGCAGGGCGGCATAGGGTCGCTGCTGATAGACAACCAGTCCAACGGCTCGGACAAGACGGGTACCGACTTTGGGGCGGCGGTGGGCTTTACCTATATGTTTGACCAGATGTCGGGCATCCACACCGGGCTGGGCATCACCTTTGTCCATTCGGGCTACAAGTCCGAGACGGTCAGCACCTCCTACAGGGAGCAGGACATTGTGCTGCATGACGAGACGGGCGACTATACGGGCACGGCCTTGGTGAGCACCACCACGCATCGTGTTGATGAGACCTACACCAGTGCCATTCTCTCGCTTCCCATCCAGTATGCCTTCCGCTACAATGGCTTCTGGGTCAATGCCGGCATGAGGCTCTCGCTGCCGCTGAGCATCAATGCTTCCTACACTTATGGCTATTCCACTGCCGCCATCACCTATTTCGACCTGCCGGATGTCTCTTTCGTCACCAACCCTGTGCCTTATCAGGATTTGGACGAGGAGACACAGAGCGGCACCTACAAGGCGCACAACACCTCCCTCTTTGTCGATCTTTCGCTGGAGGCTGGCTATCGTTTCGTACTCAATCCCGTCAAGAATCTCAGCCTCTATGTGGGCCTGTATTTTGACTATGCCCTCAACCGTTTTGGCGGCGACAAAGAGCAGGGGTTCTTGACCTTTGACGGTACCGATGAGGATGCCGTAGCAAAGTTCAACGGGGCACTGAACTCCTCCGTGGTGAACGGCTACGGCCGGATGGCCGCCGGCCTCAAAGTCAGCCTCAACTTCGGCTTGGGGCGCAAGGCTGCCGCCGACCCCATGGCGATGTAGGCATCCCATTGGAGATTGTCTTGATTGGCTATAAGTCATCCGGAAACAATTGCTACTCTTTGCAAACGCTGTGGTAATAATCTGAGTATGACAGTCCAGACCGCAACACCTTTCATCGTGTTGCGGTCTCCATTAGCGGGCTATCGAGTTTGGCAGCGACACCCACTGCCTGACCCGCTGGCGATGTGGGACGATTGACAAGACGGGCTGACGGCATCAACACCCTCTGGGCGAGATGGGGAGAACTCCATGGACGCTGTGCACGCCCGAAAGACTGAAAAAACACCCGTTGAAATCGGATTGAACAGGTTTAAAAACGGGCAAACGACGGGTGTATGGGCGGGCGAGGTATGTTGTGAAAAAAACGTATCTTTGCAAAATTGATTTTTACAAAGAACAATGAATCAGAACTTGGATGCTACGGGACGTACGCAGTCGGCTCGTGAGCGTGAGGTGGAGCGGGCGTTGCGCCCCAAGGGCTTTGATAGCTTCGCTGGCCAGCAGCAGGTGCTGGACAACCTGCGGGTCTTTGTGAGCGCAGCCAAAGAGCGGGGCGAACCGTTAGACCACGTGTTGTTGCCTGGCCCTCCGGGACTGGGCAAGACCACCCTGTCGCACATCATCGCCAACGAACTGGGAGTGAATCTGAAGATGACCTCTGGCCCTGTGCTCGACAAGCCCGGCGATTTGGCGGGGCTGCTGACCTCGCTGGGAACTAACGACGTACTTTTCATTGACGAGATACACCGCTTGTCGCCCATTGTGGAGGAGTACCTTTATTCCGCCATGGAGGACTACAAGATAGACATCATGATAGAGAGCGGGCCGGCGGCGCGCAGCGTGCAGCTGACGCTGAAACCGTTCACGCTTATTGGTGCCACTACGCGTTCGGGGATGCTGACGGCTCCGCTGAGGGCGCGTTTTGGCATTACGTCAAGGCTGGAATACTATGATCCCGAGACCCTGACCAAGATAGTGAACCGGTCGGCAGGCCTGCTCAATGTCAAAATCACTTCGGAGTCGGCATTGGAGATTGCCCGCCGCAGCCGCGGCACCCCGCGTATCGCCAACCTGCTGCTGCGCCGTGTGCGCGATTTTGCTCAGGTGAAGGGCGACGGCACCATCACCCTCGATATTGCCCGCTACGCCTTGCAGGCACTCAATGTGGATCGCAACGGGCTGGATGAGATGGATATCCGCATACTGGCTACCATCATTGACAAGTTCAAAGGCGGCCCCGTGGGACTGACCACCATAGCCACTGCCGTGGGCGAGGAGAGCGACACCGTGGAGGAGGTCTATGAGCCTTACCTCATACAGGAGGGATACCTGATGCGTACCCCCCGCGGCCGCGAGGCCACAGCCATGGCTTATCAGCATCTGGGACGCACACGTCATCCCCAGCAGGCAACCATAGACTTCGTTATCAACGAGTGAGACAAATCAGAAATTGCTATGCGAACACTTATATCGAACATAAAACAGCTGGTGCAGGTGGAGGAAACCCCTCAGCTGAAGGTCTGCGGCAAGGCAATGGCGCAGATGCAGACGATTGATAATGCCTATCTGGTGATAGAGGATGACCATTTTGCCGACTTTGGCATGATGGCGGGGCTGAAAGAACAGCGGTTTGACCGTGAGATTAATGCCGAGGGACGGATGGTGTTTCCATCGTTTTGTGACTCGCACACCCATCTGGTCTATGCTGGCAGCCGTGAGATAGAGTATATAGACAAAATCAGAGGACTCTCCTACGAGGAGATTGCCAAGCGCGGCGGTGGCATACTGAATAGTGCCAAGCGTGTGCAGGAGGCCTCCGAACAGCAGCTTTATGACGACGCCATGACGCGTCTACAGCAGATGATTGGCTTTGGCAGCGGAGCTGTGGAAATCAAGAGCGGCTATGGCATGACCACTGAGGCCGAACTGAAGATGCTGCGCGTCATCCGGCGGCTGCGAGAGGATTCGCCGCTGACCATTCGGGCCACGCTGCTGGGTGCCCATGGCATCCCGATGGAGTATCGCGGTCGGCAGGAGGCTTTTGTCGATTTGGTTATCAACGAGATGATTCCGCAGGCAGCAGGCGAGGGCCTGGCCGACTTTATAGACGTGTTCTGCGACGAGGGGTTCTTTACCGTCCGCGACACAGAGCGGATGTTGGAGGCTGGTCTCAAATACGGGCTGCGTCCTAAGATTCACGCCAACGAGTTGGCCTGTTCGGGCGGCATTCAGGTGGCCGTGAAATACGATGCGCTCTCCTGCGACCATTTGGAGTTTACGGGCGAGGAGGAGATAGCGTGTCTGCTGAACAGCAACACCATGCCCACGGTGCTGCCCGGGGCGGCGTTTTTCCTCAATATGCGTCACGCTCCTGTGCGGCAGATGATGGATGCCGGTCTCCCGGTGGCTCTGGCTTCCGACTGCAATCCGGGCTCGTCACCTTCCACCAATATGCAGCTGATACTCTCTTTTGCCTGCGTCAGCTATCGGATGTTGCCCGAGGAGGCCTTCAATGCCACCACCATCAACACCGCCTATGCCATGGGGCTCAGCCAAACCCACGGCAGCATAGCCCGTGGCAAGGTGGCCAACTGCTATATCACCAAGCCCATACCCAACTATGAATACATGCCCTACGCCTATGGTGAGAACAAGGTGGATGTGGCAATCCTGAACGGTCAAGTTGTCTGATACTATGCTCACAGTCAGCCATATCAACAAGAGTTACGGCAGTCTTCAGGTGCTGTCGGATGTCAGTCTGAGCATCAAGCAGGGCGAATTGGTCTCCATTGTTGGTGCCTCGGGGGCAGGAAAGACCACGCTGCTGCAAATCATAGGTACCCTCGACCGTCCCGACAGCGGCTCAATATGCTACGACGATGTGGATGTGACACAGCTGCGCGACCGTGAGCTGGCTCGATTCCGCAACAGTCACATCGGCTTTGTCTTTCAGTTTCATAACCTGCTGCCGGAGTTCACTGCGCTGGAGAACGTCTGTATGCCGGCATTTATTCAGGGACGCTCAGCCGACGAGGCTCGGGCAGAGGCTATGCAGTTGCTAAAGTTCTTGAACGTTGACGGACGTGCGGAGCACAAGCCGTCGCAGTTGTCAGGTGGCGAGCAGCAACGTGTGGCTGTGGCAAGGGCTTTGATTAACCGTCCTGCGGTGGTTCTGGCCGACGAGCCGTCGGGCAACCTTGACTCCAGACATGCCCGCGAGCTACACCAACTGTTCTTCTCGCTGCGCGAACAATACAAGCAGTCATTCATCATCGTAACCCACAACGAAGAACTGGCCGATATGGCCGATAGAAAAATTATTTTGAAAGATGGCAAAAACGTCTAATATCGTCTATGGCCTGCGTCCCGTCATCGAGGCCATCCGCGCCGGACAGCACATTGACCGCATCCTTCTACAGAATGGCCTCAGCGGCTCTCTGTTTGGTGAGTTGAAGGCTCTCATCCGTCAGCACGACATCCCTTTTCAGCATGTGCCGGTCGAGAAACTGTCCAAGATGACAGAGGGTAATCATCAGGGGGTGGTGGCCACCATTGCGCCGGTGAGCTATCACAGCTTCGTGGAGGTGGTGGAACGATTGCAGGAGGAGGAACGTGTGCCGCTGATACTGCTGCTGGACCATGTGACCGATGTGCGCAACATGGGGGCTATAGCCCGCACGGCGGAATGTGCCGGGGTTGATGCATTGGTGGTGCCCGATCACGGGTCGGCGCAGATTAACGAGGATGCCGTCAAGACCTCTTCCGGAGCATTGCTTCGGCTGCCCGTATGTCGCGAGAGCAACCTGAAGACGGTGCTGAATCTGGCTCGTCAGTACGGGATGCAGATTTGTGCGGCTACCGAGAAAGGCTCCGATGAGTATACCGCCGTCGATTTCACCCAGCCTACGCTGCTTATCATGGGGGCGGAGGAAACTGGTGTCGGCCCGGAACTACTCAAACTATGCGATAAGCGCGCCGTGATTCCCATCTGTGGCGAAGTGCAGTCGCTCAATGTCTCTGTGGCGGCAGGGGTCATGATGTACGAGGCATTACGCCAACGTAGGCAGCAGTAGGAGTTGCCCTATCCCTTGGGTCAATATGTTGGATGAGAAATAATTTGATACGATTTGATATGAAAAAATATTTTTCTCTTGTAGCCTCTTTGATTGTGTGCGGCGTGGCGTGGGCTGGCAGTAGTGGCTCGGGCGATGTGGCCAACGTGCAGGAAGACGATTTGCCATATTCCGCTATCGTTGACGAAATACTCTCTCCCGTTCGTTCGAAGGTTTATACTGAAGCGGATACGGTCATTGTCCGCGTCTGCAATACGGGTACAGAGAATTTGACGGACATCCCGGTGGCGTTTGATTGCTATGGCCCCGATGGCTATTGGTCAGAAATGGATTTGTCGTATCCGGTTCGCGATACCATCCGGGAGACACTTCTTCCAAATCAGTGTACGGTATTCAGATTTAGTGATTTGATGGTTTTTCCTGACGAGTATTGGAATGTTGATGATTATTTCTCCATAGAGGCCTGGGCAGAAGTCTATTCCAACTCGGAGGATGAGATTGAGATAGCCTATCAGGATTTATATACGCTCAATGGCGATGAAGCCTACTGTATCCCCAATAGCCTCATGGTAGGCTATTATAATAGCTATATCAACATCGTGGGGGTCAATTTCGGCTATCTGCGTACTACGACGCTTCCATTAGGCTGGAATATGGGTTATGGAATGATTAATTATGGCTCCTACGACGCTTCGGAACGCATACTCAGATTCACTCCGGTTATGTTTGTGACACGCGGTATGCAGGACAGCCTTATCGTGCATGTCGATAACAATGACATCTGTTGGAGTGGTTTCAGCATGTGGGAAGGGTTTGACACGGTCAATCCATGCAAAATACTCGTCGCCATCGACTATAATCGTGATGGCGAGTTTGGCAATGACGAGATTCTGTGTCGTACGCAATTCTTTGGGAAGCGTTTCTCCATGCCCGTCACAATCTCTCAGGCAGCCGATTTTGGCTATATGCGTATGCGTATCCTTGTGATTCAGGGCAATGATGCCGAACCCGAGGCGGAGGACATGGATCCCTGTATGCAGATTGACCGTATCTCGGCACAGGACTATTTGCTTTTTGTTGAGGAAACCCCTCCACCGATAGATGTTTCATTGAATCGCATTGTCTCTATAGAGAGTCAGATTATTTCGGATGCCAATCAGCCGGTAATCGTTTCTATTTCAAACCACGGCGAGAAAGTCGTAGAGACGCTTTCTATTCATTATCAGTACCAGGATAGGACGATTGACTCTGGAACGTATGTGTGGCATGGGCGTCTTGAACCTGGTCATTCTACGTTGGTGACACTGCCACATCATACATTCGCTTATGGAACAACGTCTATTGATTTGGACATAGCTTTTCATAATCCGGCAGATATAGAGCTTTGGGAGTCTATATCGGATTCCAAATGGGATAATCAGTTTGAGGTGGATAATGATTATTTACATACCGTGGTTCAGCGTTTTCCCACGGTAAGATGTCCCTATTTTGATGATTTTGAAGAAACTGGCAACGGGCGTTGGTTTGCCATGTATGATCCCACTTTAGACTATGATGGAATGAATCCAGTATGGACTCCCTACATGGATACGAGTCTCATTAACCTTGACACTGGTCAGCGTCGTGCAGGTTATGTATGGAAAACGGATATCTTATCCTGGGTAACGACTGTTGAGCCTGACTGGTTTTCACGTGGCATTCATGCCTTTTTGTATTCGCCATTGATTGACATCTCGGTGGCCAGACCTGATACGCTTTCGTTTTATCTGAATAAGGATATAATGACTGAGGCTTTCGTTGCATTGGAGTTTTTGGATGCCAACGGCCAATGGCGCAAAGTGACTCGCAATTACTTCAGTGGTCAAAATGCCGATGGCTATCAACGACATGCTTTCGACATGAAGGACGAGAGTATCCAGCCTTACTTGGGCAGGATTACGCAGTTTAGATTTTGCTATAGTACCAATTTCAGGAACGACTTGACAATCGATGGTGACGGGTGCTCTATTGACAATTTCTATTTATCGCATATTGCGGGAGATGTTGATGTGGCTGTCTATGAGGTCTCCACGCCGCATGTCCCTCAGCGCGGCAAGAAGATATATCCCACTGTGGTGATTACCAATCTTGGCACTGAGATTGTTAGTGATGTCGTGGTTGAGTACCGGGCTAACAATGGTGACACGATTAGGGAGCTCCATGAGGGCGAACTCTTCCCCGGCCAGACCGACACGCACTATTTCCTTACTCCATTTGTCTGCGATGCCTCTTTCCCGGAAAGTTTTTCTATCTGTGCCAATATTGTGCTTTTGACCGATTCGGTTAAGAACAATGACACTTTGTGTGCCGATTTCACTATCGCTCCACCCGATGACGATTTGGCGGTTTCCGAGTATGTGAGCCCCCGTAGCTATGCCGTGACGCACGATTCGGCAGAGATAGTGGTTCGCCTATGCAACAATGGCAGTTATCCTGTTGAGGCGGCAACGGCCTATTTCCAATTTAATGGCAGTCTTGATACGACGAGTGAGATTGATTTTGTGGCGCTTGTGGGTGGCGATGGCTTGGAGGGTGGACAATGCTACGATTATTCCATCCCGGGACGCTACTTCATAACGATGGGCTACACGACGCTGCTCACTATTGTCTCTATGCCAGGCGATGTCGCACGGGCAAATGATACGCTGGAGTCTATCTTCTCCGGTCTGGCTATTGCAAAGGATTTGGCTGCCCGCGAGATTGTCGTGAACGAATTGGCTGATGGCAGCGTCAGCCTACGCCTATGTGTGGAAAATCCAGGAAGCCAGACGCTGTCCGATTATGTGATAGGCTTCTATCTGGATGGCAATGCTTCATCCCTCTATCGGCAACGCATCACGGGACATCCGGTGGCTTCTCACGAACGGATTTATTTGGATTTCGATACCACGCTGTCGCCCCGTTTGGCAGCTTACGACATTGTGACGGCTTTTGTCTATATTGAAGATGATATTGACAGACTCAATGATACGACCACTATGCTGGTCCCATCGATGTATGATCTGGCGGCTCTCAAAGTGTTGGTGGACGAGGACAGCCGTTCGGGGGCCAGAGTGATAATTCGAATCGAGAATCAGGGCAATATGACGATACCAGCAGGCTTTATACTAAAGGCTTCTATCAATGGGATGGATGTAGTGATGACATACGAAGAGTCCATTGAGCCGGCTCAGACAATTGACGTGGCATTCGACAGCCTGATTTCGCAGAACCCTTCGGGTGTCTATGCGGGTTGGGGCTGTGTGTCCTATGGCCAAGATATGAACAGCGAGAATGATACAACGACTGTGGTAGAACTGAAGGGGGCTACCGACGGCATCGCCAATGTGGAGGCAGAGTCGCTTTGGCTGGGACAGAATTATCCTAACCCCTGCCGAGAGGAGACAACGATACCATTCTATCTCCCAAAGCCTTCGCAGGTGTTGGTCTCGGTGATGGATGCCTCCGGCCGTATGGTATATTCGAGCAAGGGGAACTTTGTGCAGGGGCGGCAGACCTACTGCGTCAAGACAGCGGCGTGGGCGGCTGGCATCTACTATTATGCCTTGCAGACTGCCGAAGGTCGCCGGGTGATGAAGATGGTGGTTCGTTAGTCTTGAGCCGCCATGCTGCTCTCTCGTTTCCAAAGCCAGATAGACGAATTGATTCCCCGAGGGGGACGCTTGCTATTGGCTGTCAGCGGTGGACGCGATTCCGTTGTTCTGGCGGATTTATGTCGTCGTGCGGGCCTCTGCTATGACATGGCTCATTGCAATTTCCATTTGCGACCTGGCGACTGCGACCGCGACGAGCAATTTGTCCGGGCTTTGGCGCAGCAGCAGGGTGTTCCTTGTTGGGTCGCCCAGTTCGATACGCAGGCTTATGCCACCGACCAGCATCTTTCCATAGAAGATGCGGCACGAAGGCTGCGCTATGATTTTTTTGAGCAGGTGCGTCTGCAGCAGGGATTGGATTATATTGTGACAGCGCATCATCGGGACGATTCTATTGAGACTTTCTTCCTCAATTTGTTACGTGGCACCGGTATCGCTGGGTTGCATGGCATACGCCCGATGAATGGCACGGTCATTCGTCCCATGCTCATCTTCGGGCGAGACGAGATTGACACGTATGTGCGGCATCGGAATTTATCCTATGTGGAGGATGCTTCCAATGCTTCGCTGCAATACCGCCGCAACCAGATACGCCATCAACTGATGCCCATGCTGCGTCAGTTGGCTCCGTCGTTCGATGCCTCAATGCAGCAGACGATGAGTTATCTGTCGGATGTGGAAACGGTCTATAAGGATGCTGTGACGGGCCTTCGTCAACACCTTTTCCACAGGGTGGGGGAGAGGTCTGCTATGGATTCTTCGGCTTCAATGGTAGGTGCAGGCGATGATAGCGAGGTCATAGAAATCCCTATTGATCAGGTTCGATTATTACATCCCCGGCGTACCCTGATGTATGAGTTATTAGGTCCCTACGGATTTAGCCTCACTCAGATAGAAAATCTCCTTGACGGGCTGAACGCTCTTTCGGGACAACGTTACCTATCGCCGACGCATCTTATAGTCAAGGACCGATACAAAATACTTCTCGCTTCACGCAATTGGGTGGAAACTCCGCCACCTTCGCTCTCGGAGCGCATCATACTGCCGCCAGCAGACCTCGCTGTCATCAGGGAGTGGAGCAATGCCCGTAAGGCCTATTTTGATGCCGATAAGCTGGCTATGCCGCTCTCTGTAAGGCATTGGCATGAGGGCGACCGCTTCTATCCTTTTGGCATGAAGGGGTCCCAGCTGCTTAGCGACTATTTCTCTAACAACAAATACAGTCTGATAGACAAACAATGCCAGTGGCTGTTGGTAGATGCGGAAGACCGTATTTTATGGATTATTGGACGTCGTACGGACCGTCGGGCTCAAGTGATGTCGGACACGCACCATGTGCTTGAAGTCTCTTTTTGAGCGGCAATATCCCTCTATGGGACCGAACGCAGCGGAATTGGTGATGACTTCATCACCCTTCTTGTCATGAAGTGTCAATCATTCGGACCGCGGTGAAATCGTGGCCAGAAACCTCTGGAAGATACTATCCGCTTTGGACCAGATGGGGATTGTTCGTTTTGTGTAAAGGAATTATGCTGCCCGCTAATCCCTTTTTATTGCTGTCTGTTAACCCCTTTTATTGCTGTCTGCTAACCCCTTTTTATTGCTGTCCGCTAAAACCTTTTAGGTCGCATGAAACTTTATCAATTGTAGATTTTATGCGGTTATAGGTCTTTCAACTCAAAAGTAAGTCCCCCCCCCTTGCGCTTCGTTCTATCCGATTTTATCGGACAGCCGTTTCTGGTGACTTGAAGAGGCTATATATTGGGGTGGCTTTCCTCCTCAATCCTGTTATTCAAACGCCTTACAACCACCTCATGAGTCTCCAATCATTATGTTATCCGTTCATTTTTGGCGGACAGCCTATGTAATCTGATGAGAGGCAGAAAATTAGGATCTTGCTTTTCAAAAAAGAAAATCCGCAACACCTGTTTATCGGTATTGCGGATGGGTATTTAATGCCATTTTGATTTTTATCGGACAGCAATATAAAGGAATACGTGATGAGGTCGTCTGAACAGGCATAGCCCTTGGAAAACATAGGACAGAGGTAGAACAACAAAAACACAAAATAAGGACCTAAAAAAGAGAGAGCCGCGACATATCTATCGCGGCTCTCTCTTTTAGGTCTTTATCGCTGTTTTACTGAATGTCGTGTGAATCCAGCGGCCCTGCCAGTAAGCCCATAAATGTGTCTTTGCTGTCAAACTCCATACGGGTATATTTCTTCTGCTTGTTTACTTTCTGGCTAACTACTACGTAGGTGTAGGGTTTGGGCTTTTTGCCAGTTTCATCGCGGTATTTACCGTCGGCGGTGTAGTTCACCATCTTCTCAATCATGTATTTCTCTCCCTTGAACTTCTCGTCCAGATATTTGATAATGCCTTTCTTGTAGCGTTCTTTTTCAAGGGTCTTACCCAGCCATTCGGCAGTGCTGTTTTCCATATTATAGACCACTTCCAGCCCTACTTTCTGGGCGTTGGTGTAATAGGCCACAATGCGTACGCCCTTGTCTCTCAAAGCCCATTCGGGACCTTTGACAACGCGTTTGGCATGGTTTTTGTCAAAATGAGCCTTGATGCCGTCTGTGGGTTCGACCACCTTGGTGTCATTGGGCTGGTCCACTTCGGGCAGCGGGCGTTTGCCTTTTTTCGTGGTGTTGCGGCCGTCGTCCGACTCGGGGTTGTTGAGTGTGTAGTACAGCCGTTTCACGTCCTCGGGGTTAGGGGCGTTGGTCTTCATCAGCTTGCCACGTGTGTCAAATATCATCTCGCAATCGGTGGCATCGATGGCATCGCGGGCGATAATGACACGATAATAATTGTCCCCCCCCATTTCCTCGATATAGTTAATCTCCTTGGCTTTGTAACCAGGATAGTTGTCCGTGATATAGGTGGTCATCAGGGTTGGACATTCCTTCATCTTCACGGGGAAAGAACTATACTGCCAATCGCCGCCAGCGGTGAAGTAGCCGCGTCCAGCCTGTCCGTCAATGACAAAATCGGCGATATACTGTCCAGGGGCCTGATACCAAGTCTTCACCTTGTATGAGTCATAGGTCTTGGCCAGTGTGATGAGGACGGATTTGGGAACTTCTGTCTCTTTAACCTTGGTCTGCGCGCCGGCAAGGAGGGGCAGGCAAAGCAGGGCAATCAAAAGGAGTCTCTTCATGATTTACGGATTTGATAAGATATTATGGTAACGAGGGAGAGGCGCTTTTATTGTGCAAATGGCTGTCTTCTATTTGAAAAGCACGTCTTTGCGGTCGGGGCTGATGGAGACGGCCATGATGTGTACTCCGGTGGATTGCTCAATGGCGTCCAGATAGCTGCGCAGGGCCTCTGGCAGGTCTGTGTATCGTTGTGTGCCTGCCAAAGGCTTTTTCCAGCCAGGGAAGGAACGGAGAACGGGTTCGATATGAACGTTGTTGAACTCAAATGGCAGTTCGTCGGTCTCTTTGCCTTCGATGGTGTAGGCCGTGCACATCTTCACCTCTTCAAATTCATCCATGACATCAGGCTTGGTGACGAAAAGGTCGGTAACGCCGTCAAGCATACAGGCATAGCGCAGTGCGGGAATGTCAATCCAGCCGCAGCGACGCGGACGTCCGGTGACGCTGCCAAATTCATGCCCTAATTCGCACAGCCGACGACCGGTCTCGTCGAATAATTCTGTGGGGAACGGGCCTGCGCCAACTCGTGTGCAGTAGGCCTTTGTGATGCCCATCACGCGTCCGATAGCCGACGGGGCGATGCCCAGTCCGGAACATACCCCGGCGGTGACGGTGGAAGAAGATGTGACAAAGGGATAGGAGCCGAAGTCGATGTCCAGCATCGAGCCCTGTGCACCTTCGGCCAGAACTTTCTTGCCGTCGCGTAGGCACTGATTGATGAAGTATTCGCTGTTGATGAGTCGGAAACGTTTCAGTGTCTCGATGGCAGACAGCCATTGCTGTTCGTAGGCTTCCAAAGTCATACCCTCCAGACGGAATCCCTCAATGTCAAAACGCAGGGTGTGGGCGGTCTGTAGATGTTGCACTTTCAGTAGCTCGTAGCGCTCTTTGAAGTCGGATGCCAGCAGGTCTCCCACGCGCAGTCCGGTACGGGCGATTTTATCGGTATAGGCGGGACCTATGCCTTTGAGCGTGGAGCCTATCTTGGCGTTGCCTTTGGCCTGCTCATTGGCGGCATCGAGCATACGGTGTGAGGGCAGTATCAGGTGTGCTTTCTTGGAGATGTAAAGGTTTCGGGTGGCATCCACGCCTTTCTCTTCCAGTGCGGCAATCTCTTGTTCAAAGATACGCGGCTCTATGAGAACCCCATTGCCAATGACGTTGATTTTGTCTTGATGGAATATCCCCGAGGGTATGGTCCGGAGCACGTGTTTCATGCCATTAAACTCCAGTGTGTGTCCGGCATTAGGACCGCCCTGAAAACGGGCTATTACGTCATAGTTCGGGGTCAGCACGTCCACTACTTTGCCTTTGCCTTCGTCTCCCCATTGCAGACCCAGTAGCACATCGACTTTGCTCATATATTCTTTTGTTTAAATTATCTTATTATTTGTAAGGTCATTAATATATGTATGCACGCAATGCGGACATACAAAAAAACGTTGCGAAGATACCATTTTTTTGCCGAATTTCTATCAAAAACTTTCGGACGCTTATGGCTCACAGAATGGTTGCGATTACTCTTTGTCCCGCTGTTTTTTGAACCATTCCACGAACTCCGGCAGGTCGTCTAATGGTTGGAATCCGGACTTAAAGGGTTCGTCAGGAACTTGGCAGATTTCCAAATAGCCCAGCAGTGTGGCGCA
The DNA here is from genome assembly GCA_017480145.1 of Bacteroidales bacterium. Taxonomy (GTDB): domain Bacteria; phylum Bacteroidota; class Bacteroidia; order Bacteroidales; family P3; genus Colimorpha. The sequence continues at coordinate 14,614 of JAFVBF010000051.1, forward strand.
GTCGAATTCTCCTATCATGTCCTCAATGGTGACATAGACACCCACTTGTAGGTCTTCGTCATCGGCAGGGGGGACGAATTTGCCGCCTGCTACCTGTTTCAAGTCCAAAGCCACTCGTAGGCCGATGAAGTCTGGTTCATCCTCACATTCCAGCTGCATGAAGTGCATTTTGCTGGTGTCGAACAGAAATTGGTCGAACCGCACGCGCAAATGGCTGCCACCAGGCTGCTTGAAGGCTACGAAATCCCACCAGTCCAGGTCCGGCGCCTCGTCTGTCAGGGCTATCACGTAGCGAAATAAGTCGCTATCTCCCTCTGCCGTGAAGGTCAGTTTTCGACCGTTGGACGTGGCCTCGCCCATGGTATAGGTCAGGCCGGGACAGTATTGTTCGAGTTGTTGCTGCAACTCGTCAAGGAGCTGTTTCTGCTCTTTCTCTTGAAGGTCGTTAAGCATGGTCAGTGCCTCATTGTGCGCTTCAAACCATTGCCAGAAAATCTTTGTGTCGTACATATTTATATTAAGAATATTCTGTGAATGCAGTTTGCATAAGGTCCCCTTTCGCTATGCTATGGAGAACAAGGCTTCTCGTTCTAATGGGATGTCGAACTGGGCCTCAACATCCTGCATGATTGCTTCGGAAAGATTTCGGACTTCATCGAAAGTGCAACCGCCAAGGTTTACCAGAACCAAAGGCTGTTTCACATATACGCCGCATCGTCCCATGTTGCGGCCTTTCCATCCGCACTGTTCTATCAGCCACGCTGCCGACACTTTGTATCCGTTGCCATCTTTGTGTCCGTGTAGGTCGGGATGTATTTCTTTAAGATGGTTGTAGTGTGACGGGCTGATAATCGGATTTTTGAAGAAACTGCCTGCGCTGCCCATGTCTTCTGGCCGGGGCAGTTTGTCCCAGCGGATGCGTGTGACAGTGTCATACACCTGTCGGGCACTCGGGTTCGCCAGGCCATCCATCTTCAATGCCTCCATCAAACTTTTGTAGGCAAGATTGGGCTCATAAGTCTTGGACAGACGAAACCAGACTTCTGTAATGATGCAGCGGTCAGCCATTTTGTTTTTGAAGATGCTGTCGCGGTAGCCAAAGTGACATTCTTCCGTTGTAAATATCAGTGATTTGCCAGTTGTGATGTCTGTTGCGAAGACTCTCTCGATATAATCTTTGGCTTCTACTCCGTAGGCCCCCACATTCTGCACGGGGGCAGCCCCTACGGTGCCGGGTATGGCGGCCATGTTTTCAAGTCCGTGCCAGCCGTGAGCCACACAGTGGCGCACCAAATCGTCCCATAGTTCCCCTGCTGCGGCACTCACGGTTATGGCATCTTCGTCCTCAACAACCACTCGTATCCCTTTTGTCGCTATATGCACCACGGTTCCGTGGTATCGGTAGGGGAACAGCATGTTGCTCCCGCCACCGAGAATGACGAATGGCTTCTGCAGCTTGCCGCTGTCCAGCAAGCAGTGTATGTCTGACGGATGTTGAATTTCGATGTACTTGTCGGCAGTAGCGTCAAGACCGAAAGTGTGGCGTGCTTTCAGCGATACATCATGTTGTATGGTGGGGTGCTGCGTTGTGTCCATGGCGGAATTGGATTAAATATCATAGCCGATGGATACGGAGGCGCCCCACTGATAGTTTAACGAACTCCAGTGCAGGTCCACAGCTACGAGCCCGAGAATCGTCGGCAGGGCGTATTGAAAACCTATGCCATAGTAGGCTTTTAAAGGCTTGCTGTCCTCGATGGTGAAAATGGGTTCGGTAGAGCCTCCGATGGCATTGGCCAGAATGGAGATGTACTGCGAGTTGGACACTCGAAATCGAAGGTCATAACGAACAACGGCGGCATCGGTGAGACACATCTGAACATGGTTGATGCCGATGAAAGGTAGATGCCATTCTCCATAGCGATTGGCAATGGGACCTCCAAAAAGGGTGTGAAACGCCGACTCATGACCGTGATTCGAGGTCAGTCGTGTATAGAATTGTGGTGACCCCGTAAAGCGGCTACCTCCATAAGCGTGATTGCGGCGTATGGAGAACGTCAGGTCTCCGAATCCGTAACCTGTAGGCTTAAAATGCGAACGGTGCTGTGTTCTCCAATTGATGTCCAGAAGCACCTGGACGCCACGTGTGGCCATAAACTTCTTGTTTCGGCTGTCGTAACTTATTCTGCCAAAGAGTCCATAATACTTGCGGGTGAAATCATAGGACGGTATCTCCGGCCCTGAAATGGCCTGAGCAAAATCAATGATTTCCTCCTGTCCACCAAGTGAGATATTGACTTTTTGACTTTGGAATTCTGAGAAAAACAGTTTTAGTTTATTCTCTCGTCTCAGGCCAGTCCCCATTAGTGAACGATGGTCGTATATCTGGTAGTTGTTTTTATGGTAGAGGTATTCCATATTGATGGTCCCCAGTCGCCATCCTTCGTAAGATCCTCGTACATGGAATCGGGTATTATAATTCAGTCGTGCCGAAGTCATTAGTTTGAATCCTGAGCCACGGTGTTGGTTCAGACCCAGTGCCAGTAGCACAGAGGCACTCTCTTCTGAATTGTAGCGAAGACCTGCTGCAAAAACGTGGGGCTCCGCATTCTTCAGATTTGTTGTCATCTTATAGCATGCATATCTCATGCTGTCTGTCGGGCACTGGCTTTCCGTAAGGTTATAGGTAATATCGGTCAGGGTTCCAGTCCCTATGAGTCTTTGTAAGGCATCTTCTATGTCGTCGTTTGTCATGAGGCCAGGCGTTAGGCCACAACGTTCAAATTGCCGTTCATAGTCAGTAGCCACGCCTGTGCGTTCTACGTGGGTGATATAGATGGTGTCGTCGCCCAGATACTTGGCGGGTGGCGTTACCTTTTTCACCTCCGTCCCACCATAGGCCGCCAGTTCTCTTTTCAGCTCTTCTATCTGAGGCGCACAGGCTTGTGCCTGCAAATAACCCCTCATGACCAGTGTGTCGATGGCCTCCTTTGTGAAGCTCAGCATGTTGAAACCGCTCATGTCAGGCCGGATATAGATGTCGCACAGTTGCCTGTTGTCCTGCCTTTTGTGGCTTACGGCTATTTGCATCATCTGGTAAGCTATCTGTGGCAGTGACTGCAGGTTCTCGTAGGTCGAATCCAGTTCCTGAGCCACCTCGATTCCGATGATAATGTCGGCTCCCATCTCACGGCAGATGTCCGTTGGAAAATTGTTCACCATTCCTCCGTCCAGCAGTAGGTGATTGCCTATCTGTACCGGGTCAAATATGCCGGGAATAGCCATACTTGCCCTCATGGATACAGGTAGTCGTCCGCTCCTCATTACGTAGGCATCACCAGTCACAATATCCGTGGCTACACAGGCAAAAGGGATTGGCAGACTGTCAAAACTGATAGAGTCTTGATAGCCTACGCTCATATTGTTGAATAGGTTGGTGACATTGCTCCCCCCAACAAAAGAACTGGGTAATGACTGGATGATGGTTGTCCACAGGTTTTGATCTTCGCTAATCGCCGTTTCTACATTCCGCATCCGAAATGGAATCTGAAAGAGATAGGTGCTTCGGAATAATCTCTCTTTTGATGTTAGCATGGTGGGCTCAATACGCCTCGTCATGTAGTGCGACCAGTCCAGTGTGCTGATGATTTTCGCCATCTCATCGGGCGTGTACCCTTGGGCATACAGCCCTCCGATGATTGATCCCATACTTGTCCCTGCCACATAGTCCACGGGTATGCCTTGCTCCTCCAGGTATTTCAATGCCCCTATATGTGCGGCTCCCTTGGCACCTCCGCCCCCCAGCACTACACCTATCTTGGGACGACCTTCCTGCTGTGCACATACGTCTGCCCTGCCTGAGGCGAGCATCAGGCAGAGTGTCAAGGTATAGAAGATGATGTTCTTTTTCATAACTTCTTCATACGTCTGGAGGCTGCCTACGGCCTGCAAAACGTTTGTTGGTGCATAAAAAAAGGCGTATTGTCTTACATACGCCTTTCTTTGTGATTAGCCCATGACCTTATTTGGAGGCCTCTGCCACTGCGATATATTTGTCCATGTCGCTGTATTCAGTGCTTTCGGGATATTTCTCTTTCACTTTGTTGAAGCAAGCAATGGCCTTGTCATTCTTCTGCATTGCCAGATACATCATGCCAGCTTTAAAAAGAGCAGTGGGAGCCACCAGTATGTTGTCGCCTTTTGCAGCTGCTTTCTCGTAGAGAGCGAGGGCTTTGTCGTTGTTCTGCAACTCTGCCTCAGCATCGCCTTGTGCCATCAAGGCCAGAGGTTTGACATAGTTGTCGGTGCTGCTGAATTTCTTCAGGTGTTCGATGGCTTCTTCATATTGTCCGAGACGCAGTTCGCATACCCCGGCATAGTAGTAGGCTAAATTGGCGGCCTCAGTACCTTTGTAGTCGGAAATAATGTCCAAGAAACCTAATGAATTGGATTCCTTGTCTCCGTTTAGAGCTTTGTCGTAATCGTAATTGTCAAAAAAGTTTTCTGCCATGAACATTTCGCCAGCGGCCTCTTCGGCACGAGGCTCAAAGTACAGTTTTTTCAGTCCGAAAATACCTGCTATAATGATAATGACAGCGGCTACGCCGATATAGATATGGTTTTTGTATTTCTCAAGAAAGGCTTCTGCTTTGGAGATAAAATCATTGATTTCAATGGCTTGATTAGCTTCGTTTTGCTCTTTCATTTTGATAATGTGTTTTTTGAGGCTGCAAAAGTAGTTATTTTTTTTGTTTTGGATGGAAAATTATTTTCAGCAGGGTAGAGCGTTAAAAATGTTGAAGGTCTAATTCCTTGTATGGTAGTTGCTTGTGCTGTTTTGTCCTCATATTATTGTTGAAAACTATATTTATTTAAAATTTTTTATTATTTTTGCAAGGATTAATTTTTGTTAATGGATTAACGACGGATTTAAGGACGGAAAGGCGGCTTTACTTTTGTACAAGCGGAAAGCAATGGATATCTCGGTTGATTATTTGGGTTTACACTTGAAGTCCCCTGTGATTGTTGAAAATAGACAGGGAACGGATGATGTTGATGCTTTTAAGCGTTTGGAGGACTCTGGGGCGGGTGCCATTATCTTGCGGACGAAGTTCGAGGAGGAGTTTGCCTACGACATAAAGCGCAATACCCGTATTGTGGCTCGAACCAATAACTATGGTGCGGGTTATGAGTATGTGGCCCAGCACCTCGGGACATACCAGATGGATGACTATTTCGCAAATGTTCAGAAGATTACTGACGCAGTGGGCATCCCTGTGATTGGCAGCATCAGTTGCATCTCTTTCGAAGCCTGGATTAATTACGTGGCCCATTATGAGAAAGCCGGATGCCGTGCCATCGAACTCACTATGTCCATGCGTCCCTACGATATTTCCCAGACATCTTCCGACATTGAGCGTATATACAATCAGGTGATTTTCGCGGTTCGAAGGGCTTCTGCGCTGCCTATAGCGATTCGCATGGGTAACAATTTTACCAATCTGGCCAAATTTGTCCAGCAGCTTTCGTGGTCGGGCATTCAGGGTATTTCCCTTTTCGATAAGGAAGTCCCGATGGATATTGATATTGATAACCTGCAACTTAACCAGTCTAAGACGGAGTATTGTTCTGAGGACTTGTGCTCGTTGCTGCGATGGATAGCAATCCTTTCTGGTAAGACGCGCTGTGGGCTCTCCGCCTGTACGGGCATCAAGACAGCCTCCGACATCGTCAAGGTGCTATTGGCGGGCGCTGAGACCGTGCAGATCCCTTCTGCCCTATGCTGGAGGGATGAAAACTATCTGAGTGGACTGCATGAAAGTCTTGCCCATTGGATGGAGTCGCATCAGTTCGAGAAAATAGCTCAGTTTCGGGGCAGGTTGGCCATGTCTCCCAATGATCCTGCTGTTGACCTAATGCGCGTGCAGGCAATACGTATGGCTTTTGAATCAAAATAAAATATTTATGGACAATTATTAATCCAATTAACCAGATACTTATGGAAACACAAGACAAAACCGGTTGCTTTTTCCGCTTCGAAGAGCTTAGAATTTATGCCAAAGCCGTTGCTTATAGCCAGTGGCTGCTCCAGTCGCTTCATCAGCCTGTTAGCGAGGCTCAGAAAAACCTATTTAATTCATTCTGCCATTCGTCGTATGATATATCGCTAAACATTGCAGAGGGTTCTTCGCGCAACAAAAGCCAGTTTGAGCATTATCTTAAGATTTCCAAGACCGCCATTCGCGAGTGCTATGTTTATACTTCGGTGGCAGCTGGCATTGGACTTTTTTCTGAGGAGGAGGCTACGCAGTCCAGCGAATACCTCATGGAGATGACCCGTATGCTCGGGGCATTGATTATCTCCCTCCAGCGCGGACGTCGCACATCCGACGATGAACGTGAGGCTGTCGCTTCCGATGACGCTATCGATGCTATTGACAGCATCGAGACAGACTTCTGATTACCAATCCATATCATTTTTTTATGTATCCCATACTTCCCAAACTGAAGTACACGGAGACCGGCAATTTCTTCCTGATTGCCGGTCCTTGTGTTATTGAGGATGAGAAATCCCCATTTGCTATTGCGGAACGGCTGGTCGAGATTTCCCAGCGTCTCCGCATACCATTCGCTTTTAAGGCTTCGTATAAAAAGGCCAATCGTTCACGTCTGGACTCGTTTACAGGCATTGGCGACCAAGTGGGCTTGGAAATCCTCCAAGCCATCAGCCGGCAGTTTGATGTGCCTGTGGTGACAGATGTGCACAATGAGGCCGAGGCTGCCAAGGCTGCACCCTATGTCGATGTGCTACAGATTCCGGCTTTCCTTTGCCGGCAGACCGACCTGTTGCGGGCGGCTGCCGAGACGGGGCGTGTGGTCAATGTTAAGAAAGGTCAGTTCCTTTCGCCTGAGGCCATGACCCATGCAGTTGATAAGGTTCGTGCTTTCGGCAACTCCAATGTCATGCTTACCGAGCGTGGTACGACTTTCGGATACCAGGATCTCGTGGTGGATTTTCGGGGCATTACTGAGATGAAGAAAAACAATGTCCCCGTTGTGGTAGATATTACTCATTCGCTTCAGCGGCCCAATCAGCCTGCGGGCGTCACCGGTGGCAATCCCGAAATGATAGAGACCATCGGACGAGCTGCTGTGGCTGTGGCTTGCGATGGCATTTTTATGGAGACTCATCCCTGCCCACAACAGGCCAAGTCTGATGGAGCCAATATGTTGCGGCTCGATTTGGCTGAAGATTTGCTGTCCACACTGTTGCGCATACATCAGGTGTCGCGTTGACCAGGGGGGGGGCGTCCTCAACGGCATTGAGGGTACGTTCCTACGGACGTCCTGTTTGCCGTTGTCCGGCCTCGCTTACACTATAATTTATTATTCTATTCAAATAACTATATCAATACTCAAATGCAGCTAAACCTTTCTCGTCCCCTTGTATTCTTCGACCTCGAAACTTCGGGCCTTCAAGTGGGACATGATCACATTGTGGAAATGTGTTTTTTGAAGATTAATCCAGATGGCACGGAGGAGCAGTTCTCCCATCGTGTCCGTCCGGTCGATGTGGAGGGCAGAACTGTCCACATCCCCGAGGAGACCACTGCCATACATGGCATTAGTGATGAGGATGTTATGGATATGCCTTCATTTCGAGAACTTGCCCCGCAGGTGGTTGCCTTCATTGGTGATGCCGATCTGGCTGGCTACAATTCCAATAAGTTTGATGTCCCTATGCTGGTAGAGGAGTTCCTTCGTGCTGGGCAGCCTTTTGACATCCGGCAGCACCGTCTCATTGATGTGCAGAACATCTTTCACCGCATGGAGCAGCGCACACTGCGCGCTGCCTATCGCTTCTACTGTGGCGGACAGGATTTTGCAAATGCGCATTCGGCAGATGCCGACACCCGCGCCACTTACGAGGTGTTGAAGGCCCAACTGGACCGTTATCGGGATGTGGATTGCGAGGTCAAGGAGGGCGAGGTTGTGAAGGCCCCTGTTCGTAATGATGTTCAGGCTCTTAGCGATTTTTCTTCTGTGGGTCGTAATGCCGACTTGGTGGGGCATATCGTTTTCGATGCTCAGCATAAGGAGACGTTCAATTTCGGCAAGTATAAGAACCGTCGTCTGGAGGATGTCTTTGTCGAGGAGCCTTCTTATTGTGATTGGATGCTTAAGTCTGATTTCCCGCTATCTACCAAATCGGTAGTCCGTGAGGTCTATGGTCGTGTGCGTCAGCAGCAGTCTGAATTACGCCGTCAGGCAAAACCAGCTCAGCATAGGTCTGATTTCGATGGGACGAAGGCCAAGAATCATCATTCCGAAAAGGTGCGTCCCGAAATGACGGATGAGCAGGTGCTACAGCAATTGTCGTTGCATTTTTCGGGTAAATTTTAGTCTGTAGAATCCATTATGTGAGGCAGGGCGTCTATTTTGAATGGATGCCCTGCCTCTCATAATGTCGTCTGCACAGGTGGGTTATTCATTGTCTATGCTGGAAGATAGCGAATGGCAGGTCTCGGATGTGTTATTTATAACGAGTGACTAAACCTCTGCCCGCTACCATTATATATTATTGATAGAACCGTATGATTGGCTGGGTAGCGTGACGACGTGCGTGGGTGGTGTTCATGCGTGTCTGTGGCCGTGATATGGCGTAGGCAATATTTTGTCCTTTTTGTAGTTATTAGTTTGTGGTTATAACGCTTTAGATTGCAGCCTTATGTCGTCATTGCCTCCTTTGTTTCTCGACTTGGCCATCATCCTGATTACGGCGGGGGTGGTTACGGTATTGTTTAAGTGGATGAAGCAGCCTTTGGTGCTGGGGTATATTGTGGCGGGCTTCATCATTGGTCCTTATGTTACGTGGTTTCCAGCCATTACGGATAAGTCCAATATTCATGTGTGGAGCGACATTGGTATCGTCTTTCTAATGTTTGCCTTGGGTTTGGAGTTCAGTATTAAGAAACTGAAAAAAGTGGGAGCAACAGGAGCCATTACGGCTTTGACAGAGCTTTTCATGATGTTTTTGATAGGCAGTTCTGTGGGGCGGATGTTGGGGTTCCAACAAATGGAGTGTATCTTTTTGGGGTGTATGCTGTCTATCTCCTCGACGACAATTATCATCAAGTCTTTCGATGATTTGAAGTTGAAGCAGCAGAAGTTTACCAGCACGGTGACGGCCGTCCTGGTGGTTGAGGATTTGGTTGCGGTGTTGTTGCTGGTGTTACTGTCCACACTGTCGGTGAGCCGTAGTTTTGATGGTGGTCAGCTGGCCATGAGTTTGGTGAAACTGTTGTTCTTCCTCATCGTCTGGTTTACTTTCGGCATCTATTTGATTCCGACTTTTTTGCGATGGATGCGTCGTTGGATGACCGAGGAAACTTTGTGTGTTGTCGCCGTGGGATTATGTTTCGGCATGGTAGTGCTGGCGTCTTATGCTGGCTTCTCTACGGCTTTGGGAGCTTTCGTTATGGGTGCTATCCTTGCGGAGACCATTGAGGCCGATGTGATACATCACATTATTACGCCTATCAAAAATCTGTTCGGAGCCGTATTCTTTGTGTCCGTGGGCATGTTGGTCAATCCCGAGGTGCTGGTCAAATACATTGTCCCTATTTTGGTGATAGCAGCCACTATCGTGGTGTGCAAGTCGTTGGCAGCAACGCTTGGGGTGACGCTGAGTGGAAAGCCTCTGAAAACCGCCATGCAGAGCGGCTTTTGCTTCTGTCAAATCGGTGAGTTCTCTTTCATTATTGCTGGATTAGGACTCAGTTTCGGTGTGATAGGAGACACCCTGTACCCCATCATTGTCTCGGTATCCATTATCACGACTTTTGTCACTCCTTATATGATTAAGGCGGGGCTGCCGGCCTACGAATGGCTCTACCCTCGGATTCCCGACAAGGCCAGACGCATGTTGGAAAACTATTCGGCTTCGGCCAATAGTGGTGGGCATGAGCGTTTGGTGAATCAATTCGTCAAGAAGCAGCTGTCTTCTATTCTGGTTTACGGAGCTATCCTTGCCGCTATCGTATTGTTGTCGTTCACGGTGCTGCATCCCTTCTTGCTCAAGGCTGCCGAAACCACGGGGTTGAGTGTTTTGTGGGCCAATCTGATTGGACTGTCGGTGACGCTGTTGGTAATGACTCCGTTTTTGTGGGCCATGGTGACGACAATCAATCGTGGTCGTCTGCGCCGTATGCTCAATGCCTATCGCAACAGTCAGGCTATCGTCATTCCGTTGGTGCTGCTGAGATTGTTTGTCGCTCTCTTTTCCATAGGTGTGGTCGTGGCCCGCTATGTCCATATGGCTGTGGGTTTTGTTTCGGTCATAGCCTTTTTGCTGTTGCTGTTCTTCCGCTTTTCCCGCAGGGCGGAAGGCTTCTATCAGCGCATCGAAGGACAGTTTGTCTCCAATTTCAACCAGCGGCAAGCTCAAAACTCTTTCCGTATTCCGCAGTCTATGGAGAAGTTCTTCAGTATGGAGCGAGTTTTGATTTCTCCTTTTTCTCAATACGTGGGTAGAACTTTGCGAACGTCCAACCTACGCAATGACTTCGGCATTAACATTGTCTCTATCGAACGTGGTGCAGAGATGATTAATCTGCCCGAGAGCGAGGCGGTGCTGATGCCCATGGACAAATTGACGGTTATAGGTACTGAGGACCAGATTGGTCAATTCAGAGCTGTCTCTGAGGTGGAACCCGAGATGCTGATACGCGACCATTCGGATAATGAGGTAAATGTTTATCGTTATGTTATCATAGAGGACGGGCCGCTGTTTGGTAAGTCATTGATGAATGCTGATTTCCGGGGACGCTACAATGGCATGGTGATTGCCATAGAGCGCAACCAGCAGTACATCCTCAACCCCAAGGCCGACACTGTATTTATGGTAGATGATGTGGTCTGGTTTGTTTCGCCAGACGAGATTGAATTGTCTCGCTTTATCAAGGAAAGCTAATTTTCGTACTATATTTTTATCTTCGACATGAAACGTATATTGCTCACAATGCTTGCTGTCGTGCTGTCACTGCACCTCGTGGCGCAGCAGGATAAGGGTTTTGAAATTTCCAAGAACCTCGAAATCTTTGCCAATGTCTATAAGAATCTGCATCAATACTATGTGGATGACGTGGATCCAGGGAAAACGATGAAGGTGGCTATTGATGCCATGCTGGCCTCGATGGACCCCTATACGAACTATTATCCTGAATCGGATATGGAGGATGTAAAGTTGCAGCTGATGGGCAAGTATGGCGGCATAGGGGCATTGATTCACCAGCAGGGCAAGTCGGTCTATATTGCTGAACCCTATGAGGGTTTGCCCGCCGATAAGGCAGGACTTCGTGCAGGCGACCGTATTGTGAGCATCGAGGGTGAAAGCGCCGAAGGCAAGACCAACAGCGATGTGAGTGCCGCACTGCGGGGTCAGGCTGGTACCAGTATCACTATTGGGCTGGAACGAGATGGGCAGCATTTTGAGAAAACCATTGTCCGTCAGGAAATCCAGCTAAAGGCCGTCCCCTACTATGGCTACGTGGGTGGCGATTATGGTTATGTGAAATTGAATGAGTTTACGCGTGGTTCAGGCAGTGAGGTGCGTATGGCAGTGCAGGAGCTGATGGGTGGCAAAAGTAATCTGAAAGGTGTCATACTTGATTTGCGGGGCAATGGCGGTGGATTGATGAATGAGGCGGTGGATATTGTCAATATTTTTATGCCTAAAGGACAGCTGGTGGTAGAAACCAAAGGCAAGGTGGCGAGCAAGAACATGAAGAGTCGCACACGCCAGGAGCCTCTGAGTACCGATATCCCGGTGTCGGTGTTGATAGACAACTATAGTGCCAGTGCCAGCGAGATAGTAAGTGGTAGTTTGCAAGACTTTGATCGTGCTGTGATTATCGGCGAGCGTTCTTATGGCAAGGGCTTGGTGCAGAACATCTTGCCCATGGCATACAACTGTCAGATGAAAATCACGGTGTCTAAGTATTACATCCCATCCGGCCGTTGCATACAGGCCATAGACTACAGCCACCGCGACACTAATGGACGGGCCGTCAAGGTGCCGGATTCGCTGAAGACGGCCTTCAAGACGCTAAATGGCCGCACGGTGTATGATGGTTTTGGCATTGAACCCGATGTGGAAATGGAGCCTCAGTATATGTCTGGCATTGCAGCATCGCTCTATGCGAAGCACCTCATATTCAATTATGCTACGGCTTTCCGTAAAAAACATGAGACCATCGCTCCGCCGTCGGAGTTTTCCATTACCGACGACATATTTGCCGATTTTGTAAGTTATCTCTCGGATAAGGATTACGATTATTCTACCATCACGGAGCGTATGATAAAGGAACTGCGCAGGGTGGCTCAGGAAGAAAAGTATATGGATGCCATTTCGGGACAGCTGGATGCCATGGAGGAACAGTTCCGAAAGGATAAGGCGCAGGATATATACCGCTATCGTGACGAAATCAGCGAGATGCTTCTGGCTGAGATATTGACGCGCTATTACTATGAGAAAGGCCGTATAGAGGGTAGCCTGAAAGGTGATGCCGATATTCAGAAGGCCATAGCCGTCATGTCTGACAAGGCGGGCTATGACAAATTGCTGGGCAAAAAATAACATACGCTATCTCTCATGGACAGAACTCTGGTGCATCGAAAGATTTACGTGCTGTTGCTCTGCCTATTGGCGATGGCGATGACTACATCGGTCTTCTTTGCCAATCTGTTTTGGTTCCTACTGCTGGTCAATTGGGTGGCGGAGTGGAATTGGAGAGAGAAGTTCATCAATTTTAGAAGTAATTATTTGTTGCAGGCTTTTGTCACCCTATTGTTGGTCCACCTGTTGTGGATGTTTGGGGGAGGCAATTGGTCTTCGGGATGGTCGGTGTTGGAAACATGCCTTCCTCTATGGTCTGTCCCGTTGGTTGTCTTGACCACTCCGCGTCTGGGACGCAGGAATCGCCATCTGGTTATCACTGTTTATGTGACTACTGTGCTGATTGTCTCTGTTATAGGCTGGATTCGCGGGCTTACCATCAAGGACTTGCCTTATCGGGAGATGGTTCCGTTTGTCTCGCACATCCGTTTCGCATTAAATGTCTGTCTCGTTATTTGCCTTGTGCTTTGTTATGCTGTTCGCAGGATGCATCAACAACCCCGAGCGGGTATTTTGACTCTATGCCTCAGCTTGCTGATTGTTGTCTGGCTGACCTATTTCTTATTGCTGATACAGTCCTACACGGCGTTTCTTTTGCTGGGCTGTTTGTTGTTTGTGGCCTCGGCATGGGCTATCTATCGGATTCACACGGTCAAGGGCAGGGTGCTTGTGACGTCTATTTTTGTTGTTGCCATAGCAGGCTTTTCGTTCTACTTATATACTTTGCGGGCTGACTACTACCGACCCACGCTGTTGGAATGCCAGCCACTGGCTTCATTCACTGCTCAAGGAAATCCCTACAGCCATGCTTGCGATGGCCTGATAGAGAGCGGGGGACAGGTGAATAACTATATCAGCGAACAGGAATTGCGCTCGACATGGCCATTGGTCAGCACGGTTGACATTGACTCGCTAACGCCTAATGGCTATGCGGTCTATCCTACCTTGGTGCGCTATCTGGGCAGCTGTGGGTTGACCAAGGACAGTGTGGGGGTTGCTCAGCTGAGTCAGCAGGATGTGCGAGCTATCGAGTCCGGCATAGCCAATCATGTCTTTGTTGATGGCGGCGCAATGCGCAAGATGGTATATCGTTTGCTGTTTGAATACGAAACTTATCGCGTAACGGGTAGTGTGCGCAATTCCTCTATAGGCGACCGTGTCTTGCTATGGCGGAATGCATGGCAGGTGTTTTGTCAGCATCCATTGTTGGGTGTTGGCACTTGCAATGCTTTTGACGCTTGTCATGAACACTTGCAGGAGACGCATTCTCCTTTGGCGGGAACGCAGAAGAATATCCACAGCCAGTATCTCAGTTTCCTTGTATCTTTTGGACTATTAGGTTTTCTACTCATTGTTTTTGCCTTTGCGAGGGCGGCCTTTTTCCGTTGGCAGCCTTGGCCGTTTTCGCTTGTGGCCTATGTGTGCATCGTGCTCTTCTCTTTTATTGGAGAGACGACCTTGGGCACCTTGGCCGGCATCCTATTCTGTACGCTGCCCATCTCTTTCCTCGGAGATTCTGAGGACTAACAAAATACTTTCCCTTCTTTTATGTATCAGTATCACACCCTCTCAAATGGCATCCGCATTGTTTTTCGTCGCACGGAGTCGCCTGTTATCTATTCGGGGGTTTACATCAATATTGGCTCTCGTGACGAGAAACCGCTCGAATACGGTGTGGCGCACTTCATTGAGCATTCTATCTTCAAAGGAACGGAGCATCGCCGAGCCTATCATATCCTAAACCGCATTGATGGTGTGGGTGGCGAACTCAACGCTTTCACTACCAAGGAAGAAACCTGCGTGTATGCAACCTCGCTGGCTGAGCATCTGGAACGCTGTCTGGAACTGTTCTCCGACGTGTTGTTCCACTCTGTGTTTCCCGAGAAGGAACTTGTTAAAGAAAAAGAAGTGATTGTTGAAGAAATCAATAGTTATCAGGATGCACCGTCGGATTTGATTTTTGATGAGTTTGAGGAATTTGTTTACGGGGAGCATCCCCTGGCCCATAACATATTGGGAACTAAGAAGAACCTGCGGCGTTTTACCCCTCAGTTTGTTCGTGATTTCATGCAGCGTAACTACACGACAGACCGTATGGCGATTAGTGTTGTTGGCCGTGTGGATTTTGACAGGCTGGTACGTTTGTGCGAAAGGTATTTTGGCGAATATCCCCGTTGTGAGTCTGGGGCTACACGTTCGGAGAAGCCTGTACCACAGCGTTTTGAAAAGATTCTGAATCGACATACCCATCAGATGCACCTCTTGATGGGTTGTCCGGCCCCCAATATATACGATGAGTGCAAGGTCCCTTTCACGCTGTTAAATAATATTATCGGGGGACCTGCAATGAACTCTCGGCTCAATGTGGCCATCCGTGAACGCTATGGTTTTTGCTATACCATAGAGTCTCAGTTCAACCCGTTTAGTGATGCGGGACTTTTCTATGTCTATGCAGGCATAGAGCCCGAGGCTTTCGCTCGGGTAAAGGATTTGATTCATAAAGAATTGAACCACTTTGCGGAACAGAAGCTCACTGCGCAGCAACTTCGGTCGGCTCAGCGACAGCTCATCGGCCAGATGTCTATTAGCAATGACATGGGGCTTAACGAGATGCAGTCTATAGGGAAAGCCTGCCTCAACTATGGTCATGTGGACACCATAGAGGAGATGAGTCAGGATGTGATGAACGTCACGGCAGAGGACCTACAGCTTGTCGCACAGCAATTTCTGACGGAAAAGGAGTTTAGCCTGCTCTGCTACAAATAAGATGAGTCGCTGCCGTTCAGGACAATTCCCTGTCGGCGGGGCATCTTTTATTTCTTTTGCCCAGTGGTGGGAATGGGCTGTATGCTCGTGACCTGTACTTTGATACGTACTGAGGGGGCAATCTCTATGGTTGCCATGGCGTTCTCCACGTTTACAATGGTGGCATGGATGCCTCCTGCGGTCATGACCCGATCGCCTTTCTTCAATCCATCGCGATAGGCTTTGTCTTTCTTGGCTTGCTCGTTTTGTGGGCGAATCAGGAAGATATAGAAGACTGCTATCATGAGCACAATCATAATCATTGTCTTCCAAACGTTAGGTATATCTAAAAGAATCATAAGTTATTGCGATTTATGGTGATGGATACTCAACGAAGACAAATGTACGCATAAAATCTTATATTTGGTGGATATTTGCTACTTTTGCGTAGCGATACGGGGTATCACAAGTATGCCCATTATGAAAATAAATCAGTGTGAAAACCATATAACTGTGGATTTTGGTATGGCAGGGGTTCTATTTCGCAAGGCACTTGTTGCCGATATTCCTATGGCGTGGGACATTATCGTGCAGGCCAAGGCGCAAATGGCTCGTGAGGACCGATGCCAGTGGGACGAAACCTATCCAACTTATGGCCTCATCTGCAGCGATGTTGCTGCCGGAAGGGGGTATGTGCTTGTGGAGGATGACGCTCTGGTGGCCTATGGTGTAGTGGCATTTGACGGTGAGCCAGCGTATCAGGAGATAGAGGGGGCGTGGCTCAGTTCACAGCCGTATGTAGTCGTGCATCGTTTGGCAGTGGCTCAGGCGGCTCAGGGACGTGGTTTCGCTACGTGCTTTTTGCGCGAAGCAGAACGTTTGGCACGGGGCAAGGGTGTACGTAGTTTCAGAATCGATACCAATTACGATAATTTGGCCATGCTGCGAGTCATTGAGCGTGCGGGTTTTACGTTTTGTGGGCATATTCGCTATGAGCATGGACGTCGCCAGGCCTTCGAAAAATGTATTTAGCCGTATGTTACGACTATTTCTGTCCTTTTTTAAAATCGGTAGCTTCACCTTAGGAGGCGGTTTCGCCATGATACCGCTTATGGAACGCGAGGTCGTGGAGCGGCGCGGCTGGCTCACGGAAGAGCAGTTTTTACAGCAGGTTTCGCTTGCGCAGGCCATGCCAGGGGTCTTCGCCGTCAACATGGCTACCGCCATAGGCTATCGCTATCGAGGCTTGCCCGGGGCTGTGGCTGCTATCGTCGGGGCGGTGGCTATGCCTATTGTGATGATTCTTTTGCTTGCCATGTTTTTCAACCATTTTCGAGGCAATGAGACTATTGAGCGTCTGTTTATGGGCATTCGTCCCGCTGTGGTAGCATTAATCTCTGCACCGGTTTTCAATATGGCCAAAGCGGCGCATATTTCTTGGTCCAATTGCTGGATTCCCGTTACAGCGGCTTTGCTGATATGGCTGCTACACGTCAGCCCCATATTGATTATTCTTTTGTCTGGCCTGGCCGGTTTTGCCTATGGGCGTTATCAGAACTACCGTCACTCCAAATCCTAAATCCGCATGATTTTTTTTGACCTGTTTTTTACTTTCCTTAAAATCGGTATTTTTACCTTTGGTGGAGGCTATGGCATGATTGCTATCATTCAGAACGAGGTGGTCTATCGTCATGCGTGGCTTACGGCTACCGAGTTTACTGATATCCTGGCCGTCAGTCAGATGACGCCGGGGCCTATAGGCATCAATACGGCGACCTATACGGGCTATATGGCTGTGCTTCACGCTGGCTATGCCTCTTGGCTGGCCGTGCTGGGTTCGTTGGTGGCTTCGTTTGCGGTCATCCTGCTCCCGGCCTTGCTGATGATGATGGTGCTTCGGTTTCTGTTGCGGCACAGCGGGAACCGTGATGTGCAGAACGTGCTGTCAATGCTTTCTATAGTTGTCGTCGGGCTTATTGCTGCCGCAGCCCTTTCGCTTGTTTCCCCAACGACTTTTGGTACGCCTGGCCTCAACCGTCAGTTTGTCGTCAGCCTCTTTATTTTTGCTGCGGTATTCATCCTGTCGCTGTTGCCTCGGCAATTCAACGTCAATTGGTTCGGACAATCAATCGGCTTCTCCCGTCCATCACCCATAGTCCTCCTCTTGGCAAGTGCTCTGGTGGGATTACTGTTGTAGTCGAGTGTGCTCGTTGTGCAGGTCGAATTTTCCAAATATGCCCTCACCAAATCAGGATGTCTCTTTATTTGATGAGGGCATATAATTTATTGGGATGCCTATCCCAATATTGTCGATAGCAGGATGGGGCTACTTGACGGCGATGGTCTCTATCTCGACCATGGCCCCCATAGGCAGTGCCTGTACGGCGAATGCGGCACGGGCGGGGCTGTCGGTGGGATAGTATTTGGCATAGACCTCGTTCATGGGCTTGAAATAGTCCATCGTTGCCAGCAGGCACGTACTCTTCACCACGTCTTGAAAGGTGAATCCAGCCTCGTCCAGAATGGCCTTGATGTTCTTCATCACCTGCTCGGTTTGTGCGGTGATGTCGCCCTCCACCAGTTTCCCTGTGGCGGGGTCAATGGGCACCTGTCCTGAGATATAGAGTGTGTTGCCTGCCAGAATGGCCTGGCTGTAAGGTCCGATGGCTGCGGGAGCCTTGGGGGTGCAGATGACTTTTTTCATGCTGTTTGGCTTTTGTGTTTAGTTTGGTTTGCAAAGTTAGAAAAAAAGGTTGTAACAAATGAGGGATTTTGGAAGATTAACGCAATTATTTCTCAATTGCAGCCATTCTCGAACACTACCTATTTCAGCGTTTCGACCCTGGCCGATGCATCGGGTGCTGCCACTTTTCAGATTTCAGCCTTTGCCGAATATAGGTCTAACGCCTCCGTTGCTTTATTTGTCCCTTTCCGACCTCTCGGACATTGCCACACATGGCATTGTGGTGGTCATCGCAATCGCAAAGTTAGCACATTCCCCTCAATTACGAATTGCCTTCACTCAGAATAACACATTTTCCCCGTTATTTTGTGATTTTTATAGTTCCATCGCAGTATCTCCGAGAATTTTGTGTAATTTTGCAACCGTGTTTCGTAAGAGGCACAAAATTTTGTTGGCTCAGAACATTACCGAATTACCACCTCGAATAATAAAAGGAGCCAGATATTCCCTGATGGGCGTAGGTGCTTTATGCGCAGACGCTTCTGCGGGGAATATAGGTTGTGGTAAACCTTGGTAATGCGTGGACGTGTTCTGCGCATTTTTTTGTAGGACTAAAACTAAAACCTATAGGATATGAAGAAGGTTATGCTTTTCGTTGCTGCTTTGATGACTTTTATCGCTTGCAGCCAGTCGCCAGAAGATAAGGCGAATGCCTTGATTAAGGAGAGTATGAAAAAGACACTCTACCGCGCCGAGACATACGACCCGGTGGAAACGGTAGTCGATAGTGCCTTCACGCCGTTCGATGATCCAGCTTTTTATGAAAAGACAGTCATGTTATGCAACCTTAGCATGGATGTCGACAAATATGAGCGCATGGCAAAGAGCGAGAAGAGGGAAATTGCTCTTTATCAAGATATGCTGCGGATAATGTATAGCAATAGCGACAAGGAAAGCCTTAATCAAGCACAAGAAAACTACAAAGACTATCTGGCAAAGAAGAGCGAGGCTGAGGAGAGTTGCAAGAAACTGGCAGAGCAATTGATGGCCGAACTGCAAAAAGAACCTCGGTTTATAGGTTTTAAGGCAATACATCGCTATCGTGCACAAAACAATGGCGGGCAGACGGTCTTTGGCGAAACAAAGTTCCTGTTCGACAAAGATATGTCCCAAATTGTCTATGGATGGGATATAGACGAGGACGAATACAAGGCTGTTCAAGCCTTATTCGGGCAAATGCGGGGTGAAGATAATTAGGACGAGGATGATGAGGGTTCGTCAAATTCAGATTTTGGAGAGTTAGAAAATATTGAGGATTAAAAACAGCAAGCTATATGAAAAAGATTTTCTTGATGATGCTTTTGCTTGTTTCCGTAATAGCAAATGCACAAAAGGATGTGACGAAGTTTTTGGGAATTCCAGTTGACGGCTACAAGGCTGAAATGAAGAAGAAACTTCTTAGCAAAGGATTTACCTATAATAGTCAAAACGACTTCTTTGAAGGTGAGTTTAATGGCCGTGATGTTAGAGTATATGTCGTAACAAACAATAACAAAGTTTGGCGCATTGTGGTTCACGATGCAAACACTTGTGACGAGGGAGACATAAAAATACGCTTTAACAAATTATGCAGCCAGTTCTCAAAGAATCAGAAATATGTGGCTGCAAACTTTGGCGAGCGCGATTACACGCTTTCGGAAAGCGAGGATATTTCCTATGAAATGCTTGTTCATAATAAAAGATATGAGGCTGCTTATTTCCAAGTAATAGACCCAGTATTAGTGGACACTTTGGCTAACCAAAAGAAGATCAAGGAAATCTTGTTGCAGGCATACACTCAGGAGCAATTAGACAATCCAACAGAAGAGCAAGCAGCGGAAATGCAAAGCTTAGTAGAAATAGAAGCTACAAAAATTGCTCTTGACTTGATGGAGAAGAAATTTGTATGGTTTAGGATAAGCGAGTTATATGGACGTTATTTCATAAGTATGTACTACGATAACGAGTATAACCATTCGGACGGCGAGGACTTATAAATCAAAAATAAAAAATAATGGAAGAACTCGTAATCAAATGTGGAAAGAACTCTGATGGCTTGGAAAAATTAATAGAGTTGTGCAAAATAGAGGCCGAGAAGCTATTACCGACTATTGAAATTACGAATGAGAAGGCCTCTGTTCCTTGTTGGACTGATGGGCCTGGATTAAGTGAGCTTATCGGTGTAGTATATTTTAAGAAGAATGCAGACGGAAATGTCCTTTATGAATTTGATGATTCTAAATCGACTTTATAGCGATTAGTCGTCTTACTGTTTTGAGCGGAAGCCCCTGTTGTCATCCTCGGTATGCGGTTCCCGTTCTTTCTTTTTCAAGTCATACTCTTACGCAGCCTGCCCTAATTCGTAGAGATGCTTTGGGGCAATGTCAATGTTGCCGTCGAGCCAGCAGACCGTCCAGCCGTTGAGGTCAAAGCGAGAGTTAGCCGATGCATCGTGCCAGTGCATCACGTCGGGCGGACACATCACCACATCACCAGGACGAAGCTCCTCCACGGGCTGACCCTCAATCAGGTGATAGCCGATGCCGTCGGTCACGATGAGAATTTGCCCGCTGGGACGCGTGTGCCTGGCGTTGATGACACCCGGCTCAAACACGACTTAGTGCAGCCCCCGGCGCACCCGCCTTGTTGGGCGCAACCACCGTGTTAGCCAGACGGATGGCCCCGTTGAACGTGGGCAGCGAGAGTGAGGAATCTGGTGCGGCGAACATCAGACTGTCGATAAGCGTCGGATGGTCGTACTCCTCCATCGACAGTTCGTTGTAATACTCGTCCGAGAGCGTATTATCCTCGTCCGCCATCGTCGAATCAAGTCTTCAATCCGTGTCGTAAATCACCACCTGCGAGAAGCAGCTATCCTTCGTCGCCCCATGCCAATGACGCACACCAGCGGAAATCTGCAGCACGTCGCCCTTGCGGAGCACCTATGCCGGAAGGCCTTCCTCCTGATAGAGACTGGCACCGCCCGTCACCAGCACCACCATGCCGCCGTGCCTGTGCCAGCTGCTGTGTGCGCCCGGCGCAAACGTCACGACGTTGGCCTGCTGGAAATTGAACACCGAATCGACCGCCATCAGCGGCTTCAGATAGGCATTGCCCGTAAAGGCTGGATTGTCGATTTTGTTACCAATAGGAAAAGTTAACTGCTCTTGCGCCACCACATCTTCCGGTGCAGTCTGCTGCCACACGAAGCGAGTGCCAGCACAGCCATTGCACGAATCAAAACGCTTTTCTTCATAATCCATTTGAATTTGATGGTGCCAATGTACAAAGAAATCCCCGAACCTCTTTGATACAAAGTTCGGGGATTCTTTCACTTTTTGCAGAAAAACCGATTATGCGATAGAAGCGAAAATCCGTCCTCATGCGATTTTATGCTTATTTAATAGAAAAATGGGAGGATTGGGAAGTGATTTCCCGAACGCTTCACTAAAAAGGTAAATCTTCGAATGCATCTTCCTCACAGGCAAAGCAAGCGGGCTCGTAGATTTCGCTGCGGGTAATGTCCTTTATCTTGGAGCGGTAGTCGCCATAGACTTTGAAGTTGTCGATTTCTATGCGGCGGTTGCGGCTGATGTCGACAAACTCCTGATCACGCTCTATACCGAGGTAGCGTCGGCCCGTGAGGTTGGCGGCAATGCCTGTGGTCGAAGAACCTGCAAAAGGGTCGAGAATCCAAGCATTCTTGTCTGTCGAAGCGAGAATGATACGGGTGAGCAGGGCGAGGGGCTTTTGCGTCGGATGTTTGCCGCAGGACTTTTCCCACGGGGCGATGGCGGGCAGTCGCCACACATCGGTCATCTGCTTGTCGTCGTTCAGGTGTTTCATCAACTCGTAGTTGAAATGGTGGGGACGTTTGGTACTCTTGCGTGCCCAGATGATAAACTCGGTTGAGTATGTGAAATAGCGACAAGAGATGTTGGGCGGCGGATTGGTCTTGGCCCATGTCACGACGTTGAGAATCTTGAAGCCCAATTCGGTGAGGCTGTTGGCAACGGAGAAAATGTTGTGGTAAGTGCCGCTTATCCAGATGGTTCCATCCTCTTTTAGTTTGTCGCGGCAGAGGCCTATCCACCGCTTATTAAAGTCATTGATTTTCTCGGGTGTACCTCCTCTGTCCCATTCACCCTTGTTGACACTCACGATTTTACCTGCCTGCACTGATATTCCGTCGTTCGACAAGAAATAAGGCGGGTCGACAAATATCATGTCGAAATGGAAGTTGAACTGCGGGAGCAATTCAAAGGTGTCGCCATGAAGGAGGGTGAAGTCGTGGGACGCGGAGCGGTAGTAGGGAGTAATCATTCTTTAGGGAGGATTCTGTAACGGGCAGACTTCACAAGACGGATGCTGTTGTAATCATCCTTATCAGTAAACTCAAACTGCCAAATGTAGTATATCTTCTCGTTGTCAATGATACGCTTCTCGAAAAAAAGGGGATAGACGGTCTTTCCCGTCAGGTCTTGCCACTGACGATAGGGGAAATAAATCTGGCGGATGATGGTGTCTGTGTTTTCTGAGTTTTTTGCCTCGATAAGCACGATTTTGTCTTTTCCTTCATATCCTGCATCTACTTCGGTCTGTACGCTGGAGATTTCAAGCGTAAAATTGTTGACTTTGCAGGTGAATTTCGGTGTGAATTTCCGTCCTCGGATAGTCATCACAAGAGAATCATCGCCCATGAAAGTTCTAATGAGGGAGTTCGCATAGGCATAGTCGAGGTGTTGCATTTCTGAGTCACCAACCTCGGAACTAAGCAGTTCAAAGTCCAGTTTCTTATGGTAGTCTTGTATGGGTGATGTGATGTCAGGTACATCAATGTAGCCCTCTCCTTTAAGGATGTAATAAGAGCCGTTGTGTTTGGGAAGTATAAACAGACCCTTGTCTTTGAAAATCTGTGGTCGGCTACTTCTCTCGTCCTGTTTGCAGAGGATGCGCACTTCCTTCTCTGTCGTTTTAGTGAATTCCTGACATGCAGCCTTTATTTGGTCTGCTGATAGCTCGTAAGGGGCGGCGTCGAAGTCGTGATTATCTATCCCCGTATGTTCAAAAATTTTATTCCAAGATTTATTGTTTGCCATAATCTTTATATTGCCTCGTTAAAAAGTTCGTATTCTTCTGTTTTCGACACCTGCTTTGTAGATGCTGTGTAGTTTCTAATTAAAAGTTCCGACAATTTTCCCCTTTTGCTGGCGTTGGCGTTTACCATTCGGGAGGCATAAACTCGTTGGATATCGAAACCGCTATAAATAACCTCGAAGAAAATATCTTCTGGGTTCTTTGCCGAGCAATCTGAATTGCTGAGCATCCACTTTACATTATCAAGCTCGTTAAGGCGGCGACAAAATTCTGCAAGGTCTCGCTGGCTGTCGTCATTAAAATCTTCCTTAACATAAGAATTAAAACTGGATGTCGCACTAAGCGGACGGTAAGGGGGATCGAAGTAGAAAAAGTTTAGCCCATAGGGATTTATCTTTTCCTTCGTCTGTTTGAAATCTCCATTCAAAATCTGAACATCAAAGCGGTTTAACAATTCGCTATCAGCATAGATTACTTCTTCATTACATATAGTTGGGTTTGAATAGCGACCAAAGGGAACATTGAATTTCCCCTTGCTATTTTCACGGTAAAGGCCATTGAAGCAAGTTCGATTTAAGAAAAAGAGCAGTGCGGTCTTATCGATTTTTGTCAATTCTTCCTCGTTGAAACAATGTCGCATTTCCAGATAGAAATCTTTTCGATTGTCTTCAGTGGAAATAGAAAGATATTGCTGCTCAAGATGCTTCAACCTGTAGATTAGTCCTTCGGGTTCATCTTTAATAGTCTTATAGGCATCCGTAAGATTGCCGTTTATATCGTTAACAAAAACCCGCTTGATCTTCGGAAACTTTTGTAACATAAAAAATAGCATAGCACCACCACCGACAAAGGGCTCAATGTATGTAAACTCTTCCTCAAACAACTCTACAGGCAATTGCCTCTCAAGTTGCTGGAGAAGTTGTCCTTTTCCTCCTACCCATTTTATGAATGGTTTCGCTGTATTGTAACTTGTCTGCATGTTATATGCGTATAATGAATTCGAGCACAAAGTTACTGCTTTTCCGCAAACTTTCGCCGTCGCATGCTGAAAATCTTCTGATATTTAACGTTCTGAAAGGGATTGTGAGTTTTCGGAGGGGAAAAAACAAAGAGCGGAACCCCTACCGACATCCTCGGCCTGCGGTTCCCGCCCAATTTCTATTGTTCAGATTACAGCTGATGCTCCTTCAGACATTTCTCCACGAGGTCGGCAAGTTCGGCGTTGTTCTTCTCCTGGAACATGAAGTGGCTGTTGCCGTGGCTGTTCTCGTCGGGCAGGTAGATGACCGTAGCGTCGCCACCGTCCTTCACGTACTGGGCGGCGAACTCACGACACTGGTTCAGTACCATCTGCCAGAAGACCGTTGACTGGATGTCCTCGGGGCCGTTCTCGATGTAGTCGCCAAAGAGGAACAGCCTCGGGGGCTTGGCGGCCACGAACTTCTGATTTTTCTCAATCCGTCGAACTGCCTTTGTAAAAGAAAGATTGCAATTTCTTCCAAAGTTATGCAAAAAAATAAGAAATGCCGGAATTGCGTATTTTTGCGGCATGAAATCGGGTAAGGAAAAATATGTCATTGGTCTGATGTCTGGCACGTCGCTTGATGGACTTGACATCGCCTACTGTCGTATTGCCAGCGACGATGGTCTTGCGAATTTTCATTTCGACCTGCTTGCCGCCGAGACGGTGGCCTATTCCGACGACTGGGTCAGTCGGCTGGCTTCGCTGCACAAGGCTTCCGCCTATGAGTATGCATTGGCTGATGCTGATTTGGGGCACTATTTCGGCAGGCAGGTGTCGGCATTTTGCCATCGACATCCTGGACCGGTGGATTTCATTGCTTCCCATGGTCATACGGTGTTCCATCAGCCACAACTTGGCATGACGGCACAGATAGGTGATGGCAATGCTATTGCAGCGGAGACGGGTCTGCCCGTGGTGTATGACTTTCGTAGGCTTGATGTGTCGTTAGGTGGGCAGGGGGCACCTCTGGTTCCTGTTGGCGACCGTTTGCTGTTTGGCCAGTATGATGGATGTCTCAATTTGGGTGGATTTTCCAACATCTCATATGAGAAAGAGGGGCGGCGGCTGGCTTTCGATGTGTCGCCATGCAATATGGCCTTGAATGGTTTGGCAAGGAGGGTCTCTCCACTGGGCTATGACGACCAAGGCCGTCTGGCGCGTTCTGGCCATTTGGACAGCAGTTTGCTCGGTCGGCTCAATGCATTGCCCTATTATGGCCAGCCTGCGCCCAAGAGCCTTGGAAAAGAGTGGTTTGAGGAATCCTTTCTTCCATTGATAGATGCTGTCCCCGAGATGCCGGTTTGTGATGTGATGCGCTCCGTTGTGGAGCACATCGCAATGCAGGTGTCCGCAGTGGTCAATGCGGAGCGGCTGAGGTCATTGCTGGTGACGGGTGGTGGTGCCCGCAATGTCTTCCTTGTGGAAAGGATGCGGGAACTGATGCCTTCATGCATGGTTGTGTTGCCTCCGTCGGAGGTTATCGACTATAAAGAGGCTATTGTTTTTGCCTTGCTTGGCTTTCTTCGGTTGCATGGCGTGAACAATTGTCTTGGCAGTGTCACGGGGGGGCGTTGTGATTGCTGTGGTGGCAGTTTGGCCGGCTGTATCCCGGTGTCAGATAAATAGTTCGGCGGCCATGCCATCGGCTTGTAGTAGCCCGTTGGCCGTCGGTTTGTAGTGGGTTGAGGTCTCCTCAATCAGTCCGGCGGCAATGAATCGTTGGATGTGTGTGTGCAGCAGGTTCAATTGCTCGGCCGAAAGTTTGCTTTTCTCAATCCCCATAGTGGTTCGCAGCGAGGTCATCACGTATTCGTTGTAGGCGTCTGAGGGCGACAGCAGTTCGCTCTCATGGTAGTCTTCGGAGATGCCTACAAGTGAGATATACCGTTTTATGTCCGAGGTGTTCCAGCGTCGGTGCTGCCCGTTAAAACCGTGGGCTGCGGCACCGATGCCTATGTAGGGAGTGCGGTTCCAATAGCGGCTGTTATGGCGCGAATGGAAGCCCGGTTGGCAAAAACTTGAAATCTCGTATTGCCCAAAACCGTACCGTTGGCTCCAGGATAGTAGTTCGTGGTATTGCTTTAGTACCGTTTCTTCACTGGCAGGAACCAACTGGCCCTGTTCCACTTGGTGCGACAGAATGGTGCCGGGCTCAACGCTTAGCGCATAGCACGAGAGATGGCGTATGAAGTCGTGGTCTGGGTCTATCTCAGATAGTGTCTGTAGGTTTTGCTTCCAGTCGTCCTCGCTTTGGTTTGGGAGTCCGTAGATTAGGTCGAGGCTGATATTGTCAAAACCCGCTTGGTATGCCCTGATGACGGCCTGTATGGCTTCTGCGGAGGTGTGTCGGCGGCGGAGTCTGAACAGGTCGGCATCACGAAAAGACTGTATGCCGATGCTGAGTCGGTTAAATATCCGTAGGCCGTTCAGCCCCTGCAAGTAGGCAGTAGAAAGGTCTTCTGGGTTGCACTCAATCGTGGATTCTTCTATCTGCGACAGGTCGTAGTATAGGCGTAGTGTTTCAATGATTTGTTTGAGTTGGTCGATAGTGAGCAATGAGGGTGTGCCGCCGCCGAAATAGAGGGTGCGTAGCGGTGAGGATGCCTCGTCCGCCCGTAGGCGAAGTTCTCGGCACACGGCCTCGACATAGGGCTGCGTGTCTCTGAGGGGGACGATAGAACAGAATGCGCAGTAGGAGCATTTGCCGTGGCAGTAGGGTATGTGTATGTAGAGCATCAGTTAGGGGTTTCCAGAGGTCGTTTTTTTGTGTCCGACGGTGCTATATAATCTTGTTTTTGGGGATGTGAAGGCATTCTTATCCAGCGGCAAAGATAATAATTTTCAAAAAAATTTGGCAGTGTGTTGGAATGTTTGTATTTTTGCAATCGCTTTTGAGATATTGCATCTTGCGGCAATGACCGATATGGCGGGGTAGCTCAGCTGGTTAGAGCGTCGGATTCATAACCCGGAGGTCATGAGTTCAATTCTCATCCCCGCTACAAGAAAAGGACTTCTTTCAGGAAAGTCCTTTTTTCTTTGATTCTGATGGTTTGGATGTTGCTGCCGCCTCGGATGTCCCTGTGGGCAAAGCCCTCGGCCCGAACCGTTACGGAGGTCAGAATTGGTCTTCGTCCGACTCGGGGACAAGGTCATCCCATACAAATGGAAGGGCATAAACGTTGTCCTTGATGATGGTTCCGGGAAATGTGGCCCGCATCTCGGTGAGGAAGGCAAAGGCTTCCAGTTTGGTGCGGAAGTCTCCCACTTTGACCTTGAAATTCGGCTCGTCAAACACGATATAGGTTTCGGTGTCGGGATAGACTTCCTTTAGTTTTGCCTTTAGTTCAAAAGCCCTTCTGCGAGAGTCGGTCCCCGAGAGCGATGCCACCTGTATGCGAAAGCCAGGAATGGTCTTCACTCGCTCATTGAGTTCGATGTGTTTCTCCACGAGCTGCTCTACGCGAGTGTCGCCCGTGATGATCGTTTTCCCTTTGTCCTTCTTCTTCGTCGTGGATTGTGCCATGGCTGCCGACAGGGTCAGTGATAGGATTAGCAGCAGGCCAAGTGCGTATGTTTTCTTTTGTCTCATTCGTGGGAAGTTTGATTATAGAAACGCAAAAATACACATAAAAAATGATATGCTTTTGGAAAAAAGAGCGGAGCAGTTAAATCGTTAATTTCTTTATATATTCGAGGAAAAAATGTACTTTTGCATATTCTTTTAGCGTCTGGATTTCGCAGAGTGTGTTTTTGACATTTGTTTCTTTTCTCTGTAACGAGTTGTGTATGATTTTGTTTCGGGGGTTCATGCGGTAAAGGATATGGTGGTTTTAAAAGTTTTGATATGAAAAAAATAGCGTTGTGGGTTTGTCTGTCCGTGGCCCTGTCCTCATTGTCTGCCGTTTATGCCCAGCAGACGGATTGTTACGCCATCGTCTTGCCCAAATTCCACTACAATGAGGCTCGTGTCAGCCAGATGCCGCAGGAAAAATTAGAATGGTATTGCAATTTCTCCCGCAATAGTTTTTTTGTGTGCGATACACTTCCTGCCGATGCCGCAGTGTATGACATTAGCGAGCTGAAGTCGAAGCAGAGCGGGGAGAAGGTGTCCCCGGATTTCGTGGTCGATTTGAACTCCCTTAGCTACTATGCTTACGACTTCGACACTTACCGCTATCGTCATTATGGCTCATCGGTCTATTTCCGTACACCGGGGTCCGAACATGCATATCTGGCCATAAGACCCTATATCGAGGCCATGCGGCTCAGCAACAATCATAAAAGCAAGTAGCCATCGGCGGATCGTCACAACCAAGCATGTCTGCAACAATGAAGCATCTCTTAGGGTCACTCATATTGCTTTTCTTCCTCTTTTCGATGACTTGGGTCCGCGCTCAGTCGGAACGTGCAAGTTATGCGTTAGGGCTGCCCATTAACGGTGCCGTTATCAGTGTCCCCGTGGAGGGCGTCATCCTGACGGACGACAATCAGCAGGCGGATGGCAGCTATACGGCAGGCATTGATTATTCTGTTACACTGACGCTCCAAAGCCCATGCCCGGAGCCCAGCCGTCTCGGACTCTCTTTCAGCCTCTTCGACATTGCAGCCGAAGATACGCTGTACATCTATGATGGAGCCTCTATGGATGCTCCGCTGCTGGCCAAGGCCAACAATGTTTTTCATCCCTTGTCGGGCAATGCATCGATGCTTTATGTCTCCCCGAGCAACAACTCTTATAGTCTCACCATCCGTTTTGTGACGCGTCGTGGCTCTTCGGGGCATCAGGGCTTTTCTTGCGAAGCCTTTTGCTCCAAACCTTGCGAGCGGGTGGTACCCTCCATCAACTCTCGTTTCTACCGCTTGCGCAACGGTGAGATTTACGATTCGGTAAATGTGCGCAAGGAGCCCACCTCCAATGGTAGTTTTACTTTCGATTGCGTCAATCTGTGCATGGGCGACGGATTGCTGCTGAAGGCCCATGGCACGTATGAGTCACGCCATGGCTACTACACCGGGTCAGATGCCACGTCGTCATTCTTGTGGGATATGGGGGCTGACCGTGATGGCGTCGTGGGGTCAGACACCCTTCTTCTGACCGGGACTACCGAATTGAAAACGGATTATTATTCGGATACAAGCGGATGTTTTGAGCTGTTCCTGACCATTATTGACGATTACGGCTGCCGTTCCAGCGATATTGCCACGGTTCGTGTTCGAGTCACAACGAATCCCATCAAGACCATAGCGTCTCAGTTGCCGGTGTTTTGCAGCAATGACTCCGTCCAGCTGCGAGTCAGCAGCAATATGAACGATGCGGCACAGATTGTCGTGGATACGCTCCTGTCGTCGGAGGTGGTCTCGAAGGTGAACAATGTCAAGACATTCATACCCGACGGACCTTCATGCAACTACTGCTACAGGGCTCCGGTCACTTTTACGGAGTTCCCCGACGGGCGCAGCGTCACCTCTAAGGATGATATATGTTCAATCTGCATCAATTTTGAGCATAGCTATATGGGCGACTACAACCTCTCGGTAGTGTGTCCCACGGGTCAGAAGGCCACGCTGAAATACAAGGAGGATCCCGGCGATATGCCCTATGGCGCTTATGGCGGAAACAGCCTCATGACAGGCTATCCGTATGGTGGAGATGACGATGATGATTGGGACTCTGACAATTCCCGAAGGGTTTGTGACTCTTCGTATAATATGTATGGCATCGGCTTAGACTATTGCTTCTCACGCAATGGAGACTACACGCTTGTGGATGGCTGGCCGGCCGACACCGATGCTATTGGCAACCATTTCTTGGCTGATTTGGACTTTGTGGACGATGTGGTGGTCGATTTCCCTGCTCGTCCCTCTTATATGCGCAGTGGCGATGAGGATGCCGGAACAAGGGAGTTCTCAACAAAGCATCCTTCCGACCACGCCAACAAGAGTGATTATTACCGTCCGGCCGATGATTTCAGTTCTCTCATCGGATGCCCTCTGAATGGCGAATGGAGCATCCTGATTTGCGACAGCGTGGCCTACGACAATGGCTGGATATTCAATTGGTCTATGGACATCTGTCAGTTGATGGACGAGATGGACTGCACGTTTGACGTTCATGTCGATTCTGTCCGCTGGGCATTTGAGCCTGATGCGGGCCGTACGGTCAATGGGCGTTATGTGGGGCCCTATATTCAGCGCAAGAACGACAGTGTCTCGTTTGTGAAATTGTCCGACACGGCGGGTTCGTTTCCGCTGTGGGCCTATGTCTATGACGACTTTGGATGTCGTTGGGATGCCCAGACGCTTGTCCGTAGCATTCGCGTCCCCCAGCCTCAGTTGGGCGATACGCGCTACCTTTGCACGGATGTTCCGGCAGAACTGACGGCCGAAGACCCTCATGCCCAGGATTCGTATTCGTATCTATGGCTTCCCACAGGCGAAACCACGTCGTCCATCGTCACGGAGACGGGGTTGCCCGCTGGGAGCCGAACCACCTATGTGGTCTCTGTAACCAACGATGAGGATGCTTCGGTTTCAAACTGTGTGGGCAAGGATTCGGTAGTGGTGGAAATCCTGCCCCAGCCGCTGCCCAATTTTGATGTCGATGTCTATCCTATGGAGGGCTGCGAGCCTTTGGAGGAGCATTTTACTAACCATTCTCGTTTTGCCGACACGTATCTGTGGTCATTCAGCGATGGTTTCACCAGCACGGAGTTTGAGCCGTCACATTCGTTCGTGGCAGGTACCTATGACATCCGCCTCTATGCCTTCAATTCCTATGGATGTAAGGATTCGGTGGTTTTCCCGGCTATTGTCAGCGTCTCACCTCGACCGGTGGCTCGCTTCTCGTGGAGTCCGGCATTCCCACCAGTGCGCGACCCCAAGATAACGATGGAAAACCTGTCAGAAGCCGATTCCGACAGGGTGCAGTACACGTGGAGATTTCAGACCGACAGGGACAATCCTGCCTCGCTCCAGCCCGTGGAGGAGGAGGCTCCCGTCTTTACCTGGAGTCTTGGTGATAATCAGGATGCAGCATCTTTTTTGGTGCGTCTGACAGCCTCCATAGAGACGGTTGGACCGAGTGGACAGGTTTTCGAGTGCGCCGATTCGACCGAAAATCAGATTTATGTTCTGAATGACTATTTGCAGTTTCCGACGCTGGTGACCCCCAATGGCGACGGAGTCAACGACAAGTTCATCATTAAGAATCTGGTCAATGGCTGGGCTTATCCCAATAATGTGTTGGTGGTCTACACCCGCATGGGTAAGCGAATCTTTTATGCCGAGAACATTGACGATGAGGCCGATTTCTGGGATCCTGCCAAAACCCATTCGCCTACGGGTACGTATTTCTGGCATTTCACGGCGCGCGGTCCCGTGGGGATGATAGAGCGTTCGGGGGCTGTGGAAGTAATCAAATAGTTTAGCCGCTCAATCGCAGAGGACAAAGAGGTCATCTCGTGGATTGAGAAACAAGATGGGCAGCCGGCCTGGGTTGCGGACAACACGCTGCTCGGCTGTGCCTATGATGAGTTCCAGATTGTCTCTGTCTCTAATGTCGGTCGTTGTGCTAATCAGCAGTTCGTAGCCTTGCTCTGCTGCATATTCTGCCGCATGAGGTTCTGCAAAAGGTCCTTTTGACGTGTATTGGTGTCGAGAGAATGATGTGATTCCGAGGCTGCTGAAAATCTTCTCCATGAATCGGATGTTGTCGCGCCACATGTTGTGTAGCCCTTCATCGCGGTAGGTCTGGCTCAGTATGTGCAGCTGGCTGTTGTTGAAGCGGGCGAAGTAGGAGGCCCAGATCAGTTTCTCCTTGCTCTCTCGGCGGTAGTCTATCGTCAGGGCTACATTGGCGAAGTGTTGCTCTGGAAGTCGGGGCTGCTGCACGGTCAGGTAGGCTATCTTGCTTTCAGCAAAGTTGCGCAGCACCTGTTTGGGATGTGTTGGGGTCCGTCTTGGGGCGTGGGTGTCGGCTTCAGCCACCACCACTACTCCGTAGAGCATCATGGGAAGGGCTGTGATTATCTCTTTGGTGTCGCCGCGCAGGGCACAGAAATTGGTGTCCGCATGTTGCTCCCTGAGCCGTTTCGCATGGGCTGATAGCAATGGTTCAGCCTCGGAGGTGCTGAGTCCCCCGTAGCGAGGGTCTTCGACATATAGCAGTATCAGGCCCTTGCGAAGCATCTGGGCAAGGGGCAGGGCATGTGAGATTATGGTGTCAGCCTTGTCGGGGTGTGCCAAATAGGCTATGACAAATTGGTCGTGCGGAGTGTTGTACTTACTACCCATGTCTTTTGGTTGGAATCGCGTTTGCTACCTGTAATGAATGTTGTGATGGATGCCGAGAGGCTGATGCCGTTGGCTGCGTGCTGGTTAGGCTTTATCGGGGGGGGGCTTCTTTTCTGGTTGTCTGGCAGCTATCGTATCAGTGTTACGTCGCCTTTGGTTTCGTGGTCTTTGCCAGCGATGCAGGTGTAGCGGCAGGTGTACATGTAGACCCCTGGCAGGCAGGGGGTCTCGTGGTAGCGTCCGTCCCAGCATTCGTTGACATCGCGTGACTCATAGACCAGCTCGCCCCAGCGAGAGAAGATGGCTATGTAGAATTCGGAGATGGGTACGCTGGCTCGGAAACAGAGTCGGTCATTCTGACCGTCATCGTTAGGCGTGAAGGCATTGGGAATGAAGACGCTGGTCTTGCCGCATTCCACGGTGTCGCATCCTACGGCGACAGAGTCGGTATAGAGGCAGCCTGCCGAGTCTCTGATGGTAAGCGTGAAGAGGGTGGGGGAGAAGATGGTGGCGGTGGGGTCGGCTGTATTTCTGTTTTTCAGCACATTGGCTGGTTCCCATTCATAATTGGCGGCATGTATTTCGGTGGCGTGCAGTTGGAACGGCTCACCCTCCCATACGGTGTCTCGGTCAGCCCACACGGCGATGTCGTGAAAAGAGTCATTGCGTCGGATGGTGGTGGTGTCGTAGTAGGTGCAGTGGTTTGAGTCCTGAATCTCCACCGTGTAGATGCCGTCGCAAAGGTCATAGCGTCGGGCTGTCGTAGCGCTGTCGTGCCACAGGTAACTGTAGGGCATGTCGCGGCTGTCGTCCATGTTGAGTTCTATCCAGCCGTCGCAGCCGTCGCATAGGACGAAATCCCCTTGTTTAGAGAGTGTGGGGGCTGGGGTGTTGATGGTGAAATATTGCTCGGCTTCGCAGTAGTCGCTAACCACGCGTAGTGAATGTTGCCGTTCTGAGATGAGGACAGGACCGTAGGTGTTGCTGGTGGAGGGTTCTCCATCCCAATAGTAGTTCACGGTGCCCTCTGCATTGGGATTGAGGACGGCGGTGGCGGTGCCGAAACTGTCGTAGGCGCAGAGGGGAGGCATCACGGCCACCGAGTCTAGCAGCGAGTAATAGATGATGCGGAAGGTGTCCACCTCCTCGCAGCCGCCCGAGATGGAGAGGTCTTGCTGGGTGATGTGCAGGATGTAGGTGCCGGCCGTGTTGGCATAGGGGTTGGCGATGGTGCTGTCGCTTACAGAGCCTTGTGTCCAACGGTAGTTGCAGCCCGGCGTAGGCGTAAGGCCGATTTGGAACGTTGTGCCCGATAGGCAGCTGGCGTAGGTGTTCATGTTGCGGTAGGTGTTTTCCAACACTCGGATGGTGCGTGTGGTGGAGTCTGCCTCTGTACATCCGTAGGCCAGGCGTGCGATGAGTTTGACGGTGTATTCCCCTCCTTGGGCGTAGATATGCACGGGGTCGCGCTCGGTGCTGGTGGTGCCGTCGCCAAAGTCCCATTCAAAAGAGGTGCCGCGTCCGGTGTTGTTGAACTCCACGCGGTAGGGGGCGCAGCCCGTAGGCACCACGCTGAACTCTGCCAGAGGAAAGTCGCTGTGGATGCTGAACCGGAAGATGGCGTTGTTGCAGTTGGAAGACCTGTTGATGGAGGAATAGGATGAGTCGGAGATGCCAGGAAAATTCTGTGTGCCGCTACAGCTGCCGCAGACGCTTTGATACAGTGTCCCCAGCCGGTCGAATCGGCTGGTGCCGCCATCCACGTGATCTCGTCCTCCTGTGCCACCTGTATGGACGCAGGCTACCTCTGAAAATTCCGTCATTTCTCCAAAAAAGGTTGCGTATTCGAGTGTGGATGCATCCATGGACAGACTCATGATGTAGAAGTCCTGTCCGTCGGTCTTGGGCTGATAGGCATCGGGGGTCACTTCCATGCCGTAGGTGCCCTGGCAGAACCAGCGAATCACGGGACTTCCGGAATTATAGTGACTCACGTAATCGCGTCCCCATCCCACGGCATATACTCTGTTGCAAATGTCGGCCACGAAGGCTGTGGGCGAGATGTTGGGCTTGCCGTTGCCAGTGCCAAAGACCGTGCTCCACACCAGCGAGTCGAGATTGGGCGAAAGGTGCGCAATGAATTGGCCGCTGTTGGGCACATTGTAGTTGGCGTTATATATTAGCGTGCTGCCCGAAGCCTCTGTCTGCCCGAAGATGAAGACATCGCTCCTTTTGCCTCTGCGCACAAAGTAGGACTGGTCGTAGGCATCGCTGCCATAGAATGTCGAGGCCATGAGCCGGTCTCCGTTATAGGAAATCTTGCTGACAAAGGCATCCACTGAGCCTCCATTGTAGGTGGTGTTGTAGGCATCGGGCGTGGTGGGGAAATCGGGAGAGCATGTGCCGCCGCAGGCCAGCAGGTTGTATTCGCTGTCCACGTCTATGCTATAGACCGCGTCGTCGGACGAGCCGCCAAGGTAGGTGCTCCACAGCATGTTGGACAGATTGTAGTCCAGTTTGAACACCACGCCTTCCTGCATACCGTGCAGGCTGTCCTGTATGGCTCCTGCTGTGATGGGGAAATCGGTTGAGAACGTGGTGCTTCCCACATAGACGCTGTTCTGGTCGTCCACGATGAGTTCGCCTCGTGCGCCGTCGCTGTAATTGTGGTAGAGCGAATCTGTGCCGTAGGTGATGAAGGACTCACTGATGTTGTATGATTGGCGGTAATTGATGCCGTCGTTCATCGACCCTCCCACATAGGTCGAGGCCATGAGGCTGTCGCCGTCCTTGCTGAATCGGCTCACAAAGATGTCGCTGCCGTTGGGGAACGGGATGCTCCGGGCGTAGGTGACGCCGGTGCCGCCGTGAAACGTGGTGTCGAAGGCATTGGGGGTGACGGGAAAATTGTCCGACCCCGTGGTGCCATAGACCACCAGTTCGTCGAAGTCGTTGACAAAAAGGCTATGGGGCATGTCGCCCAGACTGCCGCCCAGATAGGTGGCGTAAAGCCGTTGCGACCCTGTGGTGTCAAATTTGAAGATGGCCACGTCCACGCTGCCGTTGTAGGTCTCGTCGTAGGCTCCGAACGAGACGGGGTAGCCCACGCCGAACACCACGCCTGCCGAGTAGGTGTTTTTTTGAGAGTCGTAGGTTGCCGTGGTGCCCCAGTTGTCAGCGGTGGAGCCCGTGTAGGTGGAGAAGTAGAGTCGCGGGTCGATGACCACAGGCAGCGCGCGGTCGTAGTCGGCCAGTGCCAGACGCACCTCGTTGCCGCTCACCACATAGCGGGCCTCGATGGCGCGGCGTCCTGTGTCGCAGGGCTGGTAGACGTGGGGTATGAACTCTATAAGGTCGGCCACGGAGGTCTTCACCAGCAGGCTGCCGTCTTTTTGCAGCCGCAGGCCGTCGGTGCCCTCGTAGCGCATCACGATTTGCGAAGGGTCGGCGCCGGGCTGGAGGTAGAAGTCATATTCTATGGCCTGTTCGGCAGAGCGCAGCAGCAGGTCTATGCCGGGGTATAGGCCCTGATAGAGTATCTGTTCGTAGTGGTGTACGTGGCTGCGCCAGCGGCTGCGGTCTTTGCCGTAGTAGTAGTTGTCGTAGCCGGCCAGCCGCTCTTGTCCTACGGGCATGGGGGCGGCGCAGCCCTCAAATGACATTCGGTAGGCATGATAGTGGGTGGTATGTGTATGGTGGGGTATCATGGGGGGCTCGGCCTCCGTCCGATGGCTGACGACGAAGGTGAAGGCATCGCGCTCGGCAAAGAGCGTGGCGTTGTGTGTCACCGATTTAAAGCATACTTGCGGCTCCCACTGCCCCTTGTTCTCAACAAAGTCGGCGGCAGGACCCGCATACAGCGTGTCCTTCGGCTGGCGGGCCAGGGCAGCCCCCGTCGCCATCAGCCACATCAGCGACAGGACAAGGAGTGTTTTATGGCGTTTTATCATAAATATTTCGGCGTTTTTTCGTTGTCCCTATTTTCTTAACGCTTGCAAAGATAATGTTTTTTGGCGAGACGGAGAAACGATTTTATTCGTACTTTTGCCTGCAAATAGAGCGACTTATGGACGGAAAGACCTACTGCTACAGATATCCACATCCGAGCGTCACCACCGACTGTGTCGTGTTCGGCCTGGAAGCGGGTGCGGTAAAGGTGCTGCTCATAGAGCGTGGTGCCGCACCCTATAAGGGCTGCTGGGCCTTTCCCGGCGGCTTTCTCAACATCGATGAGGCTGCCGAGGACGGTGTGCGCCGCGAGCTGATGGAGGAGACGGGTCTGGCGGTTGTTGACGTGAGGCAGTTCCACACGTTCTCCGCCCCCGACCGCGACCCTCGCGAACGGGTGATTTCCATTGCCTTTTACGCCGTGGTTGACGTTTGCGAAGTGAGGGGAGGCGACGATGCCGCCCATGCCGCCTGGTTTGCGCTGGATGAGGTGCCGCCGCTGGCGTTCGACCATCGGGAGATGCTCGACAGGGCTTTGGCGGCCTTGCGCGAACGCTACGGTGTCGCTCCGACCGATGGCGTCCGTTTCGCCAGTGCCTACGCCTCTTCGCATTGAGGGCGGCTCGTCAGGCTCTCTTGGGCTGAGCGGGCTTTTCGCTGCCAATATGTCAGTGGAAAAGCGTATCTTTGCAGCCTGCTATGATAGACAAGCCGACGATAGAGCGCATCATGGAGGCCGCACGTATCGAGGACGTGATCGGCGAGTTCGTGTCGCTGAAGAAGCGTGGGGCCAACCACATAGGCTGCTGCCCGTTCCACAACGAGAAGACGCCCTCCTTCTACGTCTCGCCGTCCAAGGGGATA
>JAFVBF010000052.1 GCA_017480145.1 Bacteroidales bacterium
GAGTATATGGCGTTAAGGCCATGTTCTTTTGTGGAATTTCTGAATGGGATTGGTGAAGCGTACGATGCTGATGTCGTGCGGGCTCTCCAGTGCGATGCTATACATAAGAGAATGATGAATCATTTTATGAACTATATTGTAGTCGGAGGTATGCCCGAAGCAATCATGAAATATTCCGAGCGAAGAGACGTTCTGGCGGTGAATACAATCTATAACTCGTTTAGAAATGCCTACAGCGATGATGTGCAAAAATATGCTCGCAATAATACGATGGCCGCCGTGATACGCCATGTAATAAAAGAGGGGTGGACATACGCTGCTGAGCCAATCAGTTTCAACAACTTTGCAGAAAGCAACTATCGCACACGTGAAATGGGCGAGGCGTTAAGAACCCTCGAAAGGGCATTGTTAGTTGAACTGGCCTACCCTGTTTCGTCCGAACAACTGCCACTAATGCCCAACTACCGAAGGAAGCCAAAACTACTATGGTTTGACACTGGACTGGTGAATTATTATGCTGGGGTACGGAATGAGATTTTCGACACAAGCGACATCATGTCTGTATGGAAAGGACGTGTGGCTGAGCATATTGTGGCACAGGAGTTGATAGCTGAAAACTTTGAATTTGGTTGCCAGAGACACTATTGGCTCAGGGATAAACTTGATGCGTCTGCAGAAGTGGATTTTGTATACCAATATGGCAACCTCGTAATTCCCATTGAAGTTAAAAGTGGAACCAACTCTAAGCTGCGTTCTCTGCACCAGTTTATGGACAAAGCCCCTCACGACATTGCCGTACGAGTATGGTCAGGACGTTATTCTGTTGACCGCGCCGTTACTCCATCGGGTAAAACATTCCGATTGGTAAACCTTCCATTTTATTATGTGGGTCAAATCAATAGCGTTTTGAACAAATTGATATAACAGGACATTAAAAAAGCGGCAATCGGGCATCCGACGGGAGGGTCGGGTGTGCCTGATGGCCGCAAGGGTGAGCCAGGGGATAGGACGATTTAGAAGTATCCGCCTGTGCTGCCGTTGGTCCAAAAGCCGTCGCCGTCGCTTTCGGACCATCCTCCTTGGTAGTCGAAGGATTCGATGGTGCGGGTGTCGTTGCCGTTGTTTTCGAGGGTGAGCATCATGATTTCTTGATTGATGTACTCGGTGGCCTCGGACAGCGCACTGAAGGCATATCCTCGTTCTGGGCGGATGCTGACGACGGTGAGTTGCGGTGCGATATATTGTTTCTTTTCCATGTGTGCTTGTTGTTTAGTTGCCCGATTCTTGGTGTGCTTGCGTGGTCTCTGATCTGGCCGTCGAGCCGGGTTTGTACAGTTTCATGTCCGTAGAAGTGTTACCATTGAATACTGTAGAGCCTGCTGCTTTGCAGCCAAGGAGGGTGCCCGTGAGATATCTACCGTTGTTGGACGAATAAAAACCGCCATTGAAAGCCACGTGCATCTCGCCCGAGAGGGTGTTGTTGGTGGCGGTGAATGTACCACTTCCCAACAGTCCCAAGAGACCGCCATAGTACATATGGTGTTTCTTGCTGCTATTGCTAGCAGGATTGTTGTAGATACAAGCGGTAGGTGTCGAGTTGCTGATTGTGCAGTTTTCGATGGTTACGTTGCTTGCAGCGTAGCCCACGCAGATGCCAACTTGCACATATGTGTCGTTTGAAATCGTTTGTGTTGAACTTGATAAGATACTAAAATTGTCAACTGAGCAGTTACGAATGGTGACGTTTTTTGTCGTATAGCCTACGAATGCCCCAATCATCATACATCTGCGCGATCCGGCATAGGAACTAGCATCTATAACCACATTCTGGAGTGTAAGGTTTTCTATGATGGTCGCGCCGCCCAGGTTGGTGAATAGACCATAGGGTATTGGACTTGGTGTTGTGCCAGAGGTCCAACCCGAACTGTAGTATTTGTATGTACCACCGTTAGTTGATGCTGCACCAATTTTAATATTCCTAATAGCATGCCCATTGCCATTAAATGTGCCAGCAAAGTTTTCTATGGGTGTGAACATAGAGTTGCCAAAGTCAAGGTCGGCGGTCAGCTTGTATCGCATGGTATCGTAACCTTTGCTCTTCGTTTTTATCAGCGAAGCATATTGGTTAAAATCGGTCACTGTGCCGATAAGTATCGAACCGTCTTCGTCCGCATCGGGGATTACATCGTCGGCACTTTGAGTATCGGTACCCTTTATTTTTATCGGAACGTAAGCTAATGTGTTGCGCCCAAGCGAGCCTCCAACTTCTTGCTTCAGGGTCTTGGCCAGCATTACTATGGCGGCACCATTGTTGTAGTGTGCGGAAACTGTTACCTTGAATTTGTTTGCCGAGCCAACAGCAGGAACAGGGATGAATACCTGCTTGCTGTTGCCGAACGGGATTGACACGGCTTCATTGTCAAAGTTCATCGTCACTATGGTGTCGTTGCTATTGCTTGTGGTGCAAAGTGCATTGTTCCCCAAGTCGGTTATGTCGAATGTGTACTGCCCAGAAAGTTGGTAGCCACTGCTAACGACAGTGATTTTGTCGAGATACAATGTCCTGTTATAACCGCCAGCATTAACACTGTCGGACACATTCACGACCAGGCCGGCGGTGAGGTGGCGAAACATGAGCGGGAACTCGCGCCCTGCGGCTGCCATGGGCAATGAAAGCTGCTGCTTGCCGTCGGCTTCGCGGTAGGTGTAGGTCGACGGCAGGGTGATGCTAACGGTGTCTGTGTTGAGGGTGCCTGCTGGGGCTATCGATGCAGGATAGATGGAACGGTAGACATTGGCCTCCAATACGTCGCCTTGCAGGTAGGCTTTGTTGTCGCTGATGGCTACCGAGGCCGTGGTGCTGTTGATTTTCACCTCGTCGCCAGCCACCCACTCCGCCGTGCGTCCGCTGACAGCCATCTTCGTGCTGACAAACTGCTCGGCCACGATAGGCATTCCTGTATCTGCCTTCTCTTTTTCGCAGCTATTTAACAATATTCCCCCAAGCAAAAAGCACAATATGGGGGGGGGTGATTCTTGCTTTTACATTCGAACAAGAGAATGTTTTTTCTGTTTTTTTTAACATAAAAGCCTGGTTATTAATATTAAAAATTAAATAACTTTTCAATGTTTTTTCTGCAAAGATACAAATTTTTTTTCGCAATAAAAAAATATTTGAAGCTGTTTACATGATACATTGGTTGCAGTTGCAAGAGCAACACTGAGTGGAAAAAAAGTTTTTTGAGAAAGGATGTAATATTTTCCTGCAATCTCCGTTGTTTGCAATGTAATTTAGAATTGAATTTTATGCATATTCTGGTCACCGGCGGAGCCGGATTTATCGGCTCCCATACTTTGATAGAACTCTATAAGGCTGGACATACGGCTGTGGTGGTGGATAATCTGTGCAATTCCAACCCCCTGGCCCTTCAGCGGGTGGCAGAGATTATTGGTGTGCCCGCGATTCCGTTCCACAAGGTCGACATCCGCGACCGTGCGGGCCTGGAGCGCGTCTTCGCAGGGCACAAGTTCGATGCCTGTATTCATTTTGCAGGCCTCAAGGCTGTGGGCGAAAGCGTGGAGAAGCCGTGGGAATACTACGAAAACAACATCGGTGGTACGCTGACCCTCGTCGACGTCATGCGCCGACACGGTTGCAAGAACATCATTTTCAGCAGCAGCGCCACCGTCTATGGCGACCCCGACGAAATCCCCATCACCGAGCAGTGCCCCAAAGGCCAGTGCACCAATCCGTACGGCTGGACCAAGAGCATGTTGGAGCAGGTGCTGATGGACACCCAGAAAGCCGATCCGGAGTGGAACGTCGTCTTGCTGCGCTACTTCAATCCCGTGGGAGCGCACCCCAGTGGACGCATCGGCGAAAACCCCAAAGGCATTCCCAATAACCTGATGCCCTATATTACCCAGGTGGCTGTGGGCAAGCGCGCGGAGCTGGGGGTCTTCGGCGACGACTACCCCACGCCCGACGGCACCGGCGTGCGCGACTATATCCATGTCGTCGACCTCGCCACAGCCCACGTCTGCGCTCTTCAGGCCATCGTCCGCCGTTGTGGAATTGGCATCTACAACATCGGCACGGGACACGGCTACAGCGTGTTGGACATGGTGAAGGCTTTCGTGCGTGTCAACGGTGTCGAGGTGCCCTATAGCATCAAGCCGCGTCGTGTCGGCGACATCGCCACCTGCTACTGCAACCCCGCCAAGGCCATGGCCGAGCTGGGATGGGAGGCCCGACACGACATCGACGACATGGTGCGCGACAGTTGGAATTGGCAGCGCCAGAACCCCGAAGGGTATTGATTGGGATAACGGGGCGCGGCAATGGATGAGTGTCCCTGCCTACCACGAGAACACGCACCATTGGTTCGTCCTCTACTGAGAACGGTCTGCTGAAGAAATGGTCAAGTCGATGTTTTCGAGCTCTGTTGTGCCACGGTCCCGCTTGTCGCAAATAAAAGCGTACAGCGCAATAAAATGGGCTGAAGACATACGAAATACATTGTTTAAGATTAATTACAATTATTATGCACATCATTCTTACAATCATTATCGGTGCTTTGGCAGGATTTCTTGCCGGCAAACTCATGAAAGGTTCGGGCTTTGGCTTTTGGCTCAATCTCTTGGTCGGTGTCGTCGGCGGTTTCATTGGCGGCAATGTTTTGTCGTGGTTTGGCATCGACTGGGGCGGAACCTGGTTTGGACAGATTGTGACTGCCGTCATTGGTGCTGTCATCCTTTTGTGGGTCGTCTCCATGATTAAAAAGTAGTGGCTGGGTTCGGAACCCGGTCAGCGTGGTAGTCGATGCCAATGCGAACAAGGGCCTATCCGTAACCAGACCGGAGGATGAATTCATCGTAGAGAGATCTCCGAAAACGTCTCTCTGACATCTGTGGAGGTCTGGGCTTTCCTATTCAAAGTCGTCCGCAGGCAGATGTGGGGTGCCAATATTTCAGTGCCTGTGGACGATAGGGAGGCATCGCATTCCGTTCCGGGCAGGGACGCAGCGATTGCCACGGACAGGCAATGTTTCCCATAGTCCAAGTCCGTGGCAATCGGTGTTTTTTTTGTTTTTTTCATCACGCAGGGACATTATTCGGAAAAAAATCGTATCTTTGCAGATTGTTTTTATAACTATATTTCTATGCAAAATATTCGTAATATTGCAATTATAGCTCACGTCGACCATGGCAAGACCACCCTCGTCGACCGCATGCTTCATCAGGCCAAACTTTTCCGCGACAATCAGGAGACCGGCGAACTCATCCTCGACAACAACGACCTCGAGCGTGAGCGCGGCATCACCATCCTCTCCAAGAACGTCTCCGTGCGCTACAAGGGATACAAAATCAACATCATCGACACACCTGGCCACAGCGACTTCGGCGGTGAGGTGGAGCGTGTGCTCAACATGGCCGACGGCGTGCTGCTTGTGGTGGACGCCTTCGAGGGACCTATGCCGCAGACGCGCTTTGTGCTGCAGAAGGCCATCGAGTTGGGTCTGAAACCCATCGTGGTGGTCAACAAGGTGGACAAGCCCAATTGCGACCCCGAGGCCACGCAGGAAGCCGTCTTCGATCTCATGTTCAACCTCGGTGCCAACAACGACCAGCTGGAGTTCCCCACGGCCTACGGCTCTGCCAAGCAGGGTTGGATGGGGGAGGACTGGCAGACCCCCACGGAGGACATCTCCTACCTCATGGACCTCATCATCGAGCACATCCCTGCACCCATCGTGCCGGATGGCAACACGCAGATGATGATTTCCTCGCTCGACTATAGCTCCTACCTGGGCCGCATTGCTGTGGGGCGCCTGCACCGCGGCACCCTGCAGGCTGGACAGGCCATCACCCTCGCCAAGCGCGACGGCTCCATGGTGAAAACCAAGGTCAAGGAACTCTACACTTTCGAAGGGCTCGGCAAAGAGCGCATCAAGACCCCTGTGGAGGCCGGTGAAATCTGTGCCGTACTGCTGGACCTGGACAAGAACGTGGCCTTCGAGATTGGCGACACTATCTGCGACGCCGACGCCCCCGAGGCTCTGCCTCCCATCAAGGTCGACGAGCCGACGATGAGTATGCTCTTCACCATCAACTATTCGCCCTTTTTCGGCAAGGAGGGCAAGTATGTCACCAGCCGCCACCTGCGCGACCGCCTCTTCGCCGAGCTGGAGAAGAACCTGGCCATGCGCATCGAGGAGACCGGTTCGCCCGAC
>JAFVBF010000053.1 GCA_017480145.1 Bacteroidales bacterium
ACTCTTCATTGTAAGAATTGCTTTACAACCTTTGACTCTTCCGCGTCCGTATTCCCCGCCCCCAGAGGGCGGGCCACGGACACACGCTATCTCTCTGTCTCATCATTTCTAAAAACTCTCGCCCCCGACGAACCCGACGCCCTCCCTCGCGAACCTCTCTCTTGTCCTGGCGCCTCTCTGCCTCGAAAGCGGGTGCAAAGATATGCGTTTTTTCCTCACCAGCAAAACTTTTTTTGAAAAAAATCCCAGAAGAACATCGCAAAACAATGAAAATGAAACAGAAAAATTTTCTATTTTTTTTGAAGAAATCAGGGCGCAAGGAAGGCTTGGACCACCAACAAATGGCAAATATAACGACCTTTTTCCGACCTACACAGAATGCGGAAAACAAAAAGGAAGTAGAAAATTTACTTATTTTACTATATTTCAACTAATTAATAAGCCAATAATACTAAATGAAGTTACATAAATCACTAAAAATGTGAGCATTGTAACCTCCAAAGCAGAAACAATCATACAAATAAGCCTTGCAAGCGTCAAAAAGGACATTGTTACGAAATAACCACCTCATGATTCTATCCAAATATAACCCATAATTGCATCAATACATTTCCTCCTCCAGACCTACATTTTAAATATGTCTTTTGTTAAAACCCGTACAATAGTCACAATTCACCAAATTATTATCCTGAGGGGGGGGCTTCGGATGCAAAATAGCGATATTCTGTTTTTTTTGTATTTTTGCAAGAATTATTGAGTGCTTATACCGAAGTATATAGATTAACAAATAATTAATATGAGAAACTTTTTTTTACTGGCGATAGTTGCGACAGTGAGTTGCCTATCCCTATTAAGTTGTAAAGAGGCCTGCAA
Source organism: Bacteroidales bacterium (assembly GCA_017480145.1). Lineage (GTDB taxonomy): Bacteria > Bacteroidota > Bacteroidia > Bacteroidales > P3 > Colimorpha. The sequence continues at coordinate 874 of JAFVBF010000053.1, forward strand.
AGGTGACGCAAACATAGGGGGCGATGAGACTTTGTATGGTTCGTATAAACCATACACAAGATGGTGGTGGTTTTCTCAAGAGATTGACACAAACGATGTTCGGAATCAGTTAATATGGCTTAAAGAGCATGAATTTGGCGGAGTAGAAATTGCATGGATTTACCCGATGTTTCTTGATACGAACCGGGCGCATGAAGAATTTTTATCCGAAGCATGGGCAGTTCCTGTTAATTTCGCAAAAAGGATGGCAGACTCGTTAGGCTTGGGCATGGACTATACCTATGGGACCATGTGGCCATTCAGCGATGTAAATCTATGCGACGGAGACCAAACAAGAAATTACTTTGACTCAGTAGAAATTGCGGAACGTCCTCTGACCTGGGATCATCCTAAGATGGCAAGGATTATCAACCATTTGGACAAAGGGGCTTTTGAACGTTATGCCAAGCATATGAATGCAGGACTGAAAGGTGCTTACGGTGGAAGTCGGTCAGGACTATTTGTGGATTCATGGGAAGTTGAGACAGACTGGCTCTGGACACCTGGTTTTGGTGAAACCTTTTTAAAAGAACATGGTTATGATGTCGAACCATACGTAAAAAACAAAACACTTTACGATACTGATAATGCAGATATATATTATGATTACATGCGAACCCTGTCCGGCTATGTGCTGCGGGAGTTTTATGGCCCATTTGCAGAAAATGCAACAAGGAACGGAGCATTCTCACGCTCGCAATGCGGCGGTGCCCCAACAGATTTATTAACAGCGTTTACATTAGTGGACATTCCCGAAACAGAAGCCATACTATACGAGCCGAGTTTTAGCAAAATCACGGCTTCAGCTGCATCATTAGGTGGGAAACAGGCTGTAACGGCAGAGACATTCACCTGCGCCTATGGCTGGACCGGCCTACGATATAAAAATGGGCATGGACACAGCCCTCATCAAGGACAAGAGCAAATTGCCGACCTAAAATTAATTTGTGACGCACTATTCGCCAACGGGACAAACCAGATTATCTGGCACGGTTTTCCATATAATCAGGTAGGAGACACTAGCAACTTTTTCTACACTACATGCCAAGTGAGCACGAGCGAGTTAAACAATCTGAGTGGACAGGCATTAACGGAGTTTAATCGATATATGACTCAAGTATCTAAATATATGCGCAAAGGACGCAACTACAGCTCTTTAGCAGTCTATATGCCATTAGAGGACTCATGGATGGAGCGCAGATATCCTGACGAGGTATATGAGATGATGAAATGGGTGGGTGGCAAATACGAGATGCGTTATATAAATACACCCGAAAAATTTAAGGGGATGCAGCCGCTATGGGTAAATGAACATTTTCTGGAGACAGCGGATTATGTTGATGGTGTACTAAAGTGTGGAGAAGCAGAATTCAAAGCCCTATATAGCGATGTGGAATACATGGAATTGGGTGCATTAAAAAGCCTACTGCGACTGGCAAAAAAAGGGATGCCAGTCTGCCTGAGCCATGCTCCAAAGGAGCCAGGGAGAAACAAGCACGAGGAGTATCGTTCAGTATTAGATACATTAATGTCTTTAGAGAATGTTTCGACAAAAGACTCTGTGTTGGGCATAGATCCCCTAATATCGGGCGAGGCTCTACCTGATTTCTGGGTGAGAGAGGATGAGGACACCTACTATGTATTTGTGGCTAATCCGCTGACACAGACAATTACCTATCCCTTGGATTACTGCTATGCTTTTACTGATAAAGGCACAACGAGAGAAATCATCGTGAACCACCATGGAAAGAGCGAGCAAATGACACTAAAGTTTAAACCGCAGGAGTCTCTGATGTTGGAAATCACCAATAAGGGTGTTAAACAAATAAACTTAGGATATATTCCAAAAAAAATGCGGGGGTACAAAAACATACAAGAAAACGCTGACGAGTAATTAAATCCAGTATTTGGTCGATAGAGATTATTATACGTATTAAAAAGACAAGCGGGATGGGGTTTATTTTAAAACTGATGCGCCGATTCGTCTGTGTATTGGTATTGCTAATGTCTATAGGAATGGACCTGGCGCAAGCTCAGACAGTGGAGTGCTATGAACGTGACACAGTAAGAGAAAGTTTTCAAATGTGTGCCAATGGAGAAGGGGTGTTGTGGAGAAAAGAGGTGTTGATGCGGACGGATAGTACATACTACGTGTACGACACGATAGCAGTGACAGATAGCCTATGTGATAGCATTTTGGTGTATGAAGGGAGGCTGACTATACTCCCACTGCCTCGTGACACAATAACCGACCAGTATACCATCTGTGCCAACAGCACAAGCGTATTATGGCGAGATTCTATATGGATGTCAAAAGACAGCACCTACTATTTATATGATACTATTATATCCTCTGGAGAAGGATGCGACAGCATCATGGTATACGAAGGGGTGCTGACCATATTTCCCCTGCCAGTGACGCATATCTCAGGCGAAGACTCTATCTGTGATGGGGATGTAACTACACTAACAGCCTCAGGAGATTATTCATTTCGGTGGAGAGGATTATTAGTGACAGGAGCCATTACATCAAGCGTCACAGTGTGGCAGAGTGGGACATATATTGTTTCTGCAGTAGATGAACATTTATGTACTGGGAATGATACCATCACCGTAGTGGTAAGTCCATCTCCTAAAGTAGAAATCTATGATACAGTGTGTGCCTATGGACCATATGTGTTAGGGGACTCCTCATATTCGGAGAGCGGAGTATATGTGCAAAAACTGGCCACTGAAGCAGGCTGTGACTCGGTAGCAACGCTATATTTGAAAATAAATGAACTACCTGATTTACAGGTGTCAGGGATAGAAATATTCTGCGAGGGGGACGAGATGTGTATCACAGCGTCGGGAGGCACACGATACGAATGGTCTACGGGCGAGGATAGCAATGTGCTCTGTGTGACGCACGGTGGAGAATATGTGGTCACGTCTTACACATCTGAAGGATGTGCCAAGAGTGATACATTGTCGGTGCCAGCGTATCCATCATATGATGAACATGTTTTTGACGGGATATGCGATGGGGATATATATTTGTTTTACGGCCAGGACGTAACACGAGCGGGCAACTATCAGCATATCGAACCCACACAGGATGGCTGCGACAGTTCCGTAACACTACACCTAAGCATTACAGACCAAGAGAGCGTATCAATCTCAATGCACGCACAAGACTCATTTCCATGGGCTGGACGTTGGCTTACACAAAGTGGGATTTACACAGATCATGCTATAGGTGCTTATGGTTGTGACAGCATGACGACCCTGTATTTAACAATTATTCACAAACAGCCCTTGCCTAAGATTCTGATGTTTGACGAGCGATTATTAATGGTTGATCTATCGGGGACATACGTGGATGACGATGGAATATCATGGGATGGATATGCAGCCTACCAATGGTACAAAAACGGGAAAAAAATGAAAGGGGAGACCAAAGAATATTATCATTTGGAAAATATGTCCGTGCTTTCAGGTTGCTTCTATGTAGAAGTAGCGACTGATGAAACAATGGAAGAATGGGTGACTTCGGACACTATCTGTGTAAACTATGTCGGTATTGAAGAGATTGAACAAGATGCCATACAAGTGTGGCCAAACCCTGTAAGCCAAGGGGATCGGATAATGGTAAGAGGATGTGATGGGGGCCGCATAGAACTATATAATCTAATGGGGCGAAAGCTAACAGAGAGTACCTGTATTCAAGGAGTTGAAGTCAACTCATCTCTCCAATCTGGAGCATACATGATGAAGGTAACCGCCCGCAGCGGGAGGAGTTGGACGAAAAAAGTCATTATCAAATAGGAGACACCGAGGATGAGAAAAAAGATATGTGTTTGCCTACTGGCAATGATGATACTGACAATAGGCATAAGTATGCCTATCAAAGCACAAAACAAGCAAGGGAAACTCATTAAGTCTCATGCTGGGGTAGGATTGCGTGGTGGATTAGGTGGATTAAGAGTTGAACCCAAACAAGGAGTGGCATTGGGATTCTCAATAGGTGCAGAGGCAGAATACAACTACTTACTCACAGAGCATTTTGGCATTAAAGCCGGTATCGGATTTAGCCATACAAATGCCACACTGGAAGCAGAAGATGTACGCTCCAATGTAACAAAAATGACTTCTATGAACACCAGTACTGCTAATCGTCAAGTGAATGCGCAGTACCAGTTACTAACTTATACCGTGGAAGAGACATACACGATGAACTTTGTAGAGATTCCTCTCCTCTTAGTGCTACAAGGGACATCTATGGACTTTTCACTAGAGCGATTTCACAATTGCTATTTTGCTTTGGGGGCACGAGTGGCTATACCTATTTCATGTAACGTAAGCACTGATTTTTCGAGGACCAAGGTATGGATGGGGCCAGAGGTTCCAGGAATAAATCAAGCCATAGATGAGGGTGTAAAGATGCCCGACTACTATCCTGAAGGAGTAAGCTATGCACTTGCAGAAGCAGGGAACCCACTCTATATCATGGCAGCAGTAGAGGCTGGCATAACCATAAAATTCAACGAGGGAGGCGAGTTAATTCTCGCATTGTTTGCCGACTATGCGTTAAATGGCGGTGATACATCCAACGATCCTGATCAATCCTGTATCACGTCAACTGGGACGGCTTTCGAGTCCAATGGTTTTTTATTAAGCAATCGGGTGGAGAAGTTTCGTTTTTTTAAGTTCGGATTGAAAGCACAGTATAACTTCAACTGGTAACAAGTGGACAAAAAAGATTAATAGACCAATGCATTTGGTTATACGGCCGTTGATCCAACAAGCGAATCTCGATGCTTTAAACCTCCCAAAATTAAAGGATAACTATCCATTCAAGACATATTATTCCTTGACCCCAAGCGACCTCAGTTCTGCATCAATGGCGGAAAGTTGGTCAAGATAAGTATTACGCTCGGCAATGATAGCGTCAAGTTCCCGTTTTTTCTCGGCAGAAGTACGGAAAAAGTGGAATCCGTTGGTCTCCCTCAGACGAACTCCACACTCTTTGATTTTGTTAAGTAAGATTTGACGATTGTTTTGCAGATGGAATATTCGCTGCTGCAATTCGCGAGACTCGCGTTCGGCCTGTTGCCGACGCTCAAATTCAAGGCGTTCACGTTCGGCGGATTGCTCACGGTCTACTGACTCTCGCTCCTTACGTTGCTGTTCGGCTCGACGGCTTTGCTCCATCAGATATTTTCGAGTTTGGGAGTCAGCGAGTTGATTGGTAACAATAAGGGTAATTATGATTCCCAACAACGAGAAAGCAATTATTGCAGTTATCTTAACTTTGTCCCGATTTGTAGATGCACTGTTAGTCGGAGCATGGCCCAATACAGGAGAATCGTTATCCAATGTTTGGGCATATTGAGGCAACTTTGGTGGAAAGACACCCGAAACATGCATTATTGGGAGGTGACACTCTGCAATAGAGTCTTTTGGTTGGAATGGTTGTGCTGTCGGACAAGCGACGCAATCGTACAAGTCTCTGACATGATCTATAGGCATCCAATCCTCGAAACCGACAGTCCAAACGAGGGTATCTGGTGTAAGATGCCGTGAACGGATTTCCTCTTTCGTGTATGGTCCACATGACACACCATTGATGCTTACATAATATTCCTTCATGGCTTAATCCGTGGAAATAAAGTTGACTATCATTACTATACATACCGAATGAACCCCATAACACCTAACACTTTTATAAAATACAAAAGTACGAATAAGTCACTAAATCATGTGGAGCACCCCCACAAGGAGGGCTGTTATCGAGACTAAAACACAACCGTCTCCCCAGCATATAGTATGCCAGTACCCATAAACAAATCGTTTTTTTGCCTTACGAGGAAATATTGTATTTTTGCCAACCTAATAAGGAATACAGAATATTTTTGGGGTGCATTAATCGTATAATTTCAGAAAGATGTATCAAAATAAAACAAAACACGAATCACACTGTGACCCCAACAAATGGGGGAGGCTAATATGTGGGATATTTATACTATTGGGATTGTCCGCAACAGGGTATGCTCAAAAATATGAGAAAGAATGGGACAAGATTAACGACCTGATGAAAGAACAATCATACAAAGCGGCCTATGAATTAGCCGAGGATTTGTGCATCAAGTCTGCGAAGGAGAAATTATCAAAGGCTCTGTTAATCAGCCATTGGTATGCGGCAAAAAGTGCAGCCTACTACCAAGAAGATGTATTGGAGACAGTCACAAAACGGATGGAAACAGCACTGCCAAATCTGGAGATGATAGACCAGAGTATATGTCACATCTTATTGGCTCAACTATACGGGAGCTATTCTTCCAACTATGCAACAGACGAAGAAAAACGAAAAGAGATGGCGATGCAGCATCAGCTATTAGCATTTCAAGACACTACGTTGTTGAAGAATAGCAGTATTACTCCTTATAAACGGATGTGTACGGAATACGGTACCGACTCAACGCTAATGCTGACACCCACGGTGTACGATTTGCTGATGAGAATCAATCTGGAGTTATGTAATGATGCTCAAGAGCGGGTGGTATTATTACGGGACCTGGGGGTAGCACATGCAAGAGATAATGAGAACCTACGCATTTATTTAGACATAGAACTCATGGATGCCCTTGATGCGGTGCCTAATGGCAAGAAAGTCTCTATAGACGACTGGAAACATCTTATATCAAAATACAGAAAAAGCACAACCCCAGTAGTTGCAAACCTATATTTACGCATAGTTCGAATACTTGTGGCGAAAGATCATCGACAACAGGCTGTGGCCTATTGCGACAGCGTAATCACCCGATACAGCGGCAGCGAGGCAGCAAAAGAGTGTGCCACAATAAAGGAAAGCCTGCAACTGCCACACATAGAGTTATCTCCTTTAGGGGTAGAGTTGTGCGGACGCAATAACATGGTAGTAGTGACGACCCGAAATACCCCAACAATATATTGCCGCATCGTGAACTGCTCCGAGCGAGAACGACAGGCCATGGACAAACAGAATCTGCTCAACAAGGCGGTACTACGACAATGGTCACAGTCCTTGGAATTTACCAACGACCTGATGGACCACCAGAACTACTGCTATCTGCCTCCCATAGAGGCTGGTCACTACGCCTTATTGGTTTCGTCTTCGGAGGATTTTGCAGAATACGGCTACACGGCCATAGGTTTTGACTGCTGTGATGCGATGGTGATAGGCGGAGGGACAGGCTCTGGAACAAACGGGAAGGGGTACGTAATGAACCAAAAGACAGGACAACCTATCAATGGGCTAAAGATACAGCTGGAGCGGAGAAGAAACAACGAATTACCTGAGATAGTATCCACTACCACCACCGATGACCATGGATGGTACGAGTTAGAAATGCCTGAGGCCGGCCGCGAGGTCTGGAGGTATAGCTATAATGTTTCCTTAGA
>JAFVBF010000054.1 GCA_017480145.1 Bacteroidales bacterium
CCCCCGGTCCATGTCCTCCTGACTCCGCACGTCGCCGATGACGGTGGCCTGCGGGAAGAAGTGGCTCTGCACTAAGTCTATGTTCTTCAGCCGGTAGCGGCACTCCGTGCCGTCGGAATCCGTGTAACGGCCGCCGTCCTCCGACAGCAGCCCGAGCAGGCGAGTGCCCACAAAGCCGCTCGCCCCGATTAGCGTGATGTTCATTTTCTGGATTTTAGATAGGCGTTTATGGCATAATGAGCCATAAAAAGTATAGCAAAGGGCAATGAGAGACCTTCCTCGTAACGGAGGATGTGCCACTGCCAGCGAAATGCCCGTATTTTATTTGATGATACAGACTGCCCCACAATACGATACAGGGCCTCGACAGTTCCTGTATTGTAAGCCCGATAGCCTCGCTTCAAAATGGACAACCACAAAATATAGTCCTCATGCCCACGCTGTTTGAAGTACATTTTGTCGACCTTAGCAGTATCGTACATTACGGTAAGGCACCCGCAATAGTTACTATGTAGTAGCCTTTTGTACGAGACGATACGTGGTGCCGTAACCACGGAGGCATGTATATTACCATCAGCGTCTATCTTACGATAGTCAGAGAACACAATAGCCGCATCGTCAATAGCCATGAGAGGAATCTGATGTTCGAGGCGTGTTGGCAACCAGATATCATCACTGTCTAAAAAGGCAAGGTAGCGTCCATGAGCATTTTCTATCCCGATGTTGCGGGGTATGGCCGGCGACCCTGTATTTTGCATTGTGCTAAGAAGCCTTATACGGACATCGTCCTGAGCATAACGTCGCACTATTGCAGCCGATCCGTCCGTAGAGCAATCGTCAACAACAATCATCTCCCAATCCGAAAACGTTTGGGAAATGACAGACTCAATGGCCGAAGCCAAATATCGTTCTGCGTTATAACAAGGAGTTATAACGGATACAAGTGGCATATTCAATTCCGTATAATAAAATGCTCATTGCAACAGATGAGCAGAAGACCACCTGCTGCAAATACTACAACATGGGGTCAAAGCCCCATTACAAGAGAATCTTTAATCAGCAAAACAACCCACTGCATGTCCAAAGCCATCAGGAATGCTCGTCACGCATTTGAATCAAGGTGTCGTAAATACGTTTTGAATTATTCGTATCGTAGAATTTAAAAATCCGTTCATGCTCTGCCAAATAGGCATCAGAGACCTGATATTTATTTAAAATATTCTCTTTCAAGTCTGACAAGACCCCCTCTGGCGTATCATTCCATGAGGCAAAGGGGGTATTATGATAATCAAAATAGCCTTTTTTGTGCTGATACTGCCTAAACTTCTGTTCGTCGAATTGGAAAAAAATAACGGGCTTCTGCATATAGACCATATCAAAAAAGACACTTGAATAATCGGTAATCATGAGTACAGCGGATTTCAGTAATTCCTGTGTGTCAAAATTCTGTTGGGAGGCAAACGTAACCCCCTCTATTCCATCGCAAAAACCATGCAGGTAAGGCTGCATAAGCCTATGTGGGAAAAACATGATATCAAGGCCATATTGGGTTCTCATCTGCTGAAGGATAGGATGCTGTAGGAATGAACGCCAAACCTTTACATATTCTGAATCCATTATTGACGTGTCGTTTGCAGGTTTCTCGGCATAGTTTCTGACAAACCACTGCCGCCATGTAGGCATAATCAGAATGCGGTTTGGAATGGTCTGAATATCATGTAGCGCATCAAAACGAGAAAATCCAGTCAATCGTATCACATCCCGTGGATAGCCGAACTCCCTAACCACAAAGTCATATTCTGGCTGTGTCGCAGTGATAAAACAATCTATTTTGGAGTGAGAAGCCAAAAAACTATCTACTCGATTGATGGTGATTCCATGCTGCAAAAACACATTCTTTGTACGAAACAAACCATTCAATTCGAAGAGAGAGCATACCGCTGCATTAGGCTTCCCCCCTTTTTGAGAACTTATGTTATATTCGCACAAGAAGTAGCATAGCCAATGCCAAACACTGCCATGCTTGACAACAGAACCCAGAACTTCCACTTTATGAAAATCAAAACCGTCACTAATGGCATAAAAAACATTTTGGTCCGGATGATTTTGCCTGATGTATTTGAAAAAATGGTAACCATTGTCTCTGGCTTCCGAAGGCTCTTCACAAATCAACCAACAACCTTTGTATCTGCTTTTCTGATAAAACGGTATCATGCAGACTGACACCAACATAGGGAACAAAGACATAAAATCATTCAACTTTACATCTTTGACTTTTGCAAAAAAATAGCTACTATTCATTTTTCATTCATTGCAATATACCCTCGTAGGAATTTTATCCTGTTTGGGTCTTCGGGGAAAGACCAATAAGAAAAGGAATGGCGAGATATCGAAAAATCCTTTAAGATTGACTATCAATACCACGAGTAAGAAAATAACAGGCAGAGAGACTTGTCGCCCAACAACATTCTTTATGCCACCTATAATTAACACCTGAGAGCAGAGGAAGATGAGCAGGCCGATAACGCCATAATAGTAGATACATCGAAGATACCCAACATCGGTATGCATATAATAAGTATTATCGGCATTCAGATATTGAGCGTCACCAAGTAGCCAAGTCTTGATGGAGGAAGGGAAAACATACATTTCTTTTAGCCGATTGGTGCTACTTGTCTCAAATCCTTTTCCGAATGTGTAGTTATAGTATATTTCAAATGCCCATTTGGTATTGATTTTCTCTTCTATATAAGGCCACAGGTAACTTCCTATTAGATACAACAGTCCAAGTATTACCAATGCGACTAATACTTTTTTGTAGTGAATCTGTCCAGGCGAAAACAGTAAAAATAGACCTAATAGACCTATGGCGGACGTTCGTGCAATAAAAATCCCAAAAAAGAACAATAATGTAAATAGTATCAAAAACTGCCGAATGCTGATTTCCTTAATCCTTAACAAGTAGCACAGCAGTATTAAACCTATAGCATTAATGACTCCTCCATAAAAATTATTGCCTATACCAAACCCAATGGAACGACTTCTAAAGTTGGTGAGTTGTTCTATATTCTTTTCGATAATGCTTCCCTGTATATCGTATATCCATTGACCAATGGACGGAATCTGCATACCAATAAAGGCAATGGCAGCATTAATAAAAATACAGCCTATTATGATTTTGGAAATAGACGAAAATCCATTGATTGAAAACTTTTCTATCAGAAAGATAGCACCAGTGAGAGAGAGGATATTGATGGCGACAAATCTAATACACCATATATCAGAAGAATTATTGATAATAATGGAGATTAGCGACCAGAGAACTAAAAAAACAAGAGTAATGACATACCGGTATGAGAGTCGGCTTAATATCGATGTATGAGAGACAACATACACTATTCCAACAAGGCCAATGAGGGTCCGACTTCTTAACCCCAAAGGCATAAAGGAAAACTCTATATTGAAGATATAGAGAAAGACCAATACATAGAACAGTATTCGTTCTATGGTTGTTTTATGTTGATGCAGCACGGTCATGCAAAAAGATGCTTTATCAGGCAAAGCCTTTCACAGAGTCCAAGTCGGAAAAAGTCTCCAGAGATTAAACCATAATAAAAGTTTTTTAACTGGTTTGACCGATGCGTGAGATATACAGTTTTAATATAGTACTGATAAAAAGAATCAGTAAATGATACCTTATCTAATATTGGTGTTAATGCCTGCTTAGCGGAAAGTTCTGCAGAATATTCAAAACTTCCACAATCAAGAGACCTGAGCCAGTCTCTAATAAACAAGAGACGAACTGATTGGGCCGTTTTTTGCTGTAATAGTTTCTTCGCTCTTGATGTTTGCTGATGAGAAATCCGATACCTCAGCCCTATTTCGTTTAGGTTGTGAAATGTTCCTAAATGGGATAGAGCATACCACATCTGATAGTCTTCTGCATAAGGGTATCGCTCATCATATCTAAGACCTGATTCCTGAAGCATCTGGTTTTTGATAAAGACAGAAGGATGGGCGACCCCTGTCGTATATAGCATATGGGCCCGTATGTCGTAGTCAGATGCATTGTATTTATGGTGCTGGATTGCAGCATCTCCAAACTCGGCAATCTGCGTTCCACAGACCACACATTCTGGATGCGCTTCCATGTAGGCGTACTGCTTTTCGAAACGCTCTGACAGACTCATGTCATCGGCATCCATCCTGGCAATATACTTGCCTTGTGCGACATCAAGTCCGCGATTGAGGGAATATATCAATCCCCTATTTTGGTCGTTTTCCAAAACCCTTATACGGGAGTCCTGCCTGGCGTATTCGGCAAGAATCCGATGGTTGTCTGCGCGTTCGGGATAATCGTTGATGATGATGAACTCGAAATCGGTAAACGTCTGTCCGAGAATGCTTCCAATGGACTGACGAAACCATTCTTCCGGCTCTTTGTAGACGCTCATTACCACACTAATAGCAGGTGTATTCATAAACACATATAATCTTATCCCCAAGCATTAATACTGGCGACAATGGAAGGATGAATAACAAAAAAGAAACAGTCTTTTTAAAGCTGCCGGGCAAGGTGATCTGACAATTAAGCATGGACTCTCCCCTATCCCCACACTTATGGAAGTATTTCAAGCGACGAGAGAATCGAGAAATCCAATGGCACGAGAAGGCAATTATAGCGTTAGCCTGCCTTACGTTTAGAGTTCGAGGACTTATCCAATAACAGGTATCTGCATAGGAATGATTTTGCTCTTCACATCACAAAACGAATGGAAATACGCCTGCCGAGATACGACTCTAACCAGCACAAAACATTTTTTTGTCGCATCCCAAAATCCAAATAGAAATCCTCATCACATTTTCGCGACCAGCCCCAAGCAGTAACACACATCTTACATTGCGTGCGACATCCTATATTTTATTGGCCCCATTTCATATTCTATCCTCTTTGCGGGAAGACCAGCCATCCAGCTGGACACCATACTTCTCTTTAAATTCGTCTCGGGCTTTCTCAACTATCGAGTTGCCAGTGCTTCGAGGAAAGCTTTGTCCAACGATACGTGCCCATTTGGTAGTAATCGATTGGTGGCAGAACAACGGATTCTTGATGGTTTCACGCAACTGACAGATGGCATGGGAGATGTTCTTTCCTTTTAATTCCACGAATACTTCTGTCCAATGATTGGCATCATCATTTTCGACTAATACTAACTTGTCACATTTATCTCCCTCTTTGATGATGTAGCCATCAACGGAATAGACAGCGCAATGTCGTGCCGGAGACATGACAATCCGGTAGGTCTTTCCCTTCTCGGTGGTAGCAAGTATCTTTCTTTTTTCAAGTCCTTGCTCTGGAGAGAACTTCTTCAGGCCGCTACTCATCAATGTGTCAGCCATAGATAATCTCATTCAGGGCATTCATCGTATCCTCGACCTCATCGGAAACGGAGTCCAAATATTCTCCCATGACCAGATGCGTGTCGCTATCTATCATATTCCGCATTTGTCCATTCGCATCAACGTAATAAGCCGAATAGAAATCAAGCGGCAATATGCAGACCTTGGGAATCAGTCCAATGGTAGCGTTCTCGTTTTTCTGGAATGCCTTTTGAGCCTTCAGCAAGATGTTGAATTGAGTAAGTATGTACGGGCTATGCGTCGTGATAAACAAAAAGCCCGCTATCCCGGTCTTCTGTTTTGCATAAGAGAACTGGGTCATGATGTCGCGAACCACCAATGCCTGCGAGGTGGGATAGAGGTGCTGTTCGGGTTCTTCGATGAAGAGCTGCGGGTAGTTGTAATAATTGATTCTCTTATCCTTGTTGGTCTCATCGAAACGCAGGGTGTCATCCTTCATCACCATCTTGGGAGTCCGTCTGGATGCCTCGCCAGTAATATGGCAAAGATAATGAACCATCACGGACAAGGGCAGTGCGGCCTGTATGCCGCTGGACGTATGCTCAAGGAGCAGGATCTTGCCATTCTGGGAGAGGCTGACGTAGTCATTTCGTCCCTCCCGATAATAGGCCATATCGCCGGCAATGGACAATGCCAGCGGACTGTTCTTAGAGAAGATTTTGTTTGCCTCGTTGAACTCAATGGCGGCGTTGAACATGGCATCGAATGTGGATGAGCGGTATTTATCGTCGAGGTTGGGTATAACAGACAGCAAATTTCGTTCTGCCGGGATGTAGCTAAGCTTGGTGTTATGTCTGACTTGTAGAAAATCGGAATGTTTTGATATAGTCGTCCGACCATGTTGTAGGACTATTGATACGGCATCACCTTCGAACTCTATAGCGGAACTGTCTGAAAAATATTCATCACTCAGTTTATGAAAGGCTTTCAATTGCTCAATGAAGTCCCAGCCGTCATCTATGATTTCGTCCTCTTCCCCAATCATGACCTTCTTCTCTGCCCAGCGGCAAAAGCAGAGAATCTTCATAAATGTGCTTTTGCCCGAGCTTTGCTCACCAAGAATCAGCATGATATGTGTCAGCGGAATCGTCCCTGTATCTGATAGCGGCCCGATATTCTTTATTCTGATTGAAGCCATGTGACCTAACTTTTATGCCGCAAAATTACACAAAAACCTTCGGTCGGACAAATCTGGTACACTTGGTTTTAATCCATCGCAGCATCCCGTAGAGTCTTGGATGATACCATAACTGTTGCCGCACTATGGATTTCACTCTCAACCTTTGCTTGCGATAGCAGATGACAAGGCGTTGGACAACTGTGTTGCCACCGGCATTGGGCAGGTGATTCAGTATATTTTGGGGAGGAATGTCCTTAAAGTAGGTACTTAATACACTTTTCAGCGGCATAACAAATCGGATGCCAATATAGGAGAAATAGGCCGAAGGGATATTCGCAATATCACTTATCCGATATGGGGATTTCATGTCACTGTCTTCAAGAACAAGTCTATCGTCTTTAGCGTTTGGTACGGGTGTCAGCCCCCACATCAACATAGAGGATGCGATAGACATGATGGCATCTTGTGGCCTGTTTATTCGACGTAACAAACTGCCGTTCCGATGAGGGACACCGTGTTCAAGAAAAGATAGACTATTGGTGTTGAATACAATTTCGGACAAGAAACGAGACTCTTCCGTGGTATCAGTAATATGGACTGAATGTTTGCCCATACCGAAGATTTCACGAATCTGTTGTTTCAGAGATAGCGTCTCACCCACATTGGCTCCTTCGAAAAGGATGAACGTCGTGGGTATGCCATCCTTATACGTCACCGAAGATTTACCCAAGCTCCCTTTGAAACCGTTGGCGATGGACCCCACCCAGTCGTCATTCATATAGACTTGCGCGATGAAACGGTCAAAAGCCGTAAACGAAAAGAATACCTCCTTCGTGCATATAACGGAGTGGCTCTGATTGATAATAGCAAAAGCCTTCTGCCTTTTGTCGGCATCACAAGCCGCAGGCCACAGGCAGGCCATATAGATATTCTTTCTGCTGTATTTGAGATATTGGAGCACTGCCAAATGCAGGAACTCCTCTCCGAACCATAGTTTTTTGAAGTATTCATAGCCGTAGTGCAGGGGTTCGGCAGTTCCACCATGGCGCACTCCGAGGAGTCGAAGTATCGTGACCGGGGAACCAAAGTAGATGGCACACGCTACGCGGTGCGCACCGTCGAGAATAATCCCATCAGCAGATACAGGGATGACCGATATGTCATCTCTAAATCCTTCAGACTGAAAAGAATCTATGAGATGATTAAATGCAGATAAGAATGAATGAAGACTGCTCTTATCTCGCTGCCCAAGTTCATTATTAGTGTAGGAGGTCATGACCTCTATATGGCGCATATACACCTCTGTCGGGTAGGTCATGTCAAGGCCACGAACACGGGCATCTACATAGTACAACTTTAGGAGGATGTCCAGACGGTCGGGATGTATCAAATCATGGGGATCCACCGTTTCCTCAACACAGGACTCTTCTGAGACAGGATAACACCGACGGACCCTATCTGTAATCCGATTGAATACACTATGCTGACTCATGAGAAAAAAGCCTTTTAATTTTCGAGCCAATCGTTTGAATCCTATGCGTCACCTGGAAGACTCCTCTACGAAAACGACGCCGATAGTCTGGGACAATCATATCGCTACTCACCAGCGAGAACCTTAGCGGAATGGAGGGGTCGGCAGTATATGTGTAAGAAAAGCCCTGATTTCGCATGTACTGCTCCAAAGCGCTGATGAAATCGGCCTCTCGGACACCTTTCAGCGGAATAGAAAGATCTTTGGCCATGTCGCTTAGCACGACTCTGTAATCCTCGGCTAACACTTTCTTCTGTATCACGGCATGGTAGGCCAGTGAGTAGAAGTAATCCTCTGCCGACATGGCATAAAGACACCCCCATCGCCTTCTACCCGAAAGCATCTGCTTTTCCCAAGAGTCGCAGTAGTAGCCATCGCCGAGATGGCGTAGGTCAAGGTTTACACGCTCCCCTCCAACAAACACATGGTAATGCGTAAAATCCTCCTTCCGCCGATTTGGAATTGCCCCGATGGCATCTCGGACTGCAATAGCATCTGCACATAGTATGTCTATGTCTCTGTGCTCGCCAGTGAATCTTTGTTTATCAAACAAATCCTCATATCCACGCAAAACCAAGTATGAGGCCTCCGCCATATCCAGCTCTGCAAACAACTGGTACAAATCATCAAAATTCGTTTTCATCTGAATCGCCTTTTCAGTTTTTCCTTTATCATTACTGAAATCTGGCCTCGCTCAACCGCATCAAGACCGAATATATAAAAACTAACACCCACACTGACAATGCTGATGAAGGAGTCTACCACAACCCTAATCCAGTCTGTCGGCGGCAAGATTAGGTGGATAAATCCAACCGACAGTAATCCTACCATGGAGACAATGGATATAGGGACTATCACTTTTCTCGCATAAACCCGTATGCTAAAGGCCATGATGCCCCGTATGACGAACAATCCATAAACATAGCCTAACAGGTTGAAAACAAAAACCGCTATCAGTCCGCACGATGGTGGCATACCGAGACAAAAAAGCCAATAGGATATTGGTACGGAAAGCATCTTTATCATACCTCCCCAGAGCTGGTAGTTTTTCATCTCGCCCGAGGCATGAACCAGCGTGGCTGTAGCTCCCATCAGGATATTGATTACGGAGGTGCTGATAATGATGGCTGTAAATATATTCGTATAGGCTGGAACATTCTCTCCGAGCCATAGAGTGAGGACAAAGTCCATGTTGGCTAACAGCGGTATTGAAAGCATTATCAGGAATGTGCAGGAGACCTTGCTAATGGCGTAGGTCAATTTGAGAGACCTGTCCAAGTTCCCACTCGCATAATTCTGGATAACCTGCGGACGGGCAGGTATCACCAGATTGGAGGCAAATGACTCCAATCCAGCATTCACTTGCGCTGCCACGCCTCGCGCCGCATTCACAACCGGTCCATGAAACAGATTCATAACCACGTTCACACCCTGTTCGCGCATCACGACCGACAGCGAACCTACAAGGTTCCAGCCCGTAAAGCCGAGCATGGAACGAAAAGTGTCTCGAAGTCCAATTCTAACTAATTTCAGTTCACTCGAAAAATGTTTTTTGGCATAGACGGCGTAAAGGATAATATTCACAGCCTCTATGGACATCATCAGGATTCCATACGAGACAAGTCTGTCGCCAGCCAGCATGGGCAGCGCAATGACAGCCAACAGTTTTAGGAGAACATCCAGCACACTGACGCCCGCATAAAAGCCAAATTTCTCATGCGCATAAACTGCGGCCACGTATGGGCTACGAAGCATGACCAAAACGATGGACGCTACGGCACACTGAAAAACCCATCCTGCGGCATACACCCTATCGGGAGGGGACACAAGCTTGGAGCCGATGTACCATGTTCCAACACACTCGACGAAAATCACAACCACAACCGCCATCACCGACTGTATCAGCAATGCAGCACTATATACCGCCCGCATACGCTCCGGAGTACCGCGGCCAAGTTCGTAATTGTAAAAGCGCTGTATACCGTTGGATAAGGCGGTGTTGAAGAATGAAAAGAGGCTTACGAATCCGCCAACCACATTGTATATACCATAATCTGTGACACCAAGTACCCGAAGGATTTCACGAGTAGTGAAAAGCGAAATGAGCAGCACGACCACCATCCTGAAGCTCATGAACAGACTATTCTTGGCTATGCGTCTATTATTATTTGCCATACCCATAAGGAATTTTCTGAATAATGGCAGCATATTGCCTCTTTGACCATACAGGGCTATATTGCTATTTCGGGAAGTGATTCTTGACGAAGGGCATCGTAAAAGAGAAAAGGTGCATTCTCGTCATCAAGTCGATGAGGATTGACAAAGAATTTGTTAGAGGAAATCAATGAATCAATCTGATGCTTGAGGTCGGGGTCAAGGGTGTCGGCGTAGAGGTGTACGAGGAGGGGGAGCCGTTGCCGCGGGTCTTCCAGCAGGGGAAGCAGGGACTGGGCGCGGCGTGCGACCTGCCGAAAGCGGCGTGCGTCGCGGGGACAGACCTCAAGGGCGACATAGAGTGTGTGGAGCAGGTCGGCCTCCTCGGCGGGGGCGAGTGTCTCGTGCGCAGGCCGGGGGGCAGCACTGGAGCTGATGGCCTTCTCGGAATCCTCGGAGAGGAAGGGGTACTGGCGGAAGAGGGCATCAACGGCGGCA
>JAFVBF010000055.1 GCA_017480145.1 Bacteroidales bacterium
CACCAGGACTGTCGTTTGCTGCGGTGCGGTTTCGTCGGACGCAGTTGTTCTCGCAAATCACCCATTGGGTTGGACGATACAAGGTGGTGGCAGTAGGCGGCGGCCAGGGCATCGGTGGCATCAAGGTAGCGTGGCTGTAGGTCGATGTTCAGATGTGCCTGAAGCATGGCCAGTACCTGCTCTTTCGAGGCCCGGCCGTTGCCAGTGATGTATTGCTTGATGGAGGCTGGCTCATACTCTGCAAAGGGTATGTCCCGGCTCATGGCAGCGGCAATAGTGACCCCCTGTGCCCGTCCCAGCTTGAGCATGGACTGAACGTTTTTGCCAAAAAACGGAGCTTCAATGGATAAAAAGTCCGGATGGTATTTATCCATAATCTCGCACATGGAGTCGAATATGGTGCGGATGCGTTGGTTATAGTCGTCTATACGCTTCAGGTAGAGCACGTCCATTGCCAGCACCTGCGGTTGCGGCTCGGTCTGCAAAAGACTGTATCCGAGAATCAGTGTGCCTGGATCCACCCCGAGAATCATCATAATTGCTATTATTCTAATACTTACAGACAGGCAACGAACATCGCCACGTAGTGGCAAAGGTAGCAATTAATGGTGGATATTCAAAACTTTGACTATCTTTGCAAAGAGACTATAACAGGTATCGTGATTATAGACTTCCACACACACCGCCCCATACCTCCCGAGGTCGTTGCCCCGCATAGTTTCGGCATTCATCCGTGGCATGCAGGGGAGGCCTCGTTGTCGTCTATCTCTGCCTCTTGTTGGCAGGCGGCAGAGTTGATTGGCGAGTGTGGTCTGGACTGCTGCAAGGGCCCTTCTCTTGACATTCAAACGGATTGTTTCGAGCGTCAGATAGCGATAGCGGAACGTTTGGAGAAACCGATGGTTATCCATTGCGTCAGGGCTCAGGACACTTTGTTAAGGCTGCGTGGAAGGCACATGAAAACACCTTGGGTGATGCATGGCTTTGCAGGAGGATTGGCGCAGGCTCGTCAGCTGATGCAAAAAGGCATAGGTATCTCTGTTGGACCTGCGTTGTTGCGTCCCGACAAGAGCAAACTCAGAGAGGCAGTAAGGTCTCTTGGCAGTGGAGCCTTTTTTTTAGAAACAGACGATACGGGAGCCGATATCTTCGAGCTCTATCGGGTGGCTGCTCAGTTGTTGGACACTCCGTTGGCGGATTTGGAATACGCCATATCTGTCCGTTACAATCATCTGCTACATCAGCGAGGAGTATAGATTGTAGAAGTCGTTGGTGATGCGCTCTGGAGTGAATTTTGCTTTTTGGCTCGTTGCGTTGGCTAATAATTGTTCGCGTAGGCTTTGGTCGGAAACGAGTCGTTTCATTTGCGTTGCAATCTCATCCACATTGTCGGGTGAGGCATAGATGGCTGCATCGCCACCAGCTTCGGGCATTGAGGAACAGTTGGATGTGAGGACGGGAACGCCACAGCACAGGGCTTCGACGATGGGAATCCCGAAACCCTCGAATCTTGACATATAGACCAGCCCTTGGCTACAGGCATAGAGATAGGGGAAGTCCTCAAAATCGGCATCGTCAATGACGATGACGCGGTTGGAAAGTCCCAGTTTGCGAATTTCGGATAGGACGCTGTCTCCATAGCTGCCGCGCAGCCGGCCTACGATGACCATTTTCGTCTCTTCGGGCATATTCGCCATGGCTCTAACCACGGAGAGCTGGTTTTTACGCTCCTCAATGGTGCCCACGCAGATAAGGTAATTGTCGGGCAGGTCGTACTTCTTGCGCATCTGTTCTTTGTCGTACTCTTCTATGGGATACCAGAAAATGTCGTCACAGGATTGGTAGATGACCCGTATCTTTTCTTCTGGCACGTGCATGATGTCTATCAGGTCTCGTTTTGTCTGTTCGCTGATGGCCACCACTACGTCGGCGCTTTTGCAGGCGTGGGTCTGTTTGCGATGGTGCATCCATGCGTCAAACTTGGAAAAATACTGCGGATAGCGCCATGCCACAAGGTCGTGCATTGTCACCACTTTGCGAATGTCCTTGGGCAGTCCGACAGGCAGTTCGTGCGAAAGTCCGTGGTAGATGTCCACGTCGTCATCTTTGATGGTGCTCACCACGCCGCGGCTGCGCCACCATGCCTTGCACCAGCGCTGCAATCCCATGGGTTTGTGGGTGGAGACATTGGCAATGCCCTTGAAATAGCCTTCCAGCTCTTCGTCCACCTTGGGTGTGTAGAGGATGCAGGAGCTCTCCCGGTGCGCCATGGCGAAACGGCTAATCACCATTCGGCTGTAGTTGCCCAGCCCAGTCATATTGTTGAATGCCCGTTTGGCATCGTATCCGATAATCATAGTCAATATGTTAAAAAACAAAGATGCAAAGTTAAGAAAAAAGCGTAACTTTGCAAGAAATTAATCTCCCATGACCATCTCAGCCGTAATCATCACTTGCAACGAGGAACGCAACATCGGTCGTTGCTTGGACTCGCTACAAGATTTGGTCGATGAGGTTGTGGTGGTCGATTCTGGGTCGCACGATGGCACCGAGTCCATATGTCTGGCGCAGGGTGTCCGCTTTGTACGTCATGAGTGGGAGGGCTATTCGGAACAAAAGAATTTTGCCAACGGGTTGGCATCGCAGGAGTGGATTCTCTCGTTAGATGCCGATGAGGCTCTGTCTCCTGCCTTGCGGACAAGCCTGATGCAACTGCGAAATCACCCCCCGGAAGGGCATGTCGCCTTTCGATTCCATCGTCTGACCAACTATTGCGGACATTTTGTTCGTTATTGCGGGTGGTATCCGGATTCCAAGATTCGTCTGTGGCGCAGTGGAAGTGCCCGCTGGGAGGGCCGAGTGCATGAGATTCTGGCTTTCGAGGCAGAGCCTCATGTCGTCACCCTTGATGGCGACCTCTTGCACTATTCCTATTATTCTATTTCCGAACATGCCGAGCGGCAGAATCGCTACAGCCTGCTGGCGGCAGAAAAAGCGTATGAGGGTGGACGCCGCTGTGGGCTGTCTGCCGTTGTTCTGAAACCCGTGTGGACATTTCTGCGAGACTACTTGCTGCGCCTGGGCTTCTTGGACGGGGCTACTGGATTGATCATCTGTCGTTTCAATGCTCACTACACTTTTATGAAATACGCACGGCTTAGGGAATTGTGCCGCACCCAAAATGGTTAAATTATCACGTTCGTCTTATGCCCGAAATCAACTTTGAATATCAGCATTTTTTTGATGGTCGCACGCTGTCCGAAAAGCAAAAATTATATGCTGCTGCTGCCGAGCTTTTTAGTGACAACAAACGGGACTTGTTCGACCGGCTGGTGCTGAATCGCACCCGTCATATATGTGTGGTTCTTGAGGATGTGTTTCAGTCTCATAACGCCAGTGCCGTGCTTCGTTCGTGCGATTGTTTCGGGGTACAGGATGTGCATGTGGTGGAGAATCGTAACCACTATTGCCCCAACCCCGACGTGGCCATGGGGTCGAACAAATGGGTGGACTACTACAAACGCCCTTCCATTGTCGAAACCTACGATGCGCTGCGCTCCAAAGGATATAGAATCGTTGCGACGCTGCCTCATGAGAACGATACGATGATAGGCGACCTTGACATCACACAGCCCACGGCACTAGTCTTTGGCACCGAGCTAACAGGGCTCACCCAGGAGGCCATAGATCACGCCGATGGCTATGTGAAAATTCCGATGTATGGATTCACGGAGAGTTTCAATATATCGGTTTCGGCTGCTCTAAGCCTTTATGCCCTTACTGAAAGGATGCGTCGCAGCAATATTCAGTGGCAGCTGACAGAGGAGGAGCAGGTGACGTTGAAACTCTACTGGGCCATGCAGGTCATCCACGATGGTCCTGCCGTGATGCAGCACCTCATGCAGCGTGAGTTTTCCCAGCCAGTCAATCGCTAATTACCCCATCTGCGCATTGAAAAAATAATCCTACCTTTGTCTGCCACAATAACCCCTATTATAGTAAATCAAAACACAGTGTATGAAAAAGATAGTTGTTCTTCTATTAGTGATGGCAGCCTTTGGCGGACTGACCTATGCCCAGCGCAGTTCTGTTGCCGAAAAAGATGTCCCCTCGCGGATGGTCATCGACTTTCAGCGTCAGCAGTTGGACTGCCGCAACATCAGTTGGTACAAATTGGATTCAGCCAGTTACGAAGTCGAGTTTATTGATGGCGATGACGCTCGCCAAAGCATTCGCTACACTCCTCGTGGCACCGAGACTCGCTATTTTGTGGACATACGTTATTGCCCGGGTAGCATCAAGGACACCATCAAGCATCGTTTTCCTAAGTTCAAACTGACTGAGCTAAGTGTTCGCAGCACCCGCCGCACCTCGGCCTACGAGGCTCGTATCGCCCGCACGACGGGCATCCTGTTTTGGAAGAAAGAGCGTGAGGCTCGCTTCCTCAATTTTGACACCTCTGGCAAGTACTTGGACGAAGATTAGTCTCCCCGTGGGCTCAGCAGTCATGAGTGACTGGAGCTGTACAGAACCTGATGATTGAGTCTGGCTTTCTCCGTCTGGGTGACAGGATGCTTACATTGCGAACCTTGATACAGAGCCCGAGAGTATACGACTAACGTGATAAATCTAAACATCCTATATGAAAACAGGGCGGCTAAAATTAGCTGCCCTGTTTTTGTAATCTGAAAAACTATCTTGCCGCTCTATTTTGCGGCAATATTCTTTTAACTGTTGCTAAAGGATTCCTGTTTTGACGAAATTTGCGGCATTTGTCTGTTCTTCGAGAGCGGCAGAAGTCCATTGCGCTGCTTAGTCAGAGATAGGTTCTCATGCATATTTGCAAGAATCAACAAGAGTCTTCCTTGGATTGATGTATTTTGTGTTTAGGGTTCGTGAAAGATGCAGTATTCCAATGATTTTTGTATAAAAACGTCCAGCGGTTATGCTTTTGACGCTTTTCTCACTACTGTTTGATTTATAGCGTATTCAGAGATATAGGGTGAATGCTGAATTAGAGGTATTCTTTGCTTATAGATGATACTCCCAATGGTGATATCATAAGTATATGATGGGTGCGGCATTCCAATCAACAAGTTTGTCTGTTTTATAAGTAGTTTTATTGTGTTTATTATTAATGTGATAACAATTTAAACCTGCCTGTTTTTTGTATGGGGGATTTGGAAATAACACTCGCTGAGACACAGCGACGCTCTTGGCCGAACGGAGGCAAACTGAAAGATGGCTGGGAGTCTCAACGCCTCAAATAATAAAAGCGAGACCATACAACAAGGGGGAGACTGCTGTGTCAATCTCCCCCTTATTGTATTATACTGGCTGTCAATAGCTCTGGAACGACTCCCTCACTCCGACTTGAAGGTCACCTCATCGCCGCAGGGATGGACGAACTCGAACTCCAGCGTGCGGGCGAGGCCCTCCTTCAGCGTATAGGGAGGACGGAAGCCCGTGGACTGAACCTTGGAGGCATCGAACTGCGTCGTGGCGCAGAACTTGCGCACCC
>JAFVBF010000001.1 GCA_017480145.1 Bacteroidales bacterium
ACAGAGATAATAGTTACAAATCTCTGTGTCCTCCGTCTTCTCTGTGCTCTCTGTGCTAAACTAGACTGCTTGCTCCACGTTCCACACAAAGGCACGGAGACCCAGCAGTGGATTGTCGGTGTCGAGCTGGCGCAGACGGGTGAGCAGGGGCTGGACTTGTGCATCTTCCACAATGGTGAAGATGGCACTGTTCATGGATGGCCAGGCATGGCTGCCCAGGTGGGGTTCGCCTGTCTTTGAGCCACGGCCTCCTGCGTCTTCCAGGAGTGTGTAGCCTCTGGCGTTGGAGGCATCAAGGGCTTCAATCACGTTTTCGTGATGCGCCTTGTCGTATGCTATAAATACTGTCTTCATCTTTACGTTTTATTTAAACTGTTCCTCTTCCTTGTGAGCCTTCCAGTAGGCGTTGAGTTCGCGCTGCTGCTTCAGCTTCCGACGTTGGCGCTTGATACCCACACCGCCGAAGATGCAGAACATGGAGGGCGTATAAATCAGCGTGAGGATGGTGGAAGCCGTCAGACCGCCAATGATGCTGATGCCCATCGGTCGCCACATTTCGGCACCGACACCTTGGCTGGCTGCCATAGGCACCATACCGAGGATGGTGGTGAGCGAAGTCATAAGGATGGGGCGCAGACGGCTGCGGGCTGCTGCCACGGAAGCACGGATGAGTCCGTAGCCTCGTTCACGCAGAAGCTGCGTGTAGTCGATGAGCACAATACCATTCTTCACCACAATACCAATCAGCATGATACCGCCCAGCATCGACATGATGTTGAGGTTGGTGCCTGTCAGCAAGAGGGCATAGATGATGCCGGCAAAAGCGAAGGGCACCGTAATCATGATGATGAACGGATAGGTGAGCGACTCGAACTGTGCTGCCATCACGATAAACACCAAGAGGAGGATGAGGATACCAAGCGTGCCGAGGTCGCGGTTGGAGTCTTGCTGGTCTTCGTAGGAACCAGCCACCTGCACATAGACACCATTGGGCATATCCATCTTTTCGTAGATGGCACGTCCATACTCCACACCATCGCTGAGGGCATAGCCGTCCTTGAGCACAGCCGAAACCGTGACCACGCGCTGGCGGTCTTTGCGCTCGATGGTTGGAGGAATGTCGCTCTCGCTGATAGTGGCGATGTCGCGCACACGGACATTGCCCTTGGTTGTGGGCACAAGCATGTTGAGCAGGTCGTCCTCACTGATGCGGGCATCGGGTTCGTAGCGCACTTTAATGTCATACTCGTCACCGTCCTCACGGTAGTACGACATGAGCGAACCCGTGATAAGGTTGCGCACGGCTGTAGATGCGTCGCTCATGCCAATGCCCAGTTCTGCCAGTTTGTCGCGGTCGAACTGGAGAACAAGTTCGGGCTGGAAGTCGGAGCGGGAAATGTTGGTCTGACCCACCATTTCGCTTTCGGCGAGTTTGGCTGCCAGCTCTTCGGCAACGGCTCCCGTGGCATTCATGTCGTAACCATAGATTTCAAAGGTGGCCGTGCTCTGTCCGCCCATGCCGCGACCCTGACGGCCACCCAGCAAGACCTGGAACTTGGCCAGTTCGGGCATGGCCTTGCAGTCTTCGCGCATTTCGTCGCAAATCTTCACCAAGCCCTTCTTACGCTGGTTCGACGGCACAAACTGGATGTTGAACGAAGCAATGTGCGTACCGTTGTCGCTGAGCGAAGCAAAGGTGTTGTTGTCGCCTGCCTGTCCCACCGTGAAGTTGCAAGCTTGCAGGTCTTTGCCGTAACGCTCCATCCACTTGTCGGCCAGCCGCTGGGCTATCTCCTTGGTCACCTCCTTGCGTGTGCCAATGGGGGTCTGCAACGTGACACCCACACGGCCAGAGTCGTTGGCGGGGAAAAATTCACTCTTGATGCCAACCACCTTCATCATCACGATAGCCGAGGCAAAGAAGACGACGCACAGGCCAATGACCGTCCAGCGATGGCGTACGGCCCAGTTAATCATGCCTTCATAGCCGTCATCCAGCTTGTCGAGTGCATGAGAGATGGGGGTGTAGAATGCCTTGAAAATCTTGCTCTGCTTCTTCTGCAAACGCAACATCTGTGAACACAACATCGGGGTGAACGACAGAGCTGATGTGGTGGAAATGGTCATAATGACACACATCATCCAGCCCAACTGCTTGAAGAGCACACCCGACATTCCCGTCACCATGGTCAGCGGGAAGAACACGGCAATCATCGTCAGCGTAGAGGCGATAACTGAAATGGCCACCTCATTCGTGGCATGGATGGCCGCCTGCTTGGGCGACGAACCACGCTCGATGTGGGTCGTCACGTTCTCCAAGACCACAATAGCGTCGTCCACCACATTACCGATGGCGATGGACAGACACGACAGCGAAATCATGTTGAGCGAACCGCCCGTAGCATACAGATAGATGAACGAGGCAATGAGCGACATCGGGATGGTGATGGTGATGATGAGCGTGGCACGCCAGCGTCCCAGAAAGACGAACACCACAAGAATGACGAAAATCATGGCGTACATGATGGTCTCGGTCAGTGTGTCAATGGTGTTCAGGATGTTCTCCGACGTGTTGATCATCATCTGCAGGTTCACGTCGGAAGGCAGGTTCTTGCGCAGTTCGGGCAACATCGAGATGACCTTGTTCGAGATAGCCACCGAGTTGGCACCGCTCTGCTTCTGGATGATGACGATAGCTCCTTGCTTGCCGTTGGTGAATGTCTGCTGTGCACGCTCCTCCACATTATCCACAATGCGGGCCACGTCGCGCAGATAGACCTTAGCTCCGTTCTTCGAGCCTACGACCACGTTCAGCATCTGCTGCGGGTCGGTAAATTCGCCTTCCACACGCACCGTGTAGGTCGTCGTACCTATATCAATGGAACCATTCGTCACATTTCGGTTCTCGGCAGCAATGGCTGCACTCACCTGGGCTGCACTCAGTCCGTATGCCTCCATCTTCACGGGGTCCATATAGACGTTGATTTCGCGCTCTGGTGCACCGGCAATGGACACCGTGCCCACACCGTCGATGCGTGCCAGGGGGTTGGCCACATTGTCGTCCAGAATCTTGTAGAGTGCCTGCTGGCTCTCCTCGGCCTGCACCGACAGGAGCACAATAGGAATCATGTCGGTAGAGAACTTGAAGATAATCGGCGTGTTAGCATCGTTAGGCAGCGAGTTGCTCACCATGTCGAGTTTGTCGCGCACGTCGTTGGTCAGCACGTCGATGTCGTGACCATACTCAAACTCCATCGTGATGACACTGACGTTCTCACGCGAATTAGACGTGATGTGCTTCAGGTGCTCCACGGAGTTCAGCGTGTTCTCCAGCGGGCGCGTCAGGTTGTTTTCTATATCGTTGGCCGATGCACCATTATAATACGTGAAAATCATGATGGTGTTCGTCTCGATGTCCGGATAGAGGTCAATCGGGAGCTTCAGCAACGAGAACAAGCCCAGAATAACGACTGCCAAGAAGCAGAGGCTTGTCATAATCGGTCGTTTGACCGCACCTTCGTATAGACTCATATATTTAAATTAGGAATGAGGAATTAGGAATGAGGAATGAGGAATGAGGAATGAGAAATGTGAACTTTCCGAAAAGCAAGTATCAATTCCTAATTCCTCATTCCTAATTCCTAATTATTTTACCACTTCTACTTCGCGGCCATTTGCCAAACGGGTCTGGCCAGCAATTACTACTTGGTCGCCAGAATTGACGCCGCTGAATATCTCATACTTGTCGTCGATGTGCTTGCCCAGCTGCACCTTGTTGTAGCTGACCTTACCATCCTTATATACATACACGTAGCGGTCGCCGGCACCAATCTGCTTCACCAGGGCCTGGTCGGGCACCAGCACGTGGCTGACACTGCCGAAGTTCACCGTTGCACGCGCAAACATGCCGGGGCGCACCTTCTGCTGCGCATTGTTGATGGTAATCTCCACGGGGAACGTGTGGGTTGCAGCATCGACCGAGGGATAGACAATCGTCACCTTGCCCACAAAAGACTCGCCCTCGTAGGCATCGAGCGAAATGTCCACCGTCTGGCCCACCTTCACCTTCGTGTAGTAGTTCTCCGAGATGTTGACGATGAGCTTCACGGGATTGGTCTGCTCGATGGTCAGCACAGGCTTGCCCGTGCTGTACATGTCGCCGTCGTCATAGTTGCGAGCCGTCACCACGCCGCTGATGGGGGCCACCAGCTGGGTGTTCTGCACCAGCTGCTTGTACTGCGTAGCCAGCACATCGAGCTGCGTGCGGGCGTTGTCATACTCGGCTTTGCTGGCACCGCCCACCTGGTAGAGCTGCTCCGTGCGGTTAAACTCCACCTGCTGGTTGTCCACCTGCAACTTCACCTGGCGCAGGTTGCTGGCATCCAGCTGCACCAGCACCTGCCCCTTCCGCACGATGTCGCCCACATCCACATAGATTTTCTCAATGCGGTAGGGAGTGTTCGGGGCAATGTTGTTCTTCAGGTCACTTTCCACTGTTGCCGTATAAGTCTCCGTCTGAGGAATCTCGGCACTCGTCGCCGTGGCAATCTTCACCTGGGGCTTCTGCTCGCCAGCAGCAGCCTCCTTGTTCTCGGTGCTGCCACCACAAGCGGTCAGCAGGACGGCGCCAGCAAGCGACAATACGTAATACTTTAACTTCATTGTATTGAATTTCTGTTTTTTGTTTCCTACTTTATTTAATGTATGTCTCGCGTCCCAGCGTATAGTCCAGGTCGGCCTTGTTCGTCAGGTAGTCGTAGATGGACTGCACGTAGGTCAGCTCGGCCTGAATCTGCGCCGTCTCGCTCTGGTTCAGCTCCAGGATGGTGCCGCGTCCCACCTCGTAACGCTTGCTGCTAATCAGCACCGCCTTCTCTGCCTGGCGCACAGCCTCGGCATTGGAACTTACCTGCGCAATGGTGCTGGCCATGTTCTTGCGGTAGCTCTCGGCAGCCATCGTCAACTGGCGGCGCGTGTCGAGGCGCGTGTCCTCCAGCCGAGCCAGCTGCACACGGTTCGACTTCAGCTTGGTCCAGTTGTCGGCGTGGAAGATGGGCACACTGACCGACAGAGCCAGCGTAGCACTGGGCGAATACTGATAGCCAAAGATGTTCCAGTCGGGATTCGACACCGACTGATATTGTCCGCTGAGCGAGAGGCCAATGGTCGGCATAAAGTTCGTCTTCAGCAGCTTGCGGGTGCGCAAGAGCAGTGCCATGTTCTGGTCCAGCTGGCGCAGGCTGGAGTTGCCGCTCAGGTCGGCCTCGGTCACTACCCCATCGAGCAATGTCAGCTTGTCCTCGTAAGCCTTCAGCGAGTCGTTGATGCTGATGTCCACATTGGCGGTCACGCCCATCAGCACCTTCAGCTGCAACAGGGCCAGGCTCCGTCCCGTCTCGGCAGTAATCATGGCCGAATTGGTGGAACGCATCTGCACCTCCGCGCTGATTTTGTCGTACTCGCTCACGCGGCCCACCTGATATTTGTTGTTCACCACGTCAAAGTTCTGCTTCGCCACGGTGTAGCTCCGCTGCATCACTTCGTAGCTGTCAGCCGACAGCAGGGCACCGTAGTATGCCTTCGTCACCTGATTGATGAGGTCGAGCTTGCTGCCACGGGCTTTCTCCTGGGCCAGCAGGATGTCCTCCTTCGTCAGCTTCATGTTCTGATAGACAGCCGGAGCAAACACCGGCACATTCAGTGCCACAACGCCCGTAGCCGTAGAACTTCCGTCCTGGCCAAACTTCACCTTGTTGCCGCCAATCTTCATCTCGGCCACCTTGATGGCATGAGAGAACGTGAGCGTAGCATCCAGCGTGGGCAGCAGCTTTTGCCAGGCTTCCCTGTCGGCCAGCCGCTTCAGCTCCACATCCTTCTCGGCCACCCGGATAGTCGGGTTCTCGGCCAAGGCAATCTCAATGGCCTTGTCGAGCGTCAAGTCGAGCCTGCCTACCGCAGCAGGAGCGTCGGAAGTCTGTGCCTCCATGCCCAGCGCACTGAAGGCAAGCACGCCCAAACACAGCGTTCTGTTTTTTCCTTTAAAAATCACAATCTCTAATCTTTTAAAAAGTTATACTTACTCAAAAAACGATGCAAAGTTACTACAAAACCATGATAGTGACGCATTCTTTTTCAACAAACTGAAAAAAATTAATAATAATTGTGTAAAACCATTTGCCAACAGAGCAAGCCGACCGACTTTTAGGACATTTCCACCGTTCACACAACCCCCTCATGCACCAAAAGGAACAATCCGCCCAGCACAGAAATCCCTGCCATGCCCACAGGCGAACCAGCCATTTCTCCGCAGAAAACGTTAAATTGTGTTTATTGCGGCAAAACTACATCCTTTTCCCTACAAAACACATCCTCTTATCGCCTCAAAACGAGCAACAAAAACAAACAGAGCCGCTTACACATCGCACACATCGCTGTCGCGTAGGCAATGCGTCGCGCTCACGTAGGCAATCAACCCCAGAGCATTGCCTACGCGACTGCGACCCATTGCTAACACGGCTTAAGACTTTTTGATGCGAGGAAGAAATTTTAATGATTATCCACAAAAATACCGTCAATAATTTTTTATATGATTATCCGCAAAAATACCACCAAAGTTCTTTTTAACCTATAGCGACGAAGTCAATGATATCTATTTTTTCAACACGAATTACACGAAATTTCACGAAGCATACATATTACACGAAGGAGCACCTTGGGCGGTGCTACGAATTTCACGAAGTCTGCCGGATGCTTCGTGATATTCGTCGCCGTCGAGGCGTTTTGTGTAATTTTTTCTGGTCCGCATAGTTTCGTGAAATTTCGTGTAATTCGTGTTGAAAAAGTCAATACCCTTCGTATTGAAAAAAATGTGACACGATTGCGGATAATCATAATATTTTTCACATAAAAATGCGCCACGCCTCATCACGAAGCAGAAAATCGACGCACTTAAATTTGGATAATCCGTAGATTTGTCATACCTTTGCCGCCGTAAAACCTCAAAAACGATTTGCTTATGGAATAAACCTAAAGATTAAAGACATATAGAAATTGAAGCGTCCGCTTTTAATTCTTGTTTCCCTAATTCGCCAAATTAAAGAAACACACAAGAGTGAAAGTTGTGATGCTCACGTCTTTGGCGTGGGCTTTTACTCGTATAAGTGTGTTAGGTGTTTGGCGATAACTTTTATAAAAACTTGTAACTTTCTGATAAACAAAAGAAAAGCCCACTTTGTTATGAAAGTGGGTAACAAATCAGTAACAAAACGTGCTTTTTATCGCCATTTGTGGGCTTTTCAAGTTTTGAATTTTAGAAAAGTTCTGTGCAAAGGTAATGAATCATTTTGAAACAGCCAAATTTGAGGCTAATTTTTTGCTGTTGTCGTGTAGGTTCTTCCAGAAACTTCGCCACTTCCGGCAATCGGCATAGGCCACACCGTAACACGCTGCCCAATGCTCTATGTCTGCTTTGGTCGCATCAAAGCCTAACAATCGCCAGACACACCCTGCGCGGTGTTTCCTGTCCGTTTCCTCATCCACAAAGAACTCGGAGTGCATCTTTGCTGTAAATTCGTCTTGTAGTTCCACGGTGCAAAGATAGGCAATTTCCTCCAGATGGCAAAGAAAAACGGCCACAATTATTGCAGCCGCCTTTCATGGTAGTGTTGAGGGTTCATGTTTCGGCCTGTTCCGAATGGGATAACTCATTCAATAGGTCTCTGTAACGTGCCAGAACTCCCATCGGTATGAATGAATCATCATCGCAACGTTCACTTTGTGAAACGTGTTTAGCTACCTCTGCAAAGGCTTGGCAAAGGTAGGCCATTTCTGCATTGTAGCCCTCATCGACTTTCAATCTGTCAATAAGGCTTGCAACCTTTTCTGTAACTCTGACTTCTTTCATTGCTCTTAGTGTGTCTTATAGATTCCCAAATGTGGATTCCTCTTTGCTAATTCTGGGCTTACCTCGTATAGATTAAGCCATACCTCAACTTGTCTGATTCTGGCCTCTACCCTTTGTCTGCGTTCATTCATGTCTGCAATCCTTTGGTCGATTCTGGCCAGTTCCTTTGATAGTGTTGTTTGCTGTGTCATACGCATATTGGTTTAATGATGGTGCAAAGTTAGCCATAATACTCCAGACAAAAGGAATTGCCAGTGTTAAAAGAATTTTGCATCTATTTGAATGACAAATAGATTTAAGTTAAACATTCTAAAGTATTTGTTATTCAAATAAATTCACTACCTTTGCAGCGCACTTGCACAAAGTAGGTGTCCGAACTGGCGGTTTCCAGAATTTCGATTTGGTTGTTAAAGAATGGTGAGTAGTGTTTTCTTCATTCACTCTCGTTTGGCTGGAGGTTGTAAGGATGTAGAGACAATTATCACAACGAAAAGGGATGGGTGTCTATTGAAAGGGATCCATCCTTTTTATTGGACTTAATAACCCCTATATTTGATACAACATTCCTTGCAGGCTTCAACTTCCATTTTATCGGATTCCTTTCGTTCAACAATACACAAAATGGCCTCGATGACTATTTCGATTTGTTCATAGGTCGCTCTTAATTGCCTTTTGCATAGGTGGGCATATTCCGCTATATACTCTCTATATTTTTGTGGGTAAAATATATCCCAATTCTCCACGGTTGGGAATATCATTGCGAAACAAAATAGTATTTCGGAATCCACATCAAAACGTGATTCCATGCAAATCCTGTATAACTTGATAAAAGACCATGTGAATTTGCGGTTTTGTGGTTCTGTTGCCCATGAAAGGCAAAATCTACCCCTGCCGGAATCTGAAAAATCGCCTAATGGGTTTTTGTAGGGGTGCGCGTAGGTGTTGATTTCTTTTGGTTTCGTGCATAGCCATGAATCATATACCTTGATTAACTCATCATGCCCGATTGCGGCAAACTCTTCCTCTGTGAAAGTCTTAACGATATTGCATTGCCTCACACACGCCTCACCACCTGTTGGGCATTTGTATACTAAATCACTTTGGAAATACTCTATCAAATGATATGCAAAGTGTTCGTTGTTTCCGTGTATATTTTTCCTTGCATCTGTAAAGGCATTGATTCCAATACCATCAAAATAACTTTCGATAGGTACAATGTAAATCCCCTTTGACGTTGAAAATTTTGTGTTATATGGGCATGATTCTGAAACACTGAACAATGGTTCTGGCCACACATCGCCTCTAAATGGACTTCTTAATTTCCCATCCTCGCATCTTACATTGAATCTTATTCCCAAAAATCCAGGCTCATCTAAGGAGATATATTGCTTATAAAATTCAAGCATAGAACCCTCAGTCTGTTTAATAAGTGCAAATTGTAAGTTATCATCATACTCTTTGCTTGCCAGTTCTTTGCCGTATTCCGTTGCCATCCTATCAGGATTCAGCACAATGCCCACACGCGGCAAATCCAGCCTGTCAGCATCGAAACAACTATCAATTGTAGAATTGCCTAATCTCGGTGTCGTGGTGTGGTATCTGCAAGCCGTTTTTAGCAAATCAACCTGCCCATCATCCAGGTACTGGAGATAGGTGTTTCTTATCGTGTCAATATACTCTGCCGCCCTCTCTCCATGCTGAATGTCGCTGCCATCATTGTGTCTCTTGCAATCGTGAAGATAGGCGAACCATCTAACCACATCAACATCTGCCCCTGTCTTTGAGGCTAACAGCATCCCAAATGATTCAACATTGGCAAAATGGTCGATTCCATGAATGCCCTTGTACTCGCCTAACTCTATATGAATGAAACGATGTAGCTTTTCCATGTTATTCATTACAGCATTCATCTTCAGCATCACACAACATCATCAATTCAAGAAAGGCGTTTGAACCTTGAATCTGGTCGCATAGGCGCGGAATCTTCATGGTGTTTAACGTGCCAGAATGAATCGCCTTTAGCAACTCTATCTTTTCTTCTTTAGTCAACTGGATTTTCATTGTCAATCTTTGTTAGAATGTCCTGTGCAATGTTGCTTAGTTCTGATTCCGATAAGTGTTCAATCCGAATGTCTGTCTTTGTACTCTCCATCTTTGGCAGTACATATTGCATCA
Organism: Bacteroidales bacterium; assembly: GCA_017480145.1. GTDB lineage: Bacteria > Bacteroidota > Bacteroidia > Bacteroidales > P3 > Colimorpha. Next base: position 10,079 of record JAFVBF010000001.1, read on the forward strand.
TCCGTTCAAGCATCTGCAGCCTCTCCTTTGGTTCAAGCCCTGCAATATCGGTTCTTATCTGGTCGCGGTTCTCATCAATCAGATTTGCAATGAACTCTCTCAATGTGCCAGTGGCTTTGTTTGGCTTTCCCTTGGGTCTGCCCTTGGGGTTTCCGCTCTGTCCTTTCTTGAATCCCATAGACGTTGTATTTTGCTGTTGTTTACAATGGTAGGGCGTTCCGCTATCGATGGTACGAAACGCCCTATCGGTAATTAGTTGTGCATGGCGTTCCAGAACTTTGTGCGCCATTGGCGGTTCTTTGGGTCATACTCCCCTGCCGTTGTGATATGGGCAATGTTGCCGCCCCATCGCATCGTCATGGTCTGTGCATCCTGTCTCTTTATCTGGCTTGGCAGACATTCGACAATGGCAATATCCATTTTTGCAGGGTACTTGCTTTTGTCAAAGGCTTCCTCCTTTATCAGCGTGATAGGGGAAAGGATGTTTTTAGCCTCAAAATCAAATTCCTCATTCTCATTTATAGGCAATATGCCGAATATGGCGCGTGTATGTTCTGCCTCATCGCTGCCATTGATAATGTAGTTCCGGGTTGTTTTCATGTCCTTACTCTCCTTTCGCTAATGCAATAACTTCCTCATCGGTCAGTTCATCATCTTTGCGCCTGTATGAACCAGGCATTGCGCCCACAGGTCTACTAAGAGCCTCAAGCCCTTTCTCTGCTTTTTCTTGCAGAAATTCCGAAACCTCTTCTTTGAGGTCTGCAAAGTAATCTTCCCATTCATCTTCGTTTCTGAATGAATGGCGGTCAAAGTCTCGTAGGTAGTGTTTTCCCATCATGCCCATGTCTTCAACAAGGGCTTCGACTTTTGCCCTGCGCTTGATGGTGCTGTCACTGCCTTGCTCTAACATCTTGGCCAGACGTTTTGCCCATCGTGGAGCATCGGCAAAATCATCATCATCTTTGCGGTTGCGTGTTCTGCGGCCTCTGGTGGTTTCTGGCTCGATGCCAGAATCATCATCTTCCGGCTCATCGTCAATATCCTCTGTCCTACGTGAGTCGTAGAGTGTTGAGGCTTGCCGTGATGCTGCCGACTGGCCAACTTTGAGCAATGGCAAATACTCATCAATCTTCTTTACGATGGTGCTTTCTTCGTCAGCCTCATCGATGTCCTCTGGGAGTGCGGTCATTATTGCGTCTGCAACTCTGGCCAGTTCCTTACGGCTGAATCCCAACTGCTTTGCCTTGGGTTTCAGCAATTCTAAAACAGTTCTTTTGTTCATTTTGAATTGAATTTTGTTTGTTGATATTGTTGTTATACAATACTTGTGTATTGTTCTTTCGTTGCTCGGCTATACCTGCACTTCAATAGTGAAGTTTCCTTGCCCTATCTGGTTACAGGCAAAATCAATAGCCCTCATCAATCTTGCGTCTATCTGGCTTGGATTGCTCCAATGCGTCACTTCCATAAAAATGCAGCAATGTCTTAGCCGCAAATGTTTTCTTAATCTCATTCATGTTTAGTGTATATTATTGTTGATAATCATTGTTACTGCGATATGAATAGCAATCCTCTATAAGTCCGTTTCGGCCTGTTGATGCACTTCTGAATCGTTGATAGTGCGCAATCCAGTTGCCGTGCCGCTTCCCTCTGGCTTGGAAAGGTTTTAATCCAACTGCCAGTGTCTTTGCAGAACGCTTGCACTGGCTTACTTCTTTTGGGGTTGTTGGTCATGGCCTCACTTTGCCTTTGCCGTGCAGTGCCATAGTTGGCGTTTTCCTTTGGGGTACACCATTCCAGATTTATTGCCCTGTTGTCACTTTTTATCTCGTTGAGGTGGTTGACTACAAGGCCAGACGCATAACCTCTAACAAAGGCTTCAGCAACAAGCCTATGAACAAAGAAACTCTTTCTTTCATTGCCTCTGTAAAGGTGTACTTTCAAATATCCTTGGCGGTTCTGGTGCTGCCTTACTATCTGGCCGCTGCAAATGCGGTAGGTTTTCCGATTCCGTGATAGTTGCACATGGTCACACGTTCTAATACGGCCATAACTGCTTACCTGGTAATCGTAGCCAATCACCTTGTGCCATACCTCGCCATTCATGGCCTCTGGCTCTAATTTTTTCCAATATCCTTTCTCCATTCTTGTTTGAGTTTTTGCCCCTTGGGGGATGCCCCCCAATAGGGGGGTAGGGGGATATATATTTATTAAATCATCTTTATTAAGATTGAAATTCTGATTGAAATAGCGGTTGCAGTTATGATTGCAGTCATGGTTGCACATCTTTTGGGGGTATGTGGTATTTCTGTTTCAATGCCTCTATCTTGGCTTGCTGTGCTGCCTTACGCTGTGCCTCACGCTCTTTTCTTGATAGCGGTTTTGCCTTTTCCTTTTCATGTGGCTTGCCTCGATAGGTATGGCCTAAGTTGGATTCCCTCAATGAATCGATGTCAATGCCATTGGCTTTCAAGAAATCCTCATAGTCCTGCCTGTTGCCCTCTCTTATATTGCATCGCTTACCCTGCTTGGCGCGTAATAGCCACCATTGACGTTTGTTTGCTTTAGATTCTTTCCTCTCCAAACAAGCCTCTATGATGGTGTTGCAAAGGCATGATGCAGCATGGTAGGACAAATCCAACTCTATGCCTTTAACGTAGAATCTTACTTTATCTTCAAGCGTCTCAACTTTGAATCTTAGTGCCATATTGTTTTCGATTTTGGGGTGTCTCTTTATTTAAGGTTGCAGTTATGGTTTAAGTCATGGTTGCAGTTATGATTGCAGTCATGGTTTAATGCTTCCAATGCCGCTTTCTTTGCCTCGTTATACTTGCTAATTGCATTTGTCCTGGTACTATCTTTCACGGCTCTCAATAATCTCTCCATATCCAATGTGAGTGAAAAATAAAAGCCTCTCACACCATCGGAAAAAAAGGAAACGTGATAATATTCAAACAATAAGGCTCTCAATCTTCTGCACTTATAAAGGCTATTGTATCTCTCCACGGCCTCGGTGTATATGTGCTTGTGCTTGAATCCTCTTTCCTTTTTCTTGCTGTTGCCATCCATCCGTGAAAGCCATAGTGCATTATTGGTCTTTATGTACGGCTTATTCCCTATGATGGATTTCAGTGCCACCCATGCCAGAAACAACGCCCTCTCTTCGTCTGTTTGTTGCTCATTGACCTGTTGCCAGAACTTATCGGCCTCAATGGAGCAATAAGCCTCTCCTTTGCCAGACGCACAAAGTTTTGCCCCTTGTAATAGCACGTCATTCATTTTGTAAGCCATACACCCCATATTCTTGCAAGCCTTATCGAATCTCTTAGCCTCATCGGTTTCCTCATCCTGTAGCCTCATAAACTCGGCATAGATGGCATATACTAAGACATCATCAAAGATTCTTTTACGGTGCATGGCATCTTTGAGGTAATCCCGAAACAGGGTGCAAGGTACGTTGTAATATATCCGCTTGCTCATTGTCAATGGGTGTTACTTGTTATGGCCTACTATGTAAGCTGCTGCCGCCTGTTCTGCCTCTGTCTGGGTGTTCTGGCGGTTCTGTTTCATCCATCCCTCTATTTCCTTGCGGTCAAAGTAGAGCAATCGCGTATTGGGCTTGTAATGGGGAATCTGGCGATTACACGTCAGTTTGTAGATGTGGCCTTTGGTTAGTCCAGTAAGGAACACAACATCGTCAATGGTCAGCACATTCTTTGCTGCCAAAAGGCTGTTACGCTCAATCGCTTCAAGCCTCTGTAATATCAAATCTTCTGCCATACCTTTTCAGTGTTACGTTTGAAATTTTGTGCAAAGGTAACACTGAAAGAAACAGCATAAAAGGAAAAAGAAAGGCGTAAAAAGACGCTATTATTATGTACCTTTTTACGCCATTTTTATCACAAAATCGGGCTTTTTTTATGTCTGTTTTAGGCTCATTATTGCCGATTCTATTTCTTGTTCTGTGAACTTGTTGCAGTTTTGATAAACAACCTTTTCTGATGTCTGTGTTCTAATAGTGTTTTCGCCCATGTTGGCATTGTAACAAGATTGACTGCAGATATTCCCAAATTCATTAACAACGGCCTTGTATTGTGGCTTTGTCATATATCCAATAACAACACACGCTTTGATGATAACAAGCGCATTCTTTCCTGTTTTACCATCCATTAAATCGTGCATCCGCTTCAATAGGGAATCTTTGTCAGGTTCAAGGATGAAAGATGCAATGGGATATGTAGGTCTGCCCCTCTTTCTTGATTTGTATGCCTCTGGTTCATGTTGGTTGGTGTATGTCGTTTTCTCTGGCTCCATTGGAAATATACTAATGCCGAATAGACTTTCAATGTGTGTGAGTGCCACCTCCAGATTCTTCATTTCGAATTCCTGTTGAGGTGTGAGGCCGGACACAATATGCCCTGCCTCGAATTCCTCTTGTGTCGGTACATTGCCCATCGGTATGCGGCCATACAACTTCATGCAAAAATCCCGTCTGGCCGCATCGGTGTATAATTCCAAACGCTTTTCAATGTCACCCTTGGTTTTCATCCCATTGGCTATTAGTTCGATGTATTCTATATCTTCCATATCCCTGCCTCCTATTCGTCAAACAGATTGCTAACAAGGTTCACGGCCTCATCCTTTTTCTTATCCACAATCTTTGCATATATCTGGGTAGTCTTTACTTGGGTGTGGCCTAATAGTTTGCTCACCGTGTAAAGGTCTGCTCCTGCAGTCAGTTCAAGTGTTGCAAATGTATGTCTGGCAGTGTGGAATGTAACGTGCTTTGATAGGCCGCTATTTTTCGCCCATGTTCTTAATACCACGTTCAAGTAACATTGGCTTGGTAAGTCAAATATCTTGTCTGTGTCCTTTGTTTCGCCTCGTTCTGGCATCCATCTTAAAGCCTCCTTTGATAATGGCAAATAGAGTGTCTTTTGGGTCTTTACCATCACAATCTTAACCCTGTACTGCTCACCATCCTTAACCACATCGCCCCACGTCAAAGCCTTTATATCGCTGTATCTCAAGCCACAAAAACAACTGAAAAGGTAGGCTCTTTTTGTGGCTTCATTGATACAATCGGCTGCAATCAGTTTCTTAACCTCATCAACCGTCAGATACTCGCGTGTGCTCTCTGGTATCTTTATCCTCTGGTCGCTGCTTATCTTGGTTATGGGGTTGAATGGTATCACCTCATCCTTAACCGCCATATTCAATGCACAATTAAGGCATCTGAAATAACCTGCCGTTGTTACGTTGGCCATCTGCAAGCTATTGAGGTAGTCAATAAAGCCCAAACAATAAGCCTTATCAATCTCTCTCATTGTCACCTTATCGCCTTTGTACAAAACAAGGTGTCGAATCGCCTTGTCAATCTGTTTGGAAAAGGCATCGCTCTGACCTGTCTTTTTCTTGTGGTCGCTGTAGTACCTCATCCAGTCAGTCAATAGCATCTTTGAGCGGTGTGATGCTTTCGTTATCCCTGCCTCATCATTTGCCATATCAATAAGACGCTGTGACTTGATAGCCGTTGCCGCCTGTATCGTGTTCTGGTTCTGTAGGCGTGTAGCCTCATCAACCTCTGGCACAATGTAGAGTTTCAGAAACTCATACGAGCGTTTGCCGTTCCTGTAGGTGTCAAGATAGATGCTTTGACTACCATTTGCCAACTGCTTAAATCGAATCCTAATCGGCTCTTTGGCCTTTTTGGGCTGTTTTTTCTTTGCCATCGTTTTGAAATATTGATTTGTTACCATGTGCAAAGGTAGGCATTTTTTTGTTACCCACCAAATAAAGTAACAAAAAAGTAACAAATTAAAGCGAATAAAAAGTAAAATAAAGGAAAATCAACCTACAACAACACATCGCCTAAACATCTGAAAATACAAGTTTTATTAGGCTTTGCTTTTACTTTTGTTTTCTCTTTTGATTTTTACAATAGGTTATTGGCGATACCTGGGAAACATAGACGAAAGTAATTAGTCCACGTTTTCTTTTTCTGTCTTCTCCCCGACCTTTTGGACTAACACTAATTTTATTCATTAACAACAAATTATTTAAAAAAAGAAGATTATGAAAAAGATTTTCTCTTTATTGACGATGGCACTGCTGCCGATGCTGGCCAGTGCAGAAATAGGTACTGCACAATTAAAATTCTCAGACATCACTGCACAGCCTGGTGAAAACGTCACATTAACTATTGAAATGGATAATGACTGTCCTATCAGAGGCATTGGTGCAAATTTAAATTTGCCAGATGGTGTAGAAGCAATAAAAGGTTTTTATAATGACGATGATGAACGTTATTATTATGTTGAGCCTGATCCTAATCGAATGGGTGATACATGGACGGCTTCTTTTATCGAGTCAACGTATAAATTTCTCTTTATAGAAAATCGTTCTTATTATAGTGCTAAAAAACAACCAATTAATCCAGGCACTGGACCTGTATGCTCTATCATTTTAAAAGTTGACAGTAGTGTTGAAGATGGTATATGGGATGTTCTAAAAATTAGCAAACTGATAGTCAGATATTTCTGACGATAATTCGATATAATTTTGTACCTTTGCAGTACCAAACGACGTAATCATGAAGAAAACGACGATATACAGGAGACCGATGGATGAGAATCTCT
>JAFVBF010000056.1 GCA_017480145.1 Bacteroidales bacterium
CCAGCCAGCGTCCGTCAGCGGCGCATACGTCCACAAGGTCGCCATCTGAGGGCTGGCCTATGCGGCGTTGCACGGCTCCAGAAAATATCCAGGGATGGCGACGCTGTAGCACCTTCTCCTTTCCAGAGGCAATGATGAGCTGCGGTCTCGTCATATTGCAATAATCTGTTTATGCTAAACCTTTAAGATTGCGGATGATGGCTTTGGGGTCTTCGGATTTGAATACGGCATTGCCAGCCACCAGTACGTCAGCCCCCGCTTCATACAGTAGTGGTGCATTGGTGATGTTTACTCCGCCGTCCACCTCTATGAGGCATTCCGGATTCTTACGATTGCAGAGTGCCTTCAACTGCCTTACTTTGTTATAGGTATTATCGATGAATTTCTGTCCGCCAAAACCAGGATTGACGGACATCAGTAGTACAAGGTCGCACATCTGTACGGAGTCTTCAAGCAGGGTAACGGAGGTATGGGGGTTCAGCACAACACCGCACTTCATGTCATGGTCTTTGATGCTGTGTAGCACGCGGTCCAAATGGGTGCAGGCTTCATAGTGCACGGTCAGCAGGTCTGCTCCAGCCTCTTTGAAATCAGCCACGTATCGTCCGGGGTCCATTATCATCAGGTGGACATCCAGTGGCTTACGAGCATGTCTCTTAATATGTTTGATGACGGGTTGCCCAAAGGAAATATTGGGTACGAACAGCCCGTCCATGACATCAACATGCAGCCAGTCGCAATCGCTCTCGTTGAGCATCTCTATGTCTCGCTGCAGGTTGCCAAAGTCTGCCGACAGCAGCGAAGGGGATACGAGTTTCATTATAGTTTCAGTTTTTCGAAATTCTTGCCATACACGCCTTGTGCTTTAGACACAGAGATAAACGCATCGCGGTCAATGCGGTGAATAATGCGCATAACATGTGCCTTGTCAGTGCGATGCACCATCATTAGCAGTACTTTTTGAGCCTTGTGGCTGTACAGCCCTTCGGCATCCAGTAGCGTGGCTCCGCGCCCAACCTCCTTGGTCACAGCCTCCCCGATTGCTGGCGTATGGTTAGAAAACACCATGATTTGGTAGGACTGCTTGTTGCCGTCTATCACTAAGTCGAGCACATAGGTTGTGGACACCATGACCATGTAGCCATAGATGACTTTGTTGATGTCGTGGGAAACAAAAAAGGTGCATCCGATGATGACCAAATCCATCATCATGATGACTTTCCCCGGCGAAATATTGTAGTATTTGCATACTATCAGGGCAATGATGTCTGTGCCACCGGTGTTCCCGCCCATGGAAAAGGTTAGACCGATGCCAAGTCCGCACAGCGTTCCGCCCAGTATGGCGCACAGAAAGTCGTTGTTAATCAGGTCAGGCCCATTAATGAATCTTTCGATGTGTATGCCCTGTTGCCAGAATAGGAACAGCAGTGAGGACATCAGGATGCAGTAGATGGTATTGGCACCAAACTTGGACCCCATGATGCGGAATCCTATTAAAAGAAAGATGGTGTTGATTATAAAACTGGTGATACCTACGGGAATGTGCCCAGGAACAAGGAAGTAGATGATGGACGATAGTCCTGTCACGCCTCCCGAAATAATCTTACAGGGCAGCATGAATACCGACCATGCAAAAGTGTAGCACATCAGGCCCAGAGTGATGATGATATAGGAAAGGATAATGTTTCCCCTGTTTTTGAAAATTTGCATTGATATTTATCGTTAGGTTAGACGCTCGGGTAGGGAAGTGGCAGTTTCAAGCGATGTCGTTGACCTGAGAGTAGTTGCGTGCCCCGAAGATTGCGCTGCCCACTCGTACCAAAGTACTGCCTTCCTCAATAGCAATTGCATAGTCGCCGCTCATACCCATCGAAATTTCATTAAACTCAGGGCGGTCGGCAAAATGACGTTGCTTAAGATTCTCAAATATCTCTTTCAGTGTTCGAAATTCTTGGCGCACCAATTGACTATTTTCTGTATTGGTGGCCATGCCCATCACCCCTACGATTCGTACATGCTTCAGTTCAGCATATGACTGTAGCAGGATTTCGGCTTCTTCAGTGTTCAGCCCGAATTTGGTCTCTTCCGAGGCAATGTGGAATTGCAATAGGCAATCAATAACTCTGTGATTCTTGCCCGCCTCCTTGTTTACGGTTTGGAGAATGGCGGTGGAGTCGATGCTGTGAATTAAGGAAACAAAGGGTGCTATGTATTTGACTTTGTTGCTCTGCAAATGACCGATGAAATGCCACTCAATGTCTTTGGGCAGGGCCTCGTGCTTGTCGCGCATCTCCAGGGCTTTGTTTTCTCCAAACAGCCGTTGCCCGGCCTCGTAGGCTTCTTTCAGGTCTTCCACGGGTTTGGTTTTCGATACGGCTATCAGTCGTGTCCCTGCTGGTATTGTGGTGCGTATTTTGTCAAGATTCTCTTTGATCATGCCCCGTTGTATGTCGTTGTCATAAAATAATTTGAGAGACCCATCGTTTATTACGTCAAAAACGATATCCGACACATCTCTCGAAAAATCAGAATGCAAAAGTACGAAAAAATCAGAATAGGAAATGCCCTTTTCTTGGACCGTGACGGGGTCATCAACCGTCGCATTGAAGGTGGTTACGTGCGCACTCCCGAGGAATTGGAATTTCTGCCAGGTGCCATTGATGCAGTGGCATCCCTCTCGAATTATTTCTCTCATGTCTTTGTGGTGACAAACCAGCAGGGCATTGGCAAGGGGTTGATGTCCGAGGACGATTTGTCAGCGGTCCATCATAAGTTGATTTCCTCTGTTGCTGCGGCAGGAGGACGCATAGACCGCATTTACCATTGCCCAAGCCGAAAGGAGGCTCACGATTTTCGTCGCAAGCCTAATATTGGAATGGCTCTGCAGGCACGGCACGACTATCCAGGCATCAACTTGAAAGAGAGCGTTATGATAGGTGATGCTGTTACGGACATGCTCTTTGGCCGTCGGTGTGGTATGCAGACCATACTCGTGGGCGAGTGGCCCGAGATAGCCCGGCACAATGCCTCTTTGGTGGACTATTGTTTCTCGTCCCTGTGCCATGCCGCCCAGGCCATTGCTGCATCCTGCAAGTGACTTTGCGTGATGGCTGATTTTGCGGATATAATAAAAAAATGTATCTTTGCAAATTCTTTGTATTGTGCCTATTCTCAACCGAAAAGGATATGAAAAAAATCATCAGCCTCTTGCTTTTGGCGTTTGTTGCATGGTGTGGCGTATCGTCGCAAACTTTGGCGGAAGATCGCGATAGCAAGCGATTTGGGTACACCAATGCCAATGGTATATGGATGATAGCTCCAAAATTTCAGCGCGCCAACGAGTTCCAAGGTTGGAGCCGTCGTTTTGCCGTGGTCAAATACGACAATTTCTGGGGCTGCATAGATGTGAAAGGCGTGATGGTGGTGCGTAACATTTTTGACACCGAGGAAGAAGCGGAAGAGGCAGGGCGTCATTGGATGAATGCTGGGGAGCCAGGCAAGTGGCTCTATCCGGTGTGTAGTGCTTCAAATCATCTATGGGGGTATGTGAATTACAATGGATTATGGAAGTTCCAGCCCGAATACGAGGACGCAGGCAAATTTATCGGCGAGGAACCGACCAAGTTCGCTGCCATAAAGAAGGGCGGACGCTGGGGATGTATTGATGGCAAGGGTGTACTTGTCATCAACAATGTTTTTCATACGAAAGAAGATGCTGAGTCTGCGGGTGAGCAGTGGCGTGCTGGGCTTCACTATGACACATGGCGTATGCCGGTTGCCAATGCCAACAATGGCCTCTATGGGGTGGTCAATTACCTCGGCCGTTGGATGATTCAAGGCACGTACGAAAACATGGCTCATTTCGGGAGTGACAATCACCATGCTTATACGCAGGCCAAATTTGGCGGACGCTGGGGCAATGTGGATCGCAATGGCAATGTGATTACCCAGTTCGTATTCAACACACAAGAAGATGCTGCCAAGGCATTGTATCAGTTGGAGCATGGTCGTCCGGTGAACCAGTGGCGTTACCCGGCTTCTCATCCCACTACGGGTTCGTGGGGCTGGGTTGACTACTTTGGCAACTGGGTCATACAGCCTATGTATGAAAATGCCACTCATTTTGCCAATGACACCGGTCTGTTTGCTACCGTCAAGGTGGGTCGCTATTGGGCCAGCATTGACAATACGGGCTACCTTTTATCTCAGCCGGTATTCACTCTTTCGGATGAGGCTTGGCAGGCAGGCAACGAGTGGGATCAAGGTCGTACGCTTGGCGACTGGATTTATCCCGTCATGGATAGTGTCTCCAAACAGTGGGGATTCGTGAACTATAAAGGAGAGTGGGCTGTACGCCCCGTTCTCGAAGGTGCTAAGCAGTTTGCTGGCACAGGACATGACCGTTTCGCCCCGGCTAAACGTGAGGGTCACTGGGGCTGTGTGGATCACACGGGTCGCTTCGTCGTTCCTTACAAGTATAATACTTCTGCCGATGCCTATGAGCAAGGCCGTAAGTGGGCGGGCCTCAAAAAATATTAGTCTGTGAACTATCTTATCCAAAACGCCACGGTTGTCAATGAGGGACGCATCGAACAGCGTTCCATTGCCATAGTTAATGGTCGTTTTGCTGAATCTGTCAATCCCGCTGAGGCTGAGGTTGTTGATGCCTCAGGCTGCTATGCGATACCAGGTGTGATAGACACCCATGTGCATTTCCGCGACCCTGGACTCACGGACAAGGCCGATATGGCTACCGAGAGCAGGGCTGCCCTCGCTGGGGGGGTGACTTCGGTTATCGATATGCCCAACACCATTCCGCAGACAATATCGCTTGAAGCCCTTGAGGAAAAGGAACACCTCGCTGCTGATAAATGTCTGGTCAATTACGGTTTCATGCTTGGTGCGACTAATGATAATATCGAGACACTCATACAGACTCCCGTTCATCGTTATGCGGCTATCAAGCTTTTTCTGGGCAGCAGCACTGGCAATATGTTGGTCAATGACACTGAGCGGTTGGACTATCTCTTCTCTCATTCCAAGAAACTTATAGTGGCTCATTGTGAGGAAGAGTCAGTCATAAAAGAGAATATGGCTGCTTTTCGCCAGCAGTACGAGGGTACTCCGGAAGAGACGGCTGCACTGCACCCGAAGATACGCAACACCGCGGCCTGCTATCTGAGTACCTATCGTGCCATAGAACGTGCACGACGTTACGGTACCCGTTTCCATGTGGCCCATATTTCCTCTTCGACAGAGTTAGACTTGCTTAGCAACCAGTCTCTGGAAGAGAAACATATCACCGCCGAGGTGACCCCTAACCACTTATGGTTCGACGACCGTGATTATGATTCTTTGGGCAATTTGATAAAATGCAACCCGGCCATTAAGTCTAACGATGACCGGCTGGCCCTATGGGCTGCTCTTTATGACGGCTGCATCGATACCATTGCCACTGACCATGCACCCCACACCATCTCCTCCAAGCGGCAGCCTTATTTTTCCGCTCCCAGCGGCATCCCCTCTATCCAGCATTCTCTGCAGATGATGCTGGAACCTCTTTGCAGTCCTGCTGTGATGGAGTCGGAACGTGATGAGTTGTTGCGAAATTGGCTACCCCTTTTGGTCGAAAAGATGTGTCACAATCCTGCCCGTCTTTTCGGTATCAGTCATCGGGGCTTTATCCGTGCCGGCTATCATGCTGATTTGGTCCTGTTGAGAATGGGTGGCGAGCAGACAGTCACCAAGGACTCCTTGTATTACAAGTGCGGATGGAGTCCCCTTGAAGGTAAGACTTTCCATAGCCGTATTGAGCAGGTTTTTGTTAACGGTCGGACATTTGATGGTTGCAGTAATGCCCAGCCATTACAATTTGAAAAATAATAGCCCCATGAAAAAGATTCTAATAATGATGCTCGCATCTGTTGCATTTGTCACGATTGCTCATGCTGTGATTCCTGTCAGTCCATACAGTCTGCCTGGGCCCGCCCAGCGTTTTCTACGCCAGAATTTCAGTTATGCCATGCCCATTGAGGTTACTCGCGAGAATGCAGCATCGGGCTACTTGGTCATGATGAATGACAATAGCATCATTGAGTTTGACCGTACAGGTCTTTGGATTGAGGCACGCTGCAACGACGGTGTTCCGGAAAGTGTTTTGCCTCAGCGCATCAAACTCTATCTAAAAAAACGTTTTGAGGATGAACTCGTCACTCGGATATCTAAGGTATTTGCTACTAAGACGGCCTCTGCGGCTTCTCCAAGCTCCTATGAAGTGGAGCTCGCCACCGGCATGACACTCGTTTTTGATTCCAAGGGAGTTTTGTCCAGTGTCAAGTAGTTGGCTCGTTCATGACCGGGATGAGTATAGGCAGAGAGGGGCGTTACGCTATTACGTAACGCCCCTCTCTGCCTATAGGTAACGCCCCTCTCAGACGCTATTCTAAGGGTTGTGTTATTTCAGGATATACCATGCTGAAGTTGTATAGAAGTTTCTTAGGTAGGGAATATGACTGAACGGCCAGATGCATTTTAGGGGTATCAGGTGGAATTTCTGTTTGTAGTGGGGATTGATGAACCAAAGAGTCCGTTTTTGGATGCTCAGGTTGGTGCGATGTACGGTTTTCTCATACCGTTCGATGGGCATTTTGGAACGCCGGATGCTGAGTAACTCATCAATGAGGCCCTCGTCTTCTCCCGCTTTGCGAAGAATGTTTGAGTAGAGGTTCTGCGGCAGCAGATGCAGGAAGGGAAACTTAGACACCTTGGCCCGGCATATCTGCTGGTGCCCGCCAAAGGGCATTTGCCATGCAGGAAAAGCCATGAAGACAATAGCATCCTTTCTCATGAATTTCTGTAAATGCTGCAGAAATGGCACTTTGTCTTCGGGTTCGATATGCTCTATGACATCGTGCACCAAAATTATGTCAAACTTCTCTTCTTCAATTTGCGGGGCAGGCACATATAGGAAATTGCCAGCAATGAAGTTTCCTGTGAGGTTGTTGCGGCCGAAGAAGTCTTTGGCGTTTTCAATTTGTTTGGGTTTAAGGTCGTTTCCGGTAACTTGGCAGCCTACTTCTGCAAAGGGCAGCAGGTTGCCTCCTTCTCCGCACCCTATTTCAAAGACTCTTGTATTGTTGGTTAGAGGTTTGATGCTGCGCACATAGTCTATGTAATACTCGCGTGATGTATTGGCCAATTCGGTGAAGTAAATCCACCGATCCAAATGTCTTTTTTGCATATTGCTATTTGTTTAGAGCAATCTGCTACCGATTCCTCAGATTCCAACAACCGCAAAAAAGGAGGCGAACACTTTCGTCTCCTGTCTGCGGTCGTTGGAATCACCTTTTGAGGATAGACAAAATGCCCGCCTATCGGCGAACATCTGCTCTTGTCTTCCTCAAAGGTACCAGTATGATGTTTCCTACGTTTCAGACAGGTCGGAATAAATAGCAAATGCCTGGTTTATATTGATTTGATTAATCGGTTTTTTCTTTCTCTTTACATGGTGTCTAATGACGATTTACGTTGTAAAAATATACTTTATTTCCGAAATGGGCAAAAATAATTTACTCTGAATTAGTTGTGTCGTTTTTTTGGCGTATAGATAGGGTAGGGTATTTTTTTTTTACGTATTTTTGCTTTTTGTTTTGACTGAAGAATGCTTTGAAGGATGCGTCTCTGATTTGTGTGGGATGAGTTCGCTCTGACACAGACAACCATCTGTATCCTTTCCCAATAGTATGGAAGATAATGATTGAATATCAAAAGCATATACTTTCCAATGGGCTGACTTTGTTGCTGCATGAGGATCACGACACCCCGCTGGTTACAGTGAATACATTCTATCGTGTAGGAGCTCGCAACGAGTCTCCCGACAGAACGGGCTTCGCTCATCTGTTCGAACATCTGATGTTTGGTGGCACGCCTCGGGTTCCAGATTATGATGCTGTGGTCAGTAATATGGGCGGAGAGTGCAATGCCTCTACGAATAATGATTATACAAATTATTATGTCACGGCACCTGCGGAACATCTCCCTACGATGCTCAGAATTGAGGCTGATCGCATGGCTGGTTTAGACTTCTCCGAGCATTCTCTTGCAGTTCAGCAGCGAGTGGTGACAGAGGAGTATAATCAACGCTATCTCAACCAGCCTTACGGAGACAAGTGGCTGCATCTGAGACCGCTGTGCTATAAGGTTCACCCCTATCGGTGGTGTACCATCGGGGCGGATATCCGTCATGTGCAGCAGGCTACTGTGGATGATGAGCGTCAGTTCTTTGCACGGCATTACTATCCTGCCAATGCTATAGTCTCTGTGGCGGGTCATATCAATACAGATCGTGCTGTGCAAATGGTTGAACATTTGTTTGGTGACCTGTCGAGTCAGCAAGGAGGCTCCAATGTCGCCTTGCCGCAAGAGCCGGAACCAGTCGAACCCCATAGACTGCAATTATCACGTGAGGTTCCGAGCGACGCTCTGTTCATGGCATTCCTGATGTGCGACCGCCTTCATCCCGATTTTGTGGTCTATGACATTATCAGCGATGTGCTGAGCAATGGGCACTCGTCGCGGATGTACAACCGATTGGTCAAAGAACAAGGCCTTTTCTCCGAATTGAATGTCTATTTGACGGGTGACCGTGATCGGGGGCTTTTTGTCATTGATGGCAAGGTTCAGCCCGGCAAGACATTGGAAGCTGCTGAGGCAGCTGTATGGAAGGAGTTGTCATTCCTGTGTGACAATCCCATATCTTCGTATGAGTTGCAGAAAGTGGTGAACAAGTTTGAGTCTACCTTTGCCTTTTCGCAATACAAGGTGGCCGACAGGGCTCACAACTTGTGCTATTTTGAATGGCTTGGCCATCTCAATTGGGTAAACGATGAACCCTTGCTGTATCGCAGGGTGACGCCTGACGATGTGCAGCGAGTGGCACGGAGGTGCTTTCAGCCTTATAGGGCAAATGTTATTTACTATAAGTCCGTTAGTGCATGATGGAGAAAAATTGGCTACAGCGGTTTGATTATAGGCGTTGGGGACGCTCTCTGCTAAACTGGGTAGGAGATGTGATGCATCGCATACTCTTCGACTGTCTGCTGCCCAAAAAGTACAGGGATCTTTCAAAACAGGACATATACACTATTATATTTCGTTCTGACACTCCGGCAGGCAAGCGTTTTGACATCTGGATTCTCATCCTTATCGCCTTGAATATTGTCCTTATGATGGTGGACAGTATGCTGGGCAACACCACGCTCACAGGTGGCGCACAGCACAAGCCCTTCTCCTACTGGCTTATGAAGGTGCTGGAATGGGGTTTTACCATCCTTTTTACGTTTGAATTTTATCTGCGAATCTACTGTCTGAAAAACCCGAAGAAATACATCTTCTCCTTTTATGGCATCATTGACATACTTTCCATATTCCCAGCCTATCTTAGCCTGTTCATTCCTGGCACTCAGGCGTTGACGGTGTTTCGCTTGCTGAGGGTTTTGCGCGTCTTCCGAATCTTCCGCATGAGGCTGTTTATCAATGAGACTCGATTCCTGCTTAATTCCCTTCGGCGTAGTGTCGTCCGCATACTCATTTTCATGCTTGTCGTGGTCATTGCGGCTGTTATTCTTGGCACATTGATTTTTGCCATCGAGGGAGACCGGAATCCGGCCATCTCCAGCATTCCACGTGGCATTTATTGGGCCATTGTTACCATTACCACTGTAGGCTATGGCGACATTGCCCCTGTTACCCCAGTAGGACAGTTCATCTCCGTGCTGGTCATGCTTTTGGGTTATTCTATCATCGCTGTTCCGACAGGTATTATTGCAGGCGAAACCATTAGGGAAGGCCGTGAAAGCCATGAGGGCAAGCAGGAGTCTTTCTCTTTTGATAACGAGGAATTGGAGCCAGCCGTGGACCCTGAGGACGAAGATGCCTATAAGGGGCTGGCATAGACCTATTATTAACTTCCGAAGATGTCAAAGAACATACTTATTACTGATGCTACGCATCCCGTGCTGGAACAACGGTTGCGTGAGGCGGGTTTTGTTGTTGATGTTGATATCACTGCTGACTATGATGCGATTCTTTCCCGAATGGCTGACTATGACGGGGTGGTGGTGCGTAGCAAAATTTTTGTTGATAGAAACTTTATAGACCATTCCCCTCGTCTGCGTTGCATTGGCAGGGTTGGGGCTGGTATGGAGACAATTGATGTCACGTATGCCGAAAGCAAAGGGATTCGGTGTCTTAATTCGCCCGAAGGCAATCGAGATGCTGTCGGTGAACATGCCGTTGGGCTACTGCTGGCACTACTCAATAATATTGCCCGGGCAGATGCTGAGATTCGGCAGGGGCTATGGCAGCGCGAGGCCAACCGTGGTGCCGAATTGCAGTATCGCACGGTGGGCATCATTGGCTTTGGCAATATGGGAGCCTCCTTTGCACAACGTCTGCAAGGCTTTGGTTGTCGGATACTGGCCTATGATAAGTATAAATTTGATTATGCGCCCGACTATGTTCAGGAGGTTGATCTCCCCACGCTGATGCAGCAGGCCGATGTGGTCAGTCTCCATGTCCCCCTTACGGAGGAGACTCATCACATGGCTGATTATGAATTTTTCCAGTCCTTTGCGCACCCGTTAGTTCTCGTCAATACCTCAAGAGGTGGCGTGGTATGTACCCCCGATCTTGTCCGTTCTATGGAGCAGGGGTTGGTGACCGGAGCGGCTCTGGATGTGATAGAGTATGAGAACATGACCAAGGATGGTTTGGATTTGGAGAATCTGACATCAGATTTCCGCTATCTTCTTCAGTCATCTCACACGGTGCTGAGTCCTCATGTGGCTGGATGGACGAGAGAGTCGAAGTATAAATTAGCGGCAGTACTGGCCGACAAAATCATTGAGACGTTATGCTTATAGTTCAGTCGGCTATAGTGTCGGACAATATTGCCGACCGGTGTTTTGCCTGCCAGCTTGAATGCTGCAAAGGCCAATGTTGTGTGGATGGTGACAGCGGCGCCCCGTTGACTCCCGAAGAGGTGGACATAATAAATAATATCTTACCGCAGGTGCGTCCTTACATGACCGAAGCGGGCCGAAAGGTGGTGGATTCTGTGGGACCATCGGCTGTAGATTCGGATGGCGATTGGGGAACTTCGTTGGTCAACGGACGCGAGTGCGCCTTTGTTACTTTTACCGATGATGGCACGGCGTTGTGCGCTATCGAAAAAGCCTATCTGGATGGCAAGGTGGACTTCCAAAAACCAGTGTCATGCCATCTCTATCCTATCCGTATTGAGAACTATGGCGAATTTCAGGCAGTAAACTATCACGAGTGGGACATTTGCCACTGTGCAGTGGTCAAGGGTCGTGAGACGGGGATTCCATTATATCAGTATCTCAGAGAACCACTTATTCGTCGTTTTGGCGAAGCTTGGTATCAGGAGCTGCTTGACGAAATTGCAAAGAACTTTATACATTAGAAAATAACAAGACGGCACAATCCTATTTACATCTTATGACGAAAGAGAAAAAACAATACTGGCTAATAGCTTTGGTGGCTGGCTCTGTCATAATTATTGACCAAATCATTAAAATAGCGGTAAAGACAACCATGCAGATTGGTCAGTCCATCCCTGTTTTTGGGAGTTGGTTCCAACTGCTTTTTGTCGAAAACGAGGGTATGGCTTTCGGCATGGCTTTCGGCGGCAGTGCTGGCAAGCTGATGCTCTCCCTTTTCCGAATCTTGGCTGCTGCTGCGGTGCTGTGGTATCTGATTTCCCAAATTAAGAAAGGCAAATGCTCCACAGGCGTTGTGGTCTCTCTCTCTCTCATTTTTGCTGGTGCCATTGGCAACCTGATTGATTGTGCTTTTTATGGACTTATCTTTGATGAGAGCTATTATCATGTGGCACGTCTGTTCCCTCCAGAGGGCGGCTACGAGCGATTCCTGCATGGCCGCGTGGTGGATATGTTCTATTTCCCGATTATTGACACCACATGGCCTGATTGGCTCCCTATTTGGGGCGGACAACATTTTCTTTTTTTTAATGCGATTTTCAATTTTGCTGATGCGGCCATTACTATAGGTGTCATTTTGCTGCTCTTCATAGCTTTCTTCTTTAATAAAAAGGATTCAGAATCAGTGGCTGAGAAAATAAATTAAAAAAAATTTGGTCAGTTGCTGAAAAAGCCGTACTTTTGCAACCGTTTTCA
>JAFVBF010000003.1 GCA_017480145.1 Bacteroidales bacterium
GCCGCCTCGGACTATGGTTGAGCCCATTCACGATGAGACTCGAACCAGTTTTGCCGACAACACGCAAGGGGTTCCCTATGCCGTCTACAACATTGGAGGCGGTCGGCCGGAGAACCTCTTGGACTTTGTGCAGACGCTGCAAGAGGAGTTGGTCAGGGCTGGAGTATTGCCCGAGGATTACGACTTCGAGGCGCACAAAGAGCTTGCTCCGATGCAACCTGGCGACGTGCCCACCACCTTTGCCGACACCGAGGCACTGGACAGAGCCACTGGCTTCACTCCTCAGATACCCCTGCGCGAAGGCTTGAGACGATTCGCCGAGTGGTATAAGGTGTTCTATGATGCAGATTAATAAACACACACATCACTAAAATAAGAAGAGTATTCACCTTAATGCATGAGCTCTTTTGTATTTATATGTTAAACAATAAATAGCAAATAATATATAAAAAAATATTGATATGCTTAATGGAAAAACAGTTCTAATTACTGGCGGTTCGGGATCGTTCGGTAAGAAATTCGTGGAGGTAATTCTTAGAGATTACCCTAATGTAAAAAAAATCATCATCTACTCTCGAGGCGAGCTGAAGCAGTTCAATATGAAACAGCGCTGGCCAGAATGCAAGTACCCTCAACTTCGCTATTTTATTGGTGATGTACGTGATAGGGATCGGATGGTGCGGGCTTGCGAAGGAGTTGACGTCATTATTCATGCGGCAGCCATTAAGCAGGTCGACACAGCCGAGTACAACCCAGACGAATGCATCAAGACAAATGTTAATGGTGCCCAAAATGTCATAGCTGCAGCTCTTTCTTGTGGAGTAAAAGATGTGGTTGCGCTGTCCACAGATAAGGCGTGTGCACCAATCAACCTATATGGTGCAACCAAACTGACCAGCGATAAGTTGTTCACGGCAGCAAACAACATTAAAGGAGCTAAAGATGTGCGGTTTTCTGTAGTCCGATATGGCAATGTGATGGGGAGCAGAGGAAGTGTTATTCCATTCTTTATCAATAAGCGTGATAGTGGCGCTACGGAAATTCCAATCACGGATATGCGCATGACACGTTTTAATATCTCTTTAGAGGAAGGCGTGGCGTTGGTTATGTATGCACTTGGACATCATTTAGGGGGAGAAATATTTATCCCCAAAATTCCTTCGTATCACATCAAGGATGTTGCCACGGCCATAGCTCCAAACCTGCCGCAGGTCGAAGTTGGAATCCGCCCAGGAGAAAAACTACACGAGGAGATGATAACTATTACCGATGCTCTTGATACAATCGATCTTGGGAAATACTATGCTATTCTTCCTTCGGTGTCGTTCTGTTGGGGGAGGGAAGACTATATTAAGCACCACAATGCAAAGCCTGTTCCCTTTGGTTTTCATTATAGTTCTGATAGTAATGAACAGTGGGAGACAGTCGAATCAATGCGAGAAAACATTAGGAAGTATGTGTATCCTAACTTTGAAGTAAAATGATAGAGAAACCAATTCCATACGGTCACCAGAACATTAACGATGAAGATGTGCAGGCTGTTGTAGCTGCTTTGAAGTCTGACTACATGACGCAAGGTCCGCTAATTAGACAGTTTGAGATAGACTTTGCCAAGTACCTTGGGGTGGAGTATGCTTGTATGGTGAGTAATGGTACAGCAGCCCTGCACCTTTGTGCCATGGCATTGGATATTAAGCCCGGTGACAAGATTATCACAACACCTATTACTTTTGTTGCTTCTGCTAATGGCTTCCGTTATCAGGGAGCAGAAGTGGTATTCTGTGACATCGATTCCAAGACCTTCTTGATGGATTTGGATAAACTTGAGCAGATACTCAAAGCGTCTCCGAAGGGAACTTACAAGGCCGTTGTACCCGTTGACTTTGCCGGTTATCCCATTGACGAGGAAAAACTTCGTAGATTGGCTGATGAATATGGCTTTGCCATTGTAGTTGATGCCTGCCATGCACCTGGAGGTAGCTTTGTGGATAGCAAAGGTGAGAAGCAGATGATTGGAAACTGCAAGTACGCAGACTTTACAGTATTTTCATTCCATCCTGTGAAGCATATTGCAACGGGTGAAGGTGGGGCTATTACCACCAATCGCAAAGACCTTTATGACAAGGTTGTGCTCTTCCGTACTCATGGTATAACCAAAGACCCTGCCTTATTGGATACAAGCGATGGTGGCTGGTATTATGAAATGCAAGAGTTGGGTTACAACTATCGCATTACCGAGATGCAGGCAGCCCTTGGCATCAGCCAATTGAAGCGTTTGAACTGGAGCATCCAGCGTAGAAATGAGATTGCCAAGAAGTATGATGAGGCATTCAAAGGAATGGTTGTGAAGACTCCTTTCCGTCAGGTGGGGGTTACTCATGCTTTCCATCTATATGTTATTCAGGTACCCACCGACAAGCGCAAGGGGTTGTACGACTACTTGCGAGCCAACAATGTCAATTCTCAAGTGCTGTATATTCCAGTCCATACTATGCCATATTATCGGCAGTTTGGTTGGAAGAAGGGGGATCTGCCTGTGGCTGAAGACTACTATAGCAAATGTTTATCTCTACCCATGTTTCCGACGCTTACCGAGGAAGAACAGGATTGGATTATTGCAAAGGTTAAAGAGTTTTTTAATTTGTGACACAATGGAAGTACCTGTATTAGACGGAGAGCAAATTTATCTTCGTCGCCTTACCGAAGACGATGCGAGCGAAGCGTATGTTAGTTGGATGAACAATCCCGAGATCAACCAATATTTAGAGAGTCGTTTCTATACGCACACCATTGAGAGTACAAAGGCATTCATCCGTTCGGTTTCTAATGATAGTAATTACCTGTTTGGTATATTCTTAAAAGACTGTGGTAAGCACATTGGAAACGTCAAAGTGGGGGGGATAAATCATTATCATCGATATGCTGATATTGGCTTTCTGATAGGTGAAAAAGAATATTGGGGTAAGGGAATAGCAACTGAGGCTATTAAACTGGCAACTAGTTTCGCATTTGTCACATTAAGACTCCATAAGCTTTGGGGAGGCCTTTATTCACCCAATATAGGCAGTCTTCGTGCATTCCAGAAAAATGGCTACGAACAAGAAGGGGTAAAGAAGAGTCAGTATCTATTGAATGGTATTTATTATGATGATATAATGTTTGGAAAGGTCAATCCTAATGAGTAAACTATGTATAATCCCCGCTCGTGGCGGTAGCAAGCGCATCCCTCGCAAGAATATCAAGCTATTTATGGGTAAACCCATTATGGCGTATTCCATAGAGGCTGCTTTGAAAAGCGGACTCTTTGATGAGGTGATGGTTTCTACCGACGATGAGGAGTTTGCTGAGGTTGCACGTCAGTATGGTGCAAGCGTACCGTTTTTACGTAGCGAGGCTACTGCCAACGACTATGCCACTACAGCAGACGTTCTAAACGAGGTGTTGGAGCGCTACAGAGAAATTGGAAAGGAATTTGATTCTTTCTGTTGTCTCTACTCCACAGCACCTTTTGTTACCTCTGACCGATTAAAGAAGGCTAATGAGAAAATATCAGCAGACGTGGATGCTTGCTTTACGATGGTTCAGTATAGCTATCCCGCACAGCGAGGCTTGCAGGTGAATGACAAAGGATATGTTGAAATGACAAATCCTGAATACCTTGGAATCCGTTCGCAAGATTTGAAATCTATTTATCACGATGCCGGTCAATTCTATTTCATCAAGACCAAAACATTCGAGACTGAGAAGACCTTGTGGGCCAAACGAACAGCTCCATTGATTCTTTCCGAACTTGAAATGCAAGACATTGATACAGAGACCGATTGGAAAATTGCAGAAATGAAGTATAAATTGTTAATTAACCCCGGGGGGGGGGAGAAGTTATGTAATACCTCTCCACGTTAGCAGACCGAATGTCAGCTATCGTTATGCTGCATAATCATAGGAGGACAGCAGCATGGCAAATACTGGCAAACTAGTACTTGGCACAGTACAATTCGGCATCAATTATGGCATCAACAACACTTCTGGTCAAGTGCCTCTCAATGAAGTGTGCAAAATCTTAGAAATAGCTTCTGAGACAGGCGTCAAGACCCTTGATACATCTTCTGCATATGGAGAGAGTGAGCGAGTCTTAGGTGAAGCCCTGAAACGCAGTAATAAACCTTTTAACATTGTTTCTAAATATCCTAAGTCCGATATTGGGGTAAGGGAGACCTTCCAGAAGTCTCTGTCCCTCTTGGGAAGAGATGGCCTTTATGGCTATCTGGTGCATCATTTCGAGTTCTATCGGGAGCATCCTGAACTGTTCGATGAGATGACTGCACTGAAACAGGAGGGCAAGATACAGAAAGTTGGATTCTCTCTGTACAACACAGAACAGTTGCAGTATTTGCTTGACCGCAAGGTGAAGTTTGATATTCTCCAGTTCCCCTACAATATCTTCGATAAGCAGTTTGAAAGCTATATGTCCCAGCTGGTCGAGCTGGGCATTGAGATACATACACGTTCAGCATTCTTACATGGATTGTTCTTTAGGGACACCAAGACCCTGCCTGAGAATCTGAAACCCTTAAAGAAATATCTTGATTACCTGCATATCTACTGCCAAAAACGAGGTCTCTCTGTAGAACAGTTGGCTTTGGGCTATGTGCTCTCCAATCCCTACGTGAAAGGTGCCTTGATAGGCGTAGACAACCACGAACAATTGGAAGCCAACCTGAAGGTGGCATCCGTAGAACTGACCAAAGAAGATATTGAGTACATTCATAATATAAATATTATTGAAGACTGGTTGTTAAACCCTGTAAATTGGAATTAAGGATATGGCAAAGATTTTAGCTATTACACAGGCTCGCTATGGCTCCACACGCCTACCGGCAAAGATACTGAAAAAAGTAGGAGACAAGACGTTGCTTGAAATTCACCTTAGTCGCATACTTCAAACTTACAGCATTGATAAGTTGAAGATAGCAACCACTGGAGAGGAAGGTTCTAAGTATATTGTTGAAGTGGCTAACAAAGTAGGAATAGAGTATCATAAAGGTTCTATAGAGGATGTGCTTACCCGTTTCTATGAAACAGCCGCACCAGAAAAACCTGACTATATACTTCGCTTCACTTCCGATTGTCCGCTAATTGATCCTTCTGTCATTGATGACGTCGTAAACTTTGCAGTAACCCACCCAGAGTACGATTATGTTCATACCGACCCCAAGCAATTTCCTGATGGTCTCGACACGGAGATTATGAAATTCTCTGTTTTGGAAAAAACCTTCAAGGATGCCAAACTTAAGAGCGAGAGGGAGCATGTCACTTCACATATTTGGGAGAATGGTACAGCCAATGGGGGAACATTATTTAATACCTTCAATTTTCCAAATCGAGAGGGCGAGTACAATGCGAACGACTATCGCTTGACCATTGATGAGCCTGAAGACTTTGAGGTATTGAAAGTGTTGATTGAAAACCTCGGAGAAAACAAATATTGGAAAGATTACATTGACTACTTGATTAAGCATAAAGACCTGTATGCCATCAATAGCAAGTTTGGTTACAATGAGGGATATGCTAAATCGCTTAGAAACGATAGTAAAATCAAATAAACATTAGAAGCAATGGGGAAAGGACAAGAGTTATATAAGAAAGCAAAAACAATGATTCCCGGAGGGACATCCCTCCTTTCAAAAAGGCCAGAACAACTGTTACCTGAAAATTGGCCATCCTACTTTAGTAAGTCTAAAGGGTGTCATGTTTGGGACTTAGACGGTCACGAGTATATAGACTGTGGCTTGATGGGTGTGGGTACCAACACTCTTGGTTATGCCCGTGAAGAAGTTGATGAGGCTGTTATGAGAGTAGTTCGCGACGGAAATCTGACTACACTCAACTGCCCAGAAGAAGTCTATCTTGCAGAACGTTTGATTAAGATGAATCCTTGGGCAGGTGGTGTACGTTATACTCGAGGTGGAGGTGAAGCCAATTCTATGTGTGTTCGCATAGCGCGTGCCTATACAGGAAAAGACAAAGTGGCTATTTGTGGTTATCATGGTTGGCACGATTGGTATGTTTCTGTAAATCTTGGAGAGAATGATGCCCTTGCTGGTCACCTGTTGCCGGGCATACCTACAGCGGGTGTACCTAAAGGACTTAGGGGCACATCTATTCCATTCCATTATAACGACTTTGAGGAGATTGAAAAGATTATTCGCAATACCCCTGATCTCGCTGCCGTTAAGATGGAAGTATGTCGCAACTTTGGCCCAGCAGAGGGCTATCTAAAGCACATCCGCAACCTCTGCAATGAGTATGGTGTTGTCCTTATTTTTGATGAATGCACTTCTGGCTTCCGTGAGACCTTTGGCGGCCTGCACCAAAAGTATGGTATTTATCCTGACATGACCATCTACAGTAAGACGATGGGTAATGGCTATGTGATTGCTGCAGTACTTGGTAAAAAAGAGATTATGGATGCTGCACAGGGAAGTTGGATTAGTTCAACCTTTTGGACAGACCGTATTGGTCCGACTGCCGCACTGGCCGCTCTTGATGTAATGGAAAAGACTAAGTCATGGGAATATATTACAGAGAAGGGCAAACAGAATAAAATCCGCTGGCAGGCTTTGGCTGATAAATATAGCCTAAAGATTAACCAATGGGGTATACCTGCTTTGGCAGGATTTACTTTTGATCATCCAGACGCACTGGCTTATAAGACCTATATCACTCAGGAGATGCTCAAGAAAGGGTATTTGGCAGGAAACCTGATGTACACCAGTCTTGCTCATACAGACGAGGTCTTAAACGGCTACTTCGAAGCACTTGATCCCATCTTCGCTGACATACGCGACTTCGAGGATGGCAAGGATGTGATGAAAGCTCTTGACGGCCCTGTATGTCAAGCTGGTTTTAAACGACTCAATTAAATATTATTTATGGCCCACTACAGGTGTCTTAAACAGCAGGAGTACACTCTTGGTGACCATTCCATTGTTCCACTCCGCTACGAGGATCGGTTTCTCATTATGAAGTGGAGAAATGAACAGATCTACCACTTGCGTCAAATTCATCCATTGACTGAGGGTGATCAACAGCGATATTTTGATAATGTTGTAGCCAAACTGTTCGATAACCCTAAACCAGAACAGATACTCTTCTCCTATTTGGAGAAGAGTATCTGCATTGGGTATGGTGGATTAGTGCACATCAACTGGATAGACCGTAACGGAGAGATATCCTTCATTATGGATACAAAACTGGAGACAGAACACTTTCAAGAGCACTGGAGCAACTGGCTGACTATGTTAAAGGATGTAGCCTTTACAAACTTGGGGTTGCATAAGATATATACTTACGCATTTGACTTGCGACCTCATCTATACAAAGTATTGGAAGCAAATGGTTTTATGCGCGAGGCTACATTGAAAGAACATTGTCTGTTCCAAGGAGAATACAAAGATGTTGTGTTGCATGGATTAATAAACCAAAAAGTATGCCCAAAGTAACATTTCGTCCCATCGATACAAAGGATTTGGAAATCTTACGCCAATGGCGTAATTCTCCAGAAATTGCTCGCAATATGTTCTCTTCAGAAATGATAACCGAAGAGCAACAACGCAAGTGGTACGAGAGTGTGTGTCGCGGAGATCGCGGTTATTGTTGGTTTGTTGAGAGCGACGAACAAGCGGTGGGATTTGCCTCACTGGCATCTGCAGAACGTTCCAAGGATACGTATGAGTTTGGTTTATATGTTGGAAATCAAATATTAAGTAGGGGGGGTACGGATCGGCTATTCTATTCAATATCTTATGGGAAGCATTCGAAAAGTTACATGCTCATAAGGTAATTTGTCAAGTTCTTGCTTTTAATGCAGCAGCCATCCACCTTTATGAAAAGTTTGGAATGCAGCAGCAAGGCTATTTTAAGGACTATTTAAAACGAGATAAAGAAAGAATAGATTGCATATCTTACGCCATATTTGAACAGGAGTGGCAGAAACTGCGAGATGACTTGTACAAGAGGTCCAGAAGTCATTGAATATAGATAGTTGTCTGCCTTTCCTTTAAAGACTGACAGACTCTATGAATTATTGCATTTGTGCGTCAGGTTCACTTGGACTTACCGTCCTGCAACGCCTGGCAGCATCCCCCATTACGATTAAGTGTGTACTGACTGACCGCCACAGCGATAGTATTGTTGAATACTGTGAGCGGATACTGTTGCCTGTGTTTGTAGGAAATCCCAGAAAACGGAAAGCAGTGGAATGGATGGAAGAAAGAAAAATTCAGTTCGAAAACTTGCTATCTATCAATTATCTCTTTATCCTTGAATCGGATGTATTAAACAAATCAACTGAATATGCCGTGAACTTTCACGGTTCGTTACTTCCCAAATATAGAGGCAGAACACCTCACGTTTGGGCTATCATCAATGGAGAAAGAGAGACTGGTGTAACAGCACACCTAATGAACGTCAACTGCGATGATGGAGATATCGTACGGCAGGTGATAGTTCCAATTGAAGAGGACGATACCGGGGCTTCGATATTAGAGAAATATAAACAGCTATATCCAGATCTTGTTTTACAAGTGGTTAAGGATATAGAAAGTAAGAAGATTGTTTGTAGAAAACAGGATATAAGCAAAGCCAGCTATTTCGGTAAACGCACCCCTGAAGATGGTAAAATTTGTTGGGAATGGCAGAAAGAACGCATACGTAATTGGGTAAGAGCTCAAGCAAAACCTTATCCTGGTGCCTTTACATTTTTGAATAACGACAAAATTATTATCAATAAGATAGAATATAGTGACTTAGGATTTGATGACACAATGAGTAATGGACTTATTGTGGCAGTGAAAGATGGTAAGCCGTACGTTAAGACACCCAATGGCGTAGTGAAAATGATAGAATTTGAAACAGGTGCTATTATCAAAGAAGGAGATTTATTATCATAAATAGGAATATGAGCAAAACGTTTATAGTAGCTGAACTTTCAGCCAATCATGGTCATAAGATTGAAGTAGCATTGGCATCAATTCGCGCTGCAAAAGAGGCAGGAGCGGATGCCATCAAGATACAGACTTATACAGCAGATACACTTACGATAAACTGTAATAAACCTGATTTCCGCCTTGGCAAAGGATTATGGGAGGGGGAAACCTACTATACTCTGTACCAAAAAGCCTACACTCCATGGGAATGGCATCAGGCCATTTACGATGAGGCCAGAAGACAGGGGCTTGTATGCTTCTCCACTCCGTTTGACAAAACAGCGGTAGATTTCCTCGAAGAACTGGGAAACCCAATCATTAAGATTGCCAGTTTTGAGATAACAGACGTTGGATTTCTGGAGCATGCTGCCAAGAAAGGCAAACCTATGGTGATTTCCACGGGTATTGCTACCCCCGATGATATTGAGTTAGCGATAAGGACTTGTAAGAATGCTGGCAATAACGATATTACGCTCCTGAAATGCACCTCCTCTTATCCGGCTCCCATCGAAACTGCAAACCTGATGACGATGGTAGATATGAAACAACGTTACGGTGTAAAGGTAGGTTTGTCCGACCATACTATGGGACACGACGTGGCTGTAGCCGCTGTTGCATTAGGTGCAACTATGGTCGAAAAACATTTCATCGTGGATCGCTCTATCGGTGGACCCGATGCGGCTTTTTCAATGGAGAAAGATGAGTTTGACGCTATGGTGAAGTCCATCCGAAATGTGGAGAAAGCTTTGGGTGAGGTGTTTTATCCTACCGACCCATCCCAAATTAAAGGACGTGAGTTAAGTCGCTCCCTGTATGTTATTAAGGATGTTAAAGCGGGCGATATTGTTTCTGAAGAAAATATTCGCAGTATTCGCCCTGGATTGGGGCTTCACCCAAGGTATCTATCAGAAGTGATCGGGAAACAGTTTGTAAAAGATTGTACGATGGGAGATAGGTTTTCATTGGATATTATCAAATAAATAATAGAATAGAATAATGCATAATGAGATAGACTATTGACGTTCGAGAGAGCGTAGTTCTTAAAGGCTTAAACATAAACAGATATTAAGGATGAAACAAGTTGATGATATATTCCCAGCATATTTTAATGCGCCCATAGGTCCGTGTTCGTCACTTCGTCGATTTTATCGCAACAGAGAAACAATGAAAAAATATGGATATGATTGGTCATGGTATTCGTTGGACTATCTTTATTCTGAGAGTGGGAATGACAGTCCCATTGATTTTTCAAAAGGACAAGATGTTCGGGCAAAACTAAAACAATACATCAAACGCTCACGATTTCTCTCTGTGTTATTCAACCTACGAACCCGACATCGAGACCACCAATTAGTCAAATCTTATATGAAGCTTGGCAGAAAACCCGATATCGTAGTATTCCATGAAAATAATTGTGCAGAATATTTTCTAAAACATAATCCAAATTCTGGTGCCACAAAAGTACTTTTGTGGCACCAGGATGATGGTATCCGTATGAAAATGGAACTGCAATCATATCCCAAACTTCAAGGTGGACTTTTCGCCAAATGGCTTCGTAAGAGAGCCTGCCACATCGACCATTCTGTTGATGGAATCGTACATATCTCTCACATAGCTAACGATTGCTTCAGACAAGAGAATCCCGACATCTCGCAAAGCAAGTTGTGGTCGTTTCACAATGGAATTGACGATAGTCCTATCGTGCAGCGGGAAAAAGTCACCAAATTTAAATACAATCTGTGCACCACTGGCACAGTATGCCATCGCAAGGGGCAGTACTTGATTGTTGAGGCACTTGGAATGCTGACGGAATCCGTCCGTTCCAAAATTCATGTAAGCATCATCGGTACAGGAAATGACCTATCCACACTTGTTAACAGAGTGGCGGAACTTGGCATCAGTGAAAACATAACCTTCTGTGGAGTAATACCCAATTCGGAAGTACACAACTACTTATGCGGATGCGATATATACATACTAATGAGCAATAGCGAAGGGCTTCCTATCTCTATAATTGAAGGTATGAGAGCGGGGTTAGGCGTGATAAGCACGCCTGTTGCAGGCATTCCCGAAATGGTTGGGACAGACAATGGATTACTAATCGAACCTGACGCTAATCAATTGGCAAATGTTTTACAAAACATTGACCATTATGACTGGGAACAACTGGGTAAGAATTCTCGAAAGAAGTTTGAGGAAGAATATACCTTTACACACATGCTGGCATCGTACTGCGATGTATTAGACAAACTGACGGCTCGCTGATACAACTGAACTTTGGGGGCAGTAATGAAGCTGAACATCGAATCATACTTGTCTTCACTGAAGAAGATTGCGAAACGTAACAGGGTAATATTAGAGAACTTCTCTTATATTACCCTAATGCAGATGCTCCTTATTGTTGCGCCACTTATCACATATCCATACTTGACGCGTGTTTTAGGAACTAAACTTTATGGGACCGTGCTAACAGCTCAAGTGCTTGCAAGTTATGCGACTATCATTGTTCGCTTCGGATTCGATTCGGTCAGTGCACGACACATATCGATGCATATGGATAACAAGGAAAAGCTTTCAGAAGTCATGTCATCCATAATGACCATGAGGGGATTGCTATGGATCGCTTGTGCTGCAATATACATTGCGGTTGTACTTGCTGTTCCAGTATACCGTGAACATTTTCTTCTATTTCTTTTCTCCTATGGACTAACAATCAATGTACTGCTATTTCCGCAATTCTATTTTCAGGGGATTGAACAGATGAAGTTCATCACCCTTATCAATGTAGGAATACAAGCCTTATTTGTAGTATTGACGTTTATTGTAATCAAAAGCCCCAACGATTATATCTATGTGCCATTGTTGCACGCTGTAGGATACCTAATTGGTGGCGTAGCTGCACTTTTCATTATTTTCCATAGCCACAGGATAAAGTTTCGTTTTCCTCAGAGGTCGCAGGCTCTCTATTATGTCAAAGATGCTGCACCATTGTTTGCCACCGATGCCGTGTGTACCATTAAGGATAAGTTCAATTACTTACTAATAGGCGTATGCGTTTCAATGAGCGAAGTGGTACCATATGATGTAGGGGCAAAACTAACCTCGTTATCCATTCTGCCGTTGACCATCATCAATACGGTAGTCTTTCCAAAGATGGCTCGAGACAAAAGCAATCGTCAATTCCGTATGGTGGGACTAGTAATAGTTACCTGTATCGTTACCCTGGTGCTATTGATAAATATCTTTTTGAGACCCATTGTCCATTTTCTAATTGGTTGCGATGTGGATTTATTTCCGATACGTCTTTACTTACTATCCCCCATATTCCTTGGTTTGTCGTCCTATACAGCATCCTCGTTGATTGTGGCGCGTGGACACAATCGATATATGTTATATAGCATCTTGATTACAACTGGAGTATACCTTGTATTGCTGATTGCATTGTACCTAACCTACCAACTTACTTCCATAACTTCTTTCATAATACTTACGGTTGTATCTTATTTCGCAGAATTGATATATCGACTCGCCATAGGACGAAAGATAATCTGTAAAGAAAACATCAGGTAACGATATAATCTATGATAATACAATATAGGTCATTAACTCATATTGGTTTCGTTCTATAGCATAATCAATTATCGATCTATATTATATATATTGTTTCTGAACAAAATAGTATGAAATGTACATAATGAGACGAAATAGTGGGCTGATTTTTATATCAACTCTATTGGGGTTTATTTTTCTTCTATTTTACTTAATTGGAGATACATCATACCTAATGGTAAATATAGAGAGAGGAATTCTATTATTGTCAGTATTAATTTTTTTTGTTTCATTACAATACGACAATAAGAAAGTTAGTTTGATTTATCTTTTTCTTTTTTCAACGACACTCTTTCTTTTAGGCAGAGTTATACTGTCCGTTTTTGATGACAAAGAACTATACGATTCGAATAAATATGTGTTTTATACAATGCATATGGAAACTGTCAGTAAAGTGCTATGTTTAATTGGAACTTCTCTTTCTTTTTCGGTTGTGGGATTTTGTACATACTCCGAAAAAAATAGGCATAATAGGACATATCAAAGAAAGGTATTTTTCCCTGGGATGGAGCAATACTGGAAGGTAATCATGTATATTACTATCCCATTATGTATCTATAAACAATATGTTGATTTATCAATGATAAGAATTGATGAATATCTTTCGATATATACACAGGACACAAAATCTCCTTTAATCGCCAAAGCTGGGTGGTGGCTTTTTTCTACATTATTTCCCGTGGGTTTGCTATTCATAAATTGTAAACGTGATTTTTTTAGAATGGTAGGTATTTATGCAGTTGCTAATTTTTTTAATTTAATAACAGGGAGTAGGTCTTCATTACTGGTTCCTATTCTATTTTTTACGTGGTATTATTATACATTCATAACAAATAAAGATATCCATTTGCTATATATCATTATTGGAATTGTACTCATAGCATATATTGCAGAATGGTTGCTCACCTTACGAGAAGGTGTGTTCCAGAAAAATGGTGTAATAAAAATGCTATTGGAAACACAAGGCGTTCAGTATGTTTTTTTGGGAAATTATCTTGACATGAAAGATCAATTTGTGGTTAAAAGCCATTGGTATATATTATTCCCACTATACGCTCTAATACCCAGACTGACAAATCCTGTCTTTCGAACAGGACATTCCTCGGAAATGATAGAACAAACATTATCACTTGACCATCAATTGATGTATGCTTGCAATCCACAAGCATATCTTTCTGGAGCTGGGTATGGTAGTTGTTATATTGCCGAATTACATGCATTGGGTGGCATTCTGGCTGTTTTAATAGGCTCATTTTTGTTAGGGAGATTCATGGCTTGGTTTGAAAAAAAATGTGCAGATTTTCAGTCTCCATATATTATTGTATTATCTTTTTTCATTGTTTCACATATTTTTAGAATAGCTAGAGATCCTTTGTTTATTGAACCAATATCACTCCTATTTCCTTGCTTATTTTTATTACTTTTTCAGAAAAGAATCAATCCAAACAATGAATAGTTATTTCCCAAAAATGTCATTCGTACACAAGGTGTTTGCGTGGCTACTCAAAGAGTTTGAAGTGTCTTTGTTTTTCTATAATACTTTCTATCGGCTGAAAAACAAGAAAAAATTCTGGTCTGCCATCAAAGGACGAGAAGCATTGTCTATTTTCGATTACGAGGCATTGTCCGAAGACATTCCATTCTACCCGTTAGAGAAAATAAAAGACACCAACTATTACGGACATGCCTATGTGATAAAAGAATATTCAGGAAGCAAGAAATTCATATTCTCGCTGGAACACGGTCTGTACTATGATGGATATGTATCGTTCGCAGAAAAGAGGAAAACTACCAAGCGTATTATGACCATCTCGGATGTTCGCAAATCTGCATTGGAGAAAGTTGTTGCTAAACCAATAGTTTCTATAGGTCCTTACATTCATTATGCAACTCCTACTTTAGATGAAAAAAGCATTGCAGAATTAAAGCAGCAGTTAGGGAAAGTTTTGCTTTTTTTTCCTTCACATAGCTGTACCGAAAACAACTCTCGATTCGATGTAGATAGTTTGATTGCTCGCATACAGGAATTTGCAAATCAATATAGGTTTGATACTATTATTGTAAATATGTATTTTCTCGACATTCAAGAGACAGATTATGCCGAGAAATACTTCAAGGCAGGCTTTAGGATTACCACCGCAGGACACCAAAACGACATCAATTTCATTCGGCGCCTAAAAACTATCATCAATCTGGCTGATTACACAATAGCCAACAGCGTTGGTACCCACCTTGGCTATTGTATCTATATGGGAAAACCTCACTGTATTATCGACAGCAAACAAACCGAAATGATGAATTCTGTCCAGATAAAGGAGATTGGGCGCACATTCTACAATTACCATGAGACCATTACGGAGGAGCAGTACAACATTGTTTCACAATACTGGGGCTTTAATTGCATTAAGACGTCCGAAGAAATGTATTGGTTATTAAAAGATGGAAAATAATTCTTCTTTATATAGTATTTTCATTAAAAAAACACAGAATTCTATATAACAAGTCCCCTTCATGGTTTGAGATATTTATATGACAGAACGGTTTATCTGTCCATACTTAGGCATAGATAATCAAGAGACCAAACTATAATCCATATTTATCAAAGTGACATACCATGAACAATCAGCTCTCAGTCCTGATATCAATCTATTATAAAGAGTCGCCGACGTATCTGCGGCAAGCGTTGGACAGCGTCTTTGCGCAGAGCGTGCAGGCAGAACAGGTGGTGCTGGTGGAGGACGGTCCGCTGACCGACGAACTCTACGCGGTGCTGGACGAGTATAGCGTCGCGCATCCAGAGCTGGAGCGCGTGCCGCTGAAAGAGAATGGCGGCTTAGGACTCGCCCTCAACGAGGGATTGAAACACTGCTGCCACAGCCTCGTTGCTCGCATGGACACCGATGACATCTCGCATCCCGACCGCTTCGAAAAGCAACTGGCCTTCATGCGGAAGCACCCCGAGGTGGACCTACTCAGTAGTTGGATTGACGAATTTGTAGACGATCCAAATCAGCCCCTCTCGGTACGTCGCCTACCCGAAAGCCACGAGGAACTCTATAAGTACGGCCGCAAACGTAATCCTGCGAACCACCCTGTGGTCATGTTCCGCAAAGAGGCTGTAGAGGCCGCCGGTGGCTATCAGCACTTTCCCTTCTTCGAAGACTATTACCTCTGGGTACGCATGCTGATGAATGGCGCCCACTTCCATTGCTTGCAGGAGTCACTCCTCTCCATGCGCACCAATCCGGACATGTTCACCCGTCGTGGCGGTTGGAGCTACGCCTGCACTGAGTTGAGGCTACAACGTGAACTCCTCCACATGGGCTACACCAACGTGTGGCATTTCGTGGTGCTCGCCCTTCCTAAGTTCGCTGTCCGCCTGCTACCCAATAGCCTACGAACGGTGGTATATAGGAAATTGCTAAGATAATATTGAGAGAGACAGAAAAAAATGTGCATACTTATGGTTAGTTGCCTGCAAGCGTCAATATTGGGGGCGTGGCATTTTTTTCAATGTTGGTAAAGTTGACGTATAGCAAGCGTATTCCCTGACATTGATAGCCATAAACGCAATAGTCGATCCGCATGTATTGTCCAAAGAAACCTGGCTTACATACAGGAGTTAACAATGTACAATTTACACACAGACCCAAAAGAAACTGCAAACGATGAACACCGACGACATCACGATGAATGAGTTGTCGAACGACGGCTCGGCGATATACATTTACAAGAGCAGCAAGATTGGCACTTGGACGGCCTACGGACGCAGTGGTTTTGCTTTAAGGGTGATGGCTTTGAAGGTTGGCATCGCACACCTCGTTTCGTTTGCTGATAGGCTGAAGCTGCCAGCGGTGACGGTGGACGAGGCAACATACTATAACTTTACCAAGGTCGTCCAAGCCACCAATGATGAGAATCAAAGTTTTCATTACATCAATCCTCTCGTTTTTGACGAACAGGCCTACGGTGACTGGGTATGTGAACTCACACCGCGAATCAGTGTACAGACTACGGCTACCATTGACGACATGGTGCCCGACATGCGGTTCATCCGCGACAACATGACCGTCTTCGAGCATGAAATAAAACGTCTCATTGACCTGTTTGTCTCTGCCGTCGTGATGCTCATCTTCTCACCACTCTTCATCGTCATATTCCTTGCCGTAAAATTAGAGGACGGAGGTCCAGCGATATATCGACAAGAGAGAATAGGCCGCTTTGGCCGCCCATTCTACATATTGAAATTCCGCTCCATGCGGACAGATGCTGAGAAGTTTGGTCCTGCATTGAGCCATCAAGGGGGTGACAACGATCCGAGACTGACAAAAGTAGGCAAGTTTATACGCTCGCATCACCTTGATGAATTGCCTCAATTGTGGAATGTCTTTAGGGGTGACATGGCCTTTGTGGGTCATAGACCCGAGCGGAAGTACTTCATCGACCAGATAAAACAAGTCGATCCGCGCTACGACTACCTGTATCAGATAAGACCTGGTGTGACCAGCTATGCCACCCTCTACAACGGCTATACCGACACAATAGAGAAGATGGTCAAACGCCTTGAATACGACCTCTACTACCTTGAGCACAGGAGTCTATGGTTCGATATCAAAATCCTATGGCGTACCTTTACCAGCATCATCTTTGGAAAAAAGATATAAAACGTAGCCGCAAGTCCACATCAACTTCAGGATTGTATCCGTAACGATACGGAGCAAGTACAACTTAATTACCATCATCAAAATATGGAAGAGACAAACTATAAACAGCAAGACATCGAGGCTATAACATCCTATCTTCTCGGAAAGAAGAATGTTTCTGTTAGCGACATCATGGCACATAGTGGAGCGAACCGCCTACGGGTGTACAGCATCCTCTTCGAACTGGAGCAGGAAGGAAAACTTATCGTGACCGAGAGAGAAACACTCGGTGCCGTCAAAACGGTAAGCTTGCTGTGAGACAATCGCAACATTTCCTTTTTTTATTACCGACCAATTTTTCGCATAATGCGAAGCCACCGATACTGAATTCTATTCATAGAAAGTAGAATCAGTGACGTATAAAACAACGGAAGATGGGAAAGATACTTACATGTAAGACAATTGAGGACTATGTGGCCATGCGGGACGATTGGAATTCCAAGTCGACACGGCAGGGCTATGAGGCTTTGGTTTGTCAATTGAGAGCCTTTGCAAACTTTGTGGGAGCACAACGTGGTGATGTTTTCTCTGAGTTGGGAAGAATCGGGGATGGCAATTATGTGTGGACGAAGGATGAAGGAAACGAGATTGGGGAAGATAAAACCAGAGGAATACGTCGCAGTCAGGAGGTGTCAACGAACGGAGCAGGAGGAGAACGTAACAAGGATGGAGCACAGAAAGGAGATGGTGTTGGTGTTCAAGGTCGAAATGGTAAACAAGGACAAAAGATCTCGGCAGAAAAAGCGCAGGAATTCTATCGGACGAGAGTCATAGATGCAGTCTTCTTTCAAGGCTTTGCTCAGTTCCTTTTGAGAAATGTTAAGCCGTCAACGGCGCGAGGCTATTTGGAGAAGTTGCGGGCACTCATTCGGCAGTTGATACGTCAAGGGGTCGTGGAAGAGATGCCTTTGCAGGATATATCAGATCTGTTCCCACAAAGTGAGGATGCAGAGAAGGTCTTTCTGACGCGAGAAGAGTTGCGGAGTTTGCGGCAGGCCAGTTGCCCGACAGAAAGCACAAAACAGGCTTTTCTTTTCTCATGTTACACGGGATTATTGAAAGGCGAGGTTAAAGAATTGCAGTGGGACAACATACGATATAGTGGAACAGGCCTTACGCTCAGCCGACCAGTGGAGAACAGCAGAGAGATGGTGAAAGTTCCGCTGATAGAGCCCGCACGAGAAATCATCAGCGCCTTGGAGCGCGATTATGCTTCTATTCCGCAGGCGCAGCGAGATGACCATGTATTTCATCTGTTGAGCAACACAACCATCAGTTCTCACTTGCGTTCATGGGCAAAGGAGGCTGGGATAAAGAAGAACATCAACTACATGACCAGTCGACACACGTTTGCTACCATAGCTTTGCGTGCCGGAGTGGATTTGTATGTGGTTGCAAAATGGTGTGGGTACAGCAACGTGAGTTCGGCCGAGGTATATGCCGATTTGGTAGGACGCAACTTGCAAACAGACGGAGACGTCTTAGAAGCTGCTTTTGCATAGGGGAGAGACAAAAATAAAGAAGACATAGTTTTATACATTTTGATGCAGGGAGGGGTGACTCGGAGAGAAAATCTCGTGTCGCCCTTTTTTGTTGAGAGAGGTACGGAATTGTGGATGGAAGGAACAAGTGTGACTTCAAGGACAAGGGCACATCTCTTTCGTTTTGAAGGGTGGAGTGTAGCTCGATGTCCGCATTTGAAGAAAGATGAAGTGCATTAGAAAACCGATAGTGGAGAAGGTTGTGGAGTAGCGAGACGGGAGGAAGTGCGTTGCTTCTCGGGAGGTAGAGCGTCTGATGTGCCTTCGGAAATGTTAAGCGGCGTGTCAAAAATGTTTTTTGACACGCCGCTTTGCTTTTCTTTTGAGAAACATTTACAGACACAAGTCAACGTTTCTCAGAGTGGGAAGCTCTGGCCTTACTGTTTGGTGGCAGTGTAGCTCATGGTTCCCGTCACGGGAATGTTCAAACCGCTGTAGGAAACATTTCCGTTGGCGTTCGAAGTCCAACTCATCTTGCCGTCAACAGGATTGGGGATAGTGTTGTGGGTGATGGTGAAGTCGATGGGCAGATCTTGCAAGAAGTCGATGGGGAGGTCCTGCATGGTCTCGCTGTAGCTTTGTTTGTCGAGATGCAACCCTTTTTCGTCAGCCACTCCCGTTGCGTTGTGTCCATCCATCAGAACTTTCACACGACCTTCGGTTCCGTCAAGGGTGATGGTTGCTGTTGTGTGCCGAGTGGGAACGTTCACGTTCCGTTCACCAATCATATCGGTGGTTACGGTGAGGTTTGCGGTGTAGTCCACGTTCCATTTTCCGACAAATTTTTCAGCCGGATTGGTGTTGGAATCATTTCCGTTCTTGTCATTTCCATCATCTGTACAGGCAGCAAAACTTAAAGCCAATGCCGTACAAAAACATACAATTAGTTTCTTCATTTTTTGTTGTTTTTTGAGGTTTGTTAGTGATGCAAAGATACACATAAATATGTATGTGAACAAAAAAACGTTGTCGAGCTATCCTCGCTGAGTGTTCAGCGTTAGTTTTGCTCGTGACGTACACCTCGGTGGTTTTCCGGTTCGAGACAAAAGGCGTCGGTCCGCGCTATCGAATGTGCGGACGAAGTCGTCTGCGTTCACTTCGTGTCACTCCTGCCCGTACGGTGCGGGCTTGGTGGGGGAGGGGAAAAAGCGTATTTTTGCATCTTCTTTCGCAAATAGGTTTTGCATACAAAAGCGTAACGTAAGGATGGACTTTGAATTGGTTTCGGACTTTGCTCCCATGGGCGATCAGCCGGAGGCTATCAGGCAGTTGACCGACGGAGTCAGACAGGGTCAGCAGGCCCAGGTGTTGCTGGGTGTGACGGGCTCGGGCAAGACCTTTACGGTGGCCAATGTCATTGCTCAGTTGGGACGACCTACGCTGGTGATGAGCCACAACAAAACGTTGGCAGCACAGTTGTATGGCGAGTTCAAGCAGTTTTTTCCGCACAATGCGGTGGAATACTTTGTTTCATATTACGATTATTACCAGCCGGAAGCCTATATTCCAGCCACAAATACCTACATCGAGAAAGACCTTGCCATCAACCAAGAGCTGGACAAGTTGCGTCTGCGGGCTTCGTCGGCGTTGCTCTCTGGGCGTCGAGACGTGATTGTTGTATGTTCTGTCTCGTGCATCTATGGCATTGGAAATCCAGAGGAGTTCAAGCGAGGCACTTTGCACATTCGTCGGGGGCAGCGCCTCTCCAGAGATGGCTTGTTGATGGGGCTGCTGGAGGCCCAATATTCGCGCAACGAGATAGAATTCATTAATGGGCGTTTCCGTGTCAAGGGCGATACGGTGGACATCTTCCCCTCTTTTGCCGACTTTTGTTACCGGGTGAGTTTGTGGGACGACGAGGTGGAGAGCCTGGAATGCTTCGACCCGGTGAGTGGTCAGCGGTTGGAACGGTTCGAGGAGGTGACGATTTATCCTGCGTCCAATTTTCTGACCTCCAAAGAGAGCTTGGCCGAAGCGTTGCTGCAGATACAACACGACATGTATGAGCGTCGAGACTACTTCAACAGCGTGGGAAAACATTTGGAGGCCAAGAGGCTGGAAGAGCGGGTGAACTACGATGTGGAAATGATTCAAGAGCTGGGCTACTGCAGCGGCATCGAAAACTACTCTCGCTACTTTGATGGTCGCAGTGCCGGTTCGAGGCCTTTCTGCTTGTTGGACTATTTTCCCGACGATTTTCTGCTGGTGGTGGACGAAAGCCACGTGACGGTGCCTCAGATTCGGGCCATGTTTGGAGGCGACCGCTCTCGCAAAACGGCTTTGGTGGATTATGGCTTCCGGCTCCCTTCAGCTTTGGACAACCGTCCGCTGACCTTCGATGAGTTTCATTCCCTCACTGGTCAGACCATCTACATCAGTGCCACGCCAGCCGACTTCGAATTGGCCGAAGCGGAAGGGGTTGTGGTGGAACAGGTCATTCGGCCAACCGGTCTTTTAGACCCCGTGGTGGAGGTGCGACCGGCCGTGAGCCAGGTGGACGACTTGTTGGATGAGATAGAAGACACCGTAGACAAGGGAGAACGTGTGTTGGTGACCACGCTGACCAAGCGTATGGCCGAGGAGTTGAGCAGCTATCTGGTCAACCTCGGCATCAAGACGGCCTATGTCCACTCCGATGTAGACACCTTGGAACGTGTGGAGATTATGCGCGATTTGCGATTGGGAGTCTATGACGTATTGGTCGGTGTCAATCTGTTGCGCGAGGGGCTGGATTTGCCGGAGGTTTCTTTGGTGGCTATTCTCGATGCAGACAAAGAGGGCTTTTTGCGCAGCGATCGCGCCATGATACAGACCATTGGTCGAGCCGCCCGCAATGTCCACAGTCGCGCCATTCTCTATGGCGACCACATCACCGGCAGTATGCAACGTGCCATAGACGAGACCAACCGACATCGGGAGAAGCAATTGCGATATAATATAGAGCATGGCATCGTGCCGCGTCAAATTGTGAAAAGCACCGCAGCCATCTTGGGACAGACCTCGGTGATTGAGCGAGCCGCCGAAGAGCGGGAAGACTACCACCCGGTCCCTCTTCCGGAGCAGGCCAACATTGCCGCCTCGCCTTATGCGATGAATATGCAGGCGTCGTCCGGAACCGGAGTGCGCGAGTCTCAAGCCCAGTACAGGCGCAGCAATTCGTCCCGTCTGCCTGTCGCAGATTCAGAAGCGCGTGCGGATGAGGACTGGGACGACGCCGTGGCAGAAAAAAAAGGAGACGTGGCAACCGCATCCGCGACCATAGACCGACGGAGCAAGGAGCAATTGCGAAAAGATATTCGCGAGGCACAACGCAAAATGCAACGTGCCGCAAAAGAGATGGACTTCATGGCCGCTGCCCGTTATAGGGATGAAATCAAGTCGATGCAGGCCGCCCTCGAGACGGCGCGAGGCGAATGACAGATTCTGTGCCACTTGAAGGCACGCAAGGCAGCCTCCATGAGCATGACGTGGTGGCCATCTGTCTCGCAAAATCACATGCGACCCACAGGTTCACCTCGTGTTGTAGAGTCTTATTGTTTTGCCATCCCTCCAAAAACAATTCGGAGATAGGGGAGAGGCCTTGCTTCAAAGTAAGGTCGCATGTCCGTGTGGCGCTCGGAAGTAGCCGCATAAACGACGCATGCTCGTTCGACGATGTGCGTCATGACGGGTCGTCTCCTCAAGGAGGGCAGTTTTGACCAATCCGTAACAGCCGCTAAGGCATTCGTCGGAGTGTCTGTCGACATGAGGGAAACGTCATCGTGGACATACTTCACGACAGATAAGAGAACGAAAATGAGATAATCTTCTGCATGACGGCAGTAAAGCCGGGGACTGTGTCAGAAAAAAGAAAGAGGGAGTTTCGCTTGCGAAACTCCCTCTTGTCAGATGTAGTCTGTGGTCGTTTACCAGAGTTTGGCTCTCTTTTCGGGTGCCAGCCACATGCCGTTGCCTTCCTTCACGTTCCAGGTCTCTATGAATTCCGTGATGTTCGGCAGGGTGGCGTTCACGCGCCAGCGTCCCAACGAATGAACATCGTTGTTCGTGAGGAAGATGATTTGCTCCGTGGTGATGTTCGAGGCCCAAACGTTGGCGTAGGCCAGGAAGAAG
The DNA here is from genome assembly GCA_017480145.1 of Bacteroidales bacterium. Classification (GTDB taxonomy): domain Bacteria; phylum Bacteroidota; class Bacteroidia; order Bacteroidales; family P3; genus Colimorpha. The sequence continues at coordinate 22,951 of JAFVBF010000003.1, forward strand.
CGTTGCTCGGGCGTAAAGCCGTCCATTTCTTCTTTGTTCACCTGTTTGCGCTCCATGGCTTTTTGCATGGCAAGGAAAGCTAAATGTATGCCACCGTTGTCAGCGATGTTTTCACCCAGCGTAAGTTCACCGTTGGCGTAGGTTTCGGGGTCATCCAGCACTTTGATGGCGCTGAAGTGGTCGGCCAAGACCTTGGCGTTGGCCTTGAAGTTCTCGGCGTCGCTCGGTTGCCACCAGTCGCTGAGGTTTCCATCCTTGTCGTATTGACGGCCTTGATCGTCGAAGCCATGCGTCATCTCGTGTCCTATGACCACACCAATGGCACCATAGTTGGCAGCGTCGTCGGCATGGAGGTCGAAGAAGGGAGGCTGCAGGATGCCTGCCGGGAAGCAGATCTCGTTTGTCGTCGGATTGTAGTAGGCGTTCACCGTCTGCGGTGTCATTTGCCATTCGTCACGGTCTGTGGGCTTATTGATTTTACTCAACATGTAGTCCACGTCGAAGCGGTTGCTACGAAGAATATTGGCGAAATAACTATCGTTGGAGACTTCCAGTTTCGAGTAGTCACGCCATTTGTCGGGATAGCCAACCTTCACGTAAATGGCTCCCAGCTTCTGCAGTGCAGCATCTTTGGTGGCTTGATCCATCCAAGTTGCCTGTTTGATGCGTTCGCCGAAGGCCTCTTGCAGGTTGTTGATGAGCGTCACCATGCGGTCTTTGGCCTCTTTTGGGAAGTATTTTGCCACGTACATCTGGCCAATTGCTTCGCCCGTGGCACCATTCAGAGCGTTGGTAACCCGTTTCCAACGGGGTCTTTGCTGCTGCTGACCGGAGACCAGACGGCCAAAGTATTCAAAGTTGGCGGTCACAAAGTCGTCGCTCAAGTAAGAGGCGGCAGTGTTGATTACATTCCATGCATAGTAGGCCTTGATACTCTCCAGATTTTCCTCGGCCAATACCTTGGAAACTTCCGTCATGTACTCAGGCTGTGCCACGTTAAACTTGCCCACGTTTTCGACACCCATGGCAGGGAAGTATTCGTTGAAGCGGATGTTCGGAGCCACAGCGTTTGCTTCGTTGGTGGTCATTTTGTGGAACGTTTTGTACGGGTCACGATTGGTGAGCTTGTCGTAGTGAGCTTTCGCCAGACGGGTCTCGAGCTTCATCACCATCTGAGCCAAAGCTTCAGCCGGCAGTCCGCTGATTTTGTCGTAGCCAGCGAGGGCGAATTCGGCAGACATCAAGTTCAGGTACCCTTCGCGATGCTTGGCCGAGACTTCGTCAGTCTTCAGATATTCGTCACGGTCTCCCATGCCGAGTCCTGTTTGGTAGACCCAACCGATGGTCATGGAAGCGTCGTCGAAGTCGGCTTCACCAAAGATGCCGAAGTAGGGATCGATGCCTTGACGATGCAGGGCTATCATCTCTTGATAGGCGCCTTCACGATCTTTGATGTTGGCAATCTCGTTCAGCAACGGCTGAATGGGGGCTGCACCTTGCTCTTGCAAGGTCGTTGAGTCCATGCCTACATTGTAGAACATGGCAATTTTTTCGGCCAGCGACCCGGTAGCATTGTTGGCGGTCACGATGCTGTCGATGAGGTTACGCATCTGGTCGCGGTTGTCTTCGGCAAGTTTGTCGAACGTGCCGAAGCGTGCGTGCTCGGGATCCAAGGGATTGTTTGCCATCCAACCGCCGCAAGCGTACTGGTAGAAGTCCTCTACTGGGTTGGCTTGTGTGTCAAGGTTGTCGAGATAGATTCCCGAGGTCAGCTCGCCCTTCTTGGGACCGCAGGCTGCAAGGAGACTCACGCTCATGATTGTAATCAGTGTTTTTTTCATTTTAATATGTATTGATAATTTTTCTGTCGCTGTTTTCCTATGATGCTTCGTGCTGTTGTTTTTGAACGTCTGCATTTTGCTGGCGCCCTTCATACCTTTTACGACAGCAGAAACAAAGCGCAAAAATACACTTTTTTCTTAACAGACAGTGTTTCTTACGGTGTTTGTGTCGTGAAGAAACGTGTGTGGCCACCCATGAGGAGGTCTCGAGTCGCGTCTGGCGAGGCGTCTATGCTGTCAGAGTTTCATTTATCTTCAAAGGAAGTAAATGAGAAGTAAAGGAAATGAGGAAAATCTCTTCCGTCGACTGGCAACTCAGTGTGCTGGAAACAGCCAAAAGCAAAAGAGGATGGCTGTGAAAAAGAGGCACAACAAAATTTAGTTGTCAGGAAACGGGATGGAATCCGAGGAGAGGGAACGGGAAGAGGTGTTACTGCTGCGATTGTATTTCCATGCGATACAGTTTGCGATCTATCCAGATGGCAAAAGGAACGGCCAGAAGAAACGTCAGTACGTCGGCTACCGCTTGGGTCATCTCCACGCCATGAAGTCCATAGAGGCGTGGAAGGATGATGATGGCAGGAATGAAAAACAGACCCTGTCGGCCAATGCTGAGCAGTGTGGAGCGAAACGTCATGCGTATGTTTTGGAAAAGCATGTTAGTTGTTGTGCTGAGGCCCACCAGCGGAAAAGCAAAACACTGCCACCGCAGGACGCGAGTGCCAACCTCTATCATCATGGGGTCCTGGTCGCGAAAGAGTGCGATGATTTGTGGCGCAAAGATGATTCCGCAGAGAGAAAAGAAGAGTAAAATCAAAGTGGAACCAGCCAATGCGAAGCGGTAGGATTGTCGCACTCGTCCGTATTTTCCAGCCCCGTAGTTGAAGCCGCATACGGGCTGAAACCCTTGGTCGAACCCTAAAGTGAACGAGAAGGCGAACATCATGGTGCGTGACACTACGGCAAAGGCTGCCACGCAAGAGGCTTCGTTGCCTGGGGTGGCCCATTTTGCCGCGGCATAGTTGAGCATGATGGCTGAGATGCAGTTGAATACTTGCCTACAGAGAGAGGGCAGTCCGCCCGCGGTTATTTCCCGTAGGATGTGTCCCGTGGGTTTGAAGGCCTTCAAACTGATGTGAACCGACCCGGGACGAAACGTACCCCACAACAACAAAGCCCAAGCAACAAACTGACTCACGGCGGTGGCGATGGAGGCTCCGGAAATACCCAAGTGGAGTGTGAAGATAAAGAGGGGGTCGAGGATGATGTTCAGTACCGCTCCCGAGCCGATGCCTATCATTCCCAAAGTAGCGTTGCCTTGCAGTCGAAGCTGATTGTTAAGCGTGAAGGCGGTCATCATGAATGGGGAGGCCAGCAGGTTGTAGCGGAGATAATCGCAAGCTGCCGGGACAACGTCTGGTGTGGCCCCCAACGCTATTGCCAATTGAGGAAGGTAGATGAGACCAACACAGCCGGTAATGATGCCAATGAACAGAGGGAGAAAGAATCCGACCGAAGCCATGGTTGATGCGTCGTCGAGTCGTCGGGCCCCCAACGCCCGTGAAATGTGGTTCCCACTTCCATGTCCGAAGAAGAAACCCATGGCTTGGATGAAGGTCATGTAAGCAAAACTTACGCCGATGCCAGCCGTAGCTTCCGTTGAAAGGTGGCCGACGAAAACAGCATCCACCACATTATAAATGGCAGTGACCATCATGCTGATGATGGTGGGTATCGCCAGACGTATGACGAGTCGCGAGACTGGCATCTCTGTCATCTCGCGGTATTTGGCGTCTAATGCCAAATCTTCGTCGTTTCCGTACTGGTTGGAGTTCAAGAAGGAAAGGGGTTAACGTTTCCGAACTACGTCTGTGTTTCCGTTCTCGTTGAGCAGCGTGACGTGGGCTGTCTGTGTTTTGTTTCCTCGCCGATAGGTAACCTCTACGCTTTCTCCGGGGCTGAAGAGAACCAAAGCTTCCATCATTTGAGAGTAGGAGTGGATTTCTTGCTCGTTGACCTTTAGCAGCACGTCGCCTTGGTGCAGTCCTGCATGTCCAGCGGCTCCTTGCGGGAAGACATGTGCCAAGAACAGGCCATCGCTGTTCTCCAAGCCAACCCGACGCATGAGTTCGGGCGTGACTTCCGATACCTCTACGCCTAAATATCCACGTTGTACCAGACCGTATCGAACCAGGTCGTTGTAGACTTTTATTGCAATGGAAGCTGGAATGGCAAAAGAGTAGCCAATATAGTTACCGGTACCGGAGGCAATGGCTGCGATGACGCCTATCAGTTCTCCCCGGGCATTGACCAGTGCCCCTCCACTATTGCCGCTGTTTACGGCTGCGTCCGTTTGCAGGAACGATTGGATAGGGGTTTCGACGTCAGAATTGGAAAGGATATTGAGATTGCGAGCTTTCGCGCTGATGATTCCAGCCGTCACGGTTGAGGTCAGGTTGAACGGATTGCCAATGGCCAACACGGGCTCACCCACCTGAACCAGGTCGGAGTTTCCGAAAGGAATGGTGGTCAGTCCCTCTGCCTCCACTTTGATGACAGCCAAGTCTGTGGCAGCATCCAAGCCGACAATTGTTGCAGGAAGCACACGATTGTCGTTTAACGTGACCATGATGCTTTCGGCATCTTGTACTACGTGGTTGTTGGTGATGATATAGCCGTCGTGACTGATGATGACGCCCGAGCCAAATGCAGAATATTGCTGTTTTTGCATCCCTCGCTCGATGATAAATCCGAAGAAGGACTCGTAAAGGGGAGTCATTTTGGTCATGGTGGTCTTGATATGGACCACAGCATTGATGGTTTGTGCGGCTACTTGAGTGAAGTCGGTCTGTACGATGGTGGCTTGTGCTATGGCTGTTTGGGTGCTTTCTTGCGTGGGCTGAGCCTGTGCCGGTTCGTGGTTTGGCTGGCAGCAGAGCATTGTGAGTGCTGAAATTACGAGCAGAAATCGTTTCATGATTGTTTTTTGATTTGATTCTAAAACAGCGAAGAAATCTTTTTATTATGCTTTCCCCTCCTTTTTTTGTGTATTTTTGCATCTTGTTTCCGCACTCAATTTGAGTTACGGAGCATCGAAAACGATACACAGAACGCGATATGAAAGTAGTCATTGTCGGCACAGCTTATCCCTACCGTGGCGGTTTGTCTGCCTTCAACGAACGGTTGGCTGTTGAGTATCAGCAGCAGGGACACGACGTGGAAATATACACTTTCACTGTGCAGTACCCTTCGTTTCTCTTTCCTGGCAAGACGCAGTACAGCACAGAGCCTGCCCCAAAAGGACTAAAGATTCTGCGAAAAGTAAACTCGTGTAATCCGTTGAATTGGGTAAAAGTAGGTCGTGAGATACGTCGGAAAAAACCGGATGTCCTGCTGACAAAGTATTGGTTGCCTTTCATGGCTCCCTGCTTGGGAACCATAGAACGCATTGTGCGCCGAAATGGCAAAACACACGTCGTTGCCATCTTGGATAATGTCATTCCACACGAGCATCGGATAGGCGACCGACTGTTCTCGCGCTATTTTGTGAAGTCTACAGCGTGTTTTGTGGCTATGTCGCGAAGCGTGTTGTCCGATTTGGAAACGTTTACGACATCCAAACCGCGCCTGTTCTGTCCTCATCCGCTGTACGACCACTATGGCGACATCCGGCCAGCTTCAGAAGCGAAACAAGCTTTGGGGCTGGCTCCCGACATGCGCTATGTACTTTTCTTTGGGTTCATTCGAAGCTACAAAGGTTTAGATCTGTTGCTGCGAGCTTTCGCGGAGTCGCAGGTGGCGGAGCTGAACGATGTACGTCTTCTGGTGGCTGGCGAATTCTATGGAGAAGCGCAACCTTATCTCGATATCATAGCTTCGTTGGGATTGGAGAATCGGGTGATACTGCGTACAGAATTCATTCCAGATAGTCGTGTTCGTGACTATTTTTGTGCTTCCGATTTGGTTGCACAACCCTACAAATCGGCTACGCAGAGTGGTGTGACGCAAATTGCTTACCATTTCGAGCGACCGATGTTGGTGACTCGAGTGGGTGGGCTTCCCGAGATGGTCCCTGAGGGACGGGTGGGTTACGTTGTGGCTCCGGAGGTGAAGACCATAGCTGAGGCCATAGCCGATTTTTTTACTCATGACAGATTTGCCAGCATGGCTGAGGGGGTGAGAGAAGAAAAAAAGAAATATAGTTGGCGTTCCATGACAGACGCCATCAAGCAACTTACCGACGAGAGATGATCATTAGAAGCAAAGCTCCGCTCCGTTTGGGGTTAGCCGGAGGAGGCACCGATGTTTCCCCGTATTGTGATATCTATGGTGGAGCGATATTGAACGCCACGGTAGACATGTTTGCCTACACATCCATAGAACCTACTGACGACGGAAAGGTCGTGTTTGAAGCGCCCGACAAAGGGTTGCAAGAGGTCTATTCCAATGCTGAAGAGGTGAATACGAACGGCTATTTCATCCTGCATAAAGGTGTCTACAACCGCGTGGTTCGTCAGTTTGTTGGCCATCCTCTCTCGCTCCGTATTGCCTCCTACGTGGATGTGCCGGCAGGCAGCGGCATGGGGACTTCGTCTACGTTAGTGGTCTCCATTTTGGGCGCTTATGTGGAATGGTTGAAGTTGCCTTTGGGTGAATATGACATTGCAAAATTGGCTTATGAAATAGAGCGAATCGATCTGGGACTGGCCGGAGGCAAGCAGGATCAGTATGCTGCAACCTTTGGCGGCTTCAACTACATGGAGTTTCGGTCCGAGAACGTCATCGTGAACCCGCTTCGTGTCCGTCAGCGCTGCCAAGACGAACTTTGCCACAATCTGCTGTTATATTATACCGACACGAGTCATGTCAGTGCTAACATTATTCGCGAGCAGCAGCAAAACGTGCAGGCGCATCGGGAAGAGAGCATAGCCTCGATGCATCGGCTCAAAGAGCAGGCGTCGCAGATGAAGGAGGCTTTGTTGAAAGGAGAAATCGATCGAATTGGTGAGATATTGGACTTTGGTTGGCAGAACAAAAAACAGATGGCAAAGAGCATATCGAATCCCCGAATCGACAGTATATACGATACGGCGAAGCGTGCCGGCGCTTTAGGGGGTAAGATTTCTGGTGCTGGCGGAGGTGGATTCATGTTTTTCTACTGCCCCGGCAACACACGTTATGCCGTAGCGGAAGCTTTGCGCCAGTTTGGCGGTTCTGTCTTCCGTTACGAATTTGCTTCCGAAGGGTTGAAGACGTGGCGCTATTGAGGACAGATGGTTCTGTGACGCGAGACACACCATAACAATACAAACTATAAATATAAGAGACAACATTATGTTAGAAGATATGACGGCCCGAATTGCAGCGTGCATCGGAGAAAGTATTGATGTAAAGCAGCTGTTGTTGACCGATACGCTCTTCCATGAAAAAATAAGAAAGGCGGCTTCGTTCATGGTCGACACGTTGCGGTCGGACGGGAAGGTGCATTTCTGTGGAAATGGCGGCAGTGCCGCTGACGCACAACACTTGGCAGCCGAACTTTCTGGCCGATTTTATTTCGATAGGCCTCCACTGAACGCGGAGGCTCTGCATTGCAACAGTTCGTATCTCACGGCTGTGGGTAACGACTACGGCTATGAGCACATTTTCTCTCGCCTGCTGCGAGGAACCGGCAAGGCTGGAGATGTCCTTGTCGGCATCAGTACTTCTGGAAATTCGCAGAACATTGTCTTGGCTTTCTCTGTGGCAAAGGAAATGAATATACGTACGATAGCGCTTACCGGGCGCGGTGGAGGCGAGATGGCTTCGTTGAGTGACGTATTGCTCAATGTGCCAAGTTCCGATACGCCACGTATTCAAGAAAGCCACATCTTGATAGGACATATTATTTGCGAGCTTGTGGAGACAGAACTCTTTGGGAAAAATCGGCTGTGATGCGTGAAGCTATTGTTCTGGCTGGAGGTTTCGGCACACGCTTGCGCAGTGAGGTCAGTGATGTGCCCAAGCCTTTGGCTCCGGTTCGCGGCACACCGTTTGTCTGCTACGTGTTGGACTACTTGGCCTCGGCAGGTTTTCGTCATGTTGTCCTTTCGACAGGGTACATGCATGAGAAGATTGAGTCGGCTTTGGGCGAGAACTATGCTGGCCTCGAGCTTTCCTATGCCGTGGAGGAGGTGCCTTTGGGCACAGGTGGTGGGATGTTGTGGGCGCTTCAACAGTGCAAAGAAGATGTCGTGACGGTTGTAAATGGAGACACCTTGTTTCGTGCCGACCTGTTAGCGCTGGCGGATAGTCATGAAAGACGCCAGGCGGAGTTATCCGTTATGTTGCGTTCTGTCTCCGATGCTTCTCGTTACGGCCGTGTAGAAATGGACGGCGACGGTCGCATCGTACGATTTGCTGAAAAGTCGGCCGTGTCGGCTCCCGGGCTTATCAACGGCGGCATCTATTGTCTTTGTCGTAGCCTCTTTGACGACTTCCAGCCTGGCTCCGCTTTCTCCTTTGAGCGCGATGTGATGCAGGCGTTTGTGGACAAACGCCGGTTTTACGGGATGGAGAGTGACGGCTATTTTATTGATATTGGTATTCCAGAGGACTATCGACGAGCCCAGCAGGAATTGTAGTGACGGGGGACATCCGGGATTCGGTGCGTCCATCTTGTCATAAGCCAACACAATAGGCGAGGGGCTGCTTCTTGAGAAAGAAGCAGCCCCTCGCTGTTTTAATTCATGAGGCCGAGACACTCGTCTCGGCCTCGTGAACTGATGTTTATTGTTGCTGGTAGAGCAGTCGGCTGTATTCGCCAAGGGCCGCCAGCGCTTGCTGTTTCAGCACCGTATCGTGCAGGTCACGTTCGGCATAGATACTCAAAGTGTACAGGATCTGGGCATCCTCTGTGATTTGAGCACGCACCCCGGCTACATACTGTCGGTTCTTGGAATTGTAGTACTGGGCCACGTAGTTCAAATCCTGGCGGTAGTATTCCAGCACATCCTGCCACAGCTCGCGGGCCTTGTCCTCTTGCTTGGCTGCGATGTAGATGGGGATGAACTGCATGCTGTACTTTTCACGGGGGAAATTGTAGGAGGGGAAGAAATAGTCGACCTGTTTCAGCAATTCCTGTGCCGACGCTGTGTCGCCTTTCCTCAGCTGTTCTTCTGCAACCAAGCCCATGGTCTGGCGTTGCACCAGCGACATGTTTTCGCTCACGGGATCAATATAGATGTCGCTGTTCAGATTTCCCCATTCCAACGGAGTACGGGAGCCGTCGGCGTTTCGCACACCGTGGAGGAAGAAGTCGCAGGTTTCGTCGGTGAAGTTCTGCTGTGCCGGGTAGGGCAGCAATTTGAACAGCATGCCTTCGCCTATCGAATGGGTGTTGTGTATCGAGAACACTTTGCTGATGTAGCCGGCACTCATAAGCGTGATGTCGCGTTCGAAGCGGTTTGTACCAATGAGGTCAAGCATCATGAGTTCGTGGCGAAGCAACATCTCCCGTCCTTTATCCAGATTCAGCGAGAAACGCACCTCGGGATTCACCCGGTCGCGTAACTCCTCAGGAATGACACCAAGGCTTACCAACTTGTCTACGTCGATAGTTACCTTAAAGTTTCGTGTGGGAAGATAGTGGATGGGGTCGCCGTTTTGTGCTCTGACGGTGAACTCATCGGGACGGTCTCTCAGCATGGCCAGGACCGACGACACTTCCAGATATTCGTCGGTACGGTCGATGATGAACACTTGGTCTTCTCCCAGGCCGTAGAAGTCGTAGGGTAAGGTCAAAGGCAACGGGTCGCTGTCGTAGAGTTTGTTGTACAATTGCTCTATGTACCAGTGCATGCCGGCCAGGGTGTAGTTCAGAATACGGACATCGGTGCGAACGCCTTCCACCTCTTGTGCGTACCAAAGCGGGAAAGTGTCGTTGTCGCCGAAGGTGACCAGTATGCTGTTGGGACGGACGCCGTTCAGATAGTTCTTTGCGAAGTCTCGTGCGGCCGTTTTCTGCGACCGATCGTGGTCGTCCCAGTTCTGCGAGGCCATGCGTACCGGCACAGCCAGCAGGCAGACCACGAAGACCACGGGCAGCACCACTTTGTAGAACTCCTCTTTCTTGGTCAGTTTTGTAATCCAATCGGCCAGGCCCATGATGCCAAGTCCAATCCAGATGGCAAAGAAGTAGAACGAACCCACAAAGGCGTAGTCTCGTTCGCGTGGCTGGCGTGGTGGCATGTTGAGGTAGATTTCGATGGCCAATCCTGTCATGAAGAACATGATGAAGACAATGAAGACATCCTTCTTGTTACGCAGGCAGTGGTACAAAAGCCCCAGCAGACCCAGCAAGAGCGGCAGCATGAAGTAGGTGTTGCGAGCCTTGTTGTTCTTCATGTGGTCGGGCAGGTTGTCCTGTGGCCCCAGTCGCATCTGGTCTATGAACTTGATGCCGCTTATCCAGTTGCCGTGCAGGTAGTCGCGGGTTCCGTCGTTGTTGAAGTAGTGTCCTTGTATGTCGTTCTGCCGACCGGCAAAATTCCACATAAAGTAACGCCAATACATGAATCCGCACTGGTAGCGGTTGAAGAACTTCAGGTTCTGGGACATGGTTGGCTTTTCGCCCCGAGGCGGTTCACCCGTCCAATATCTGTAGAACTGGGGATGCTGTCGGCTTCCGTCGTTGCTCCACATGCGGGGGAACGGGCCGCAGTGTTTTTCGCGGTAGACGTAGTTGGAGGCATAACTCTTGGCGATGTAGCGGTCACGTCCCTGCGAGTCGGTGCCACGCACATATTTTGCGTAGCCTTGCTTCACCTCGATGGGGTTGCCTGCCGTGTAGTATTGTCCATAGAGCAGCGGCGTTTGGCCGTACTGTTCGCGGCCCAGATAGGCGCGTAGTGCCACTCCGTCGCGCGGGCAGTTTTCGTTCAGCGGCGTGTTGGTGTTGGCCCGGATGACCAGCATGAAGAAGGTGGTGTAGCCGATGATGAGCATCAGCAAGCCCAGTATGGAGGCATTGATGATGGGTTGGTTTTTCTTTCGTGTGTACCAAAGGCCCCAAGCAATGGCGGCAGCCAGCAGGACAAAGAAGAAGATGGTGCCGCTGTTGAAAGGCAGGTGAAGTTTGTTGACGAAGAACACGTCGATAGCCGAGTCAACATTGACGATGCCAGGTATGATACCCCACAGCACGATGGCCAACAGAACCACCGAGAGCAGTCCACTCAGGATAAATCCTTTCCAAGTGGTTTTGGGCCACTTCTTGAAGTAGACCACGTAAACGATGGCGGGAATGGTCAGGAGGTTCAGCAGATGGACGCCGATGGCCAGTCCGACCAAGAAGCAGATGAGAATAAGCCAACGCAACGAGTGCGGGTCGTCGGCCTGTTCTTCCCATTTCAAAATGGCCCAAAAGACGACGGCTGTGAAAAACGACGACATGGCATACACCTCGCCTTCCACGGCGGAGAACCAATAGGTGTCGCTGAAGGTGTAGGCCAACGAGCCAACCACTGCGGCGGCAAACACAGCCCATGTGCGTGCGTCTTTCAGCGAAGGTTCGCCTTTCAGCAGTTTTTTGCCCAGCAGCGTAATGGTCCAGAAGAGGAACATGATGCCAACTCCGGAGCAGAGCGCCGACATGATGTTGATGGCGTGGGCGGACTGTTCGGGCGAGCTGAACATGCTGAAGAGGCGTCCGATGAGCTGAAAGGTGGGGGCTCCCGGAGGGTGTCCCACTTCGAGTTTCTGTGCCGTTGCGATGAATTCTCCACAATCCCACCAGCTGGCGGTGGCCTCGGCGGTCAGGATGTAGACCAGGCAGGCTACCAGGCCGATGACCCAGCCGAGAATGTTGTTGACGAGTCGGTATTGTTTCATTTATTATTTAGATGTAGAATGGTTAACGAAATTGAAAGGTTAGTCCCACGAGGTGTCGTCGCGAGAGATGGGGCAGGTCATGCAACGGGCGCCACCGCCACCGCGAGGCAGTTCGCTGGCTGCAAAGGTCACCACCGCCTTCTCGTAACTCCATGGGTCGCACTTGCCGTCGGCCACCTCCTCGGCTGTCAGCACGTTGAAGCCAGCATGGTCCAGCGCTTCTATCGTGTTGCGGTTGCGTCGGTA
>JAFVBF010000057.1 GCA_017480145.1 Bacteroidales bacterium
AGCAAAAATCCATAGACAAACAAATTGGCTTGTTGATGAAGGAGGGCAAGCGGGACGAAGCCGAACAGGTGAAACTTCGTACTGCGGAACTTAAGGCAGAGGAAAAGACGCTTTCCGATAAAGCTGCCCAGATAGAAGAGACTCTCAATGCAAAACTTATCTCGTTGCCCAATGCGCCTCATATCAGTGTCCCCAAGGGAAGAAATGAGGCAGACAATGTGGTCGTGGCAGAGTATGGCAGCAAGCCGAATTTGCCCGCAGGGGCTTTGCCGCACTGGGACCTTTGTGCCAAATATGATTTGGTGGATTTTGAACTTGGCAACAAGATTACTGGTGCTGGTTTCCCTGTCTATAAAGGGAAGGGAGCACGTTTGCAGCGTGCGCTTATTAATTTCTTTCTCAACGAGGCTGCCACTGCCGGTTATGTTGAGATTCAGCCACCGCTCATGGTCAATGAGGCCAGCGGGCTTGGCACGGGGCAGTTGCCTGACAAAGAGGGTCAGATGTATGCCATACCATTGGATGGATTCTATATGATTCCCACGGCCGAAGTGCCTATTACGAACATCTACCGTGGTTCTATTGTCTCTCAGGAACAGTTTCCCATTAAGCATGTGGGCTATTCCGAGTGTTTCCGTCGTGAGGCGGGCAGTTATGGCAAGGATGTCCGCGGATTGAACCGTCTGCATGAATTTAGTAAGGTGGAAATAGTAGTTATTGAGCATCCTGATAGGTCGTATGATATGCTGGAGGAAATGAAAAAGCACGTCGGTGGCCTATTAGACAAATTGGGATTGCCCTACCATATCCTCAAACTTTGCGGAGGCGACATCAGTTTTACTTCTGCAATGACGTTTGACTTCGAGGTGTGGAGTGCTGCTCAGCAGAAATGGCTTGAAGTGAGTTCGGTGTCCAATTTTGAGACATTCCAGGCCAACCGGATGAAACTTCGTTTCAAGGATTCAGAAGGCAAGATGCGTCTGGCCCATACGCTCAATGGCAGTGCGCTTGCCTTGCCTCGCATTGTGGCTGCCCTGCTTGAAAATAATCAGACCGAATCGGGTATTGTTATGCCTGAATGCCTTCGTCCTTATCTGGGATTTGATATTATCAAATAGCTGTTGATTATGAAGAAGGATAGCGAACTTGTGCTGGCGTCAGACGGCAGTGTCTATCATCTGCATTTGACTCATGACACACTGGCAGACAATGTGCTGCTGGTGGGTGATCCAGGGCGGGTGGATATGTTCAAATCTGTTTTCGACACGGTGGAGCATGAGGCTTGCAACCGTGAACTTCATTCGCTCACAGGTTTGTATCATGGGGTCCGTTTCACGGCACTCTCCACCGGTATGGGGTGTGATAATATAGACATCGTGATGACCGAACTTGATGCAGCTGCCAATCTTGACTTGCATACGGGCGAACGGTTGGGCAATCATCGTCAATTGAGGCTGGTTCGTCTGGGCACGTGTGGTGGGTTGCAGCCCGATTTGCCTGCAGGTACTTTTGTGGCAAGTCGTTATGCCATTGGGTTAGATGGCTTGCTGCATTACTATCAGCACGACGCTTCTGTCTTGGAAAATGCGGTGGCAGAATCTTTCGCTCAGCATGTGAGGCTGGCATCCGAAATGGCCTATCCCTATGCTGCCCATTGTGGCGAATCATTGCTGGAATGTGTGGCTCATGACCTGCGTCAGGGCATCACTGTTACGGCTCCGGGCTTCTATGGACCGCAGGGGCGTGATGTCTGTGTCCGTCCGCGCATATCCGATTTGACCGAGCGATTGTCCTCTTTTCAATGGCAAGGCTACAATGTCTGCAATTTAGAGATGGAGACTTCTGCCATATATGGCATGTCCCAGCTTATGGGGCATCAAGCATTGACGGTATGTTTGGTTATTGCCAACCGTTTGGCAGGTTCGTTTCTGAATGACTACCATGCTGAAATGAGGTCCATGATAGGTATGGTTATGGAGCGACTGGCTTTGTAATGAATCGTTTGTTGCTTTGTCAGGATTGGTAAGGAGTATTTATTTTGTATAATTTTATTTAATTAATTAGTTATGAAAAAACTATCTTTAATGTTGGGTGTGGCTGCACTTTTATCCTTGTCAGCCTGCAATTGCAAACAAGAGTGTCAGACAAATCAGTCAGACAATGCTGCGGTAGTCATGGAAAATATTCTCAACCGTAAGAGCGTCCGTTCCTACACTGATCAAACCATTGGTGATGACACGATTCAGACGCTGCTACGCGCTGCTATGTCTGCACCGTCGGGAATGGATGTGCGTCCTTGGAAATTCGTTGTTTTAAAAGATAAGAGCAACTTTGATGCCATCTTTCAAAACAATATGAATATGGAGAAATTCATGCAGGCAGGTGTTGTTTTTGTCTTATGTGCCGACACCACCATGGTGAAGCGTGGCAGCACGACTGGCGAACGCGTTCCAGATCCTATCTGGAGAGACGATATGGGGGCTTGTACGCAGAATCTTCTTCTGGCTGCTGAGGCATACGGTCTGGGGGCTGTATGGACGGCCTGCTATCCCTATGCAGATCGTATGGAATCTGTCAAGCGTGAGTTGGGCCTGCCGTCAGAGGTGGTTCCCTATTGTGTTGTCCCCGTAGGACATCATGATGGCACCACGCAGCCTAAGGACAAATGGAATGCGAGCAATGTTCACTATGAGCGTTGGTAATTCTGGCAGATTTTTTCTGTTCAGTTGTCTTTTTGAGCAATAGCCTAAATAGAAAAACAAGGGACCCAATGTTGGGCCCCTTGTTTTTCTATGGGTGATTTATAGCGAATGAGTGCTTTCTAATGTCTCATTGCAACTTGTTGTACACATCGTCTGTCACTGGCTCAAGCCACTCTGTGCTTGATGATTTTTCGCTTTCTACGTGAGCTGTTACATGCTGAAACCATGAGTCTTTCTGAGCCCCATGCCAATGCTTGGCCCCTTCAGGGATGTCTATAATCATGCCAGGAGACAGGGCGATGGGGGCTTTCCCCCATTCTTGATACCACCCGCGTCCGCTTACACAGATGAGGATTTGATGTGCGCCATGATGTATGTGCCAGTTGTTTCGGCAGCCTGGTTCAAAGGTTACATTGACAAATGGCAGTACGCTCTTTTCTCCGGCTTCAATATTCGCTGCTTGTATGGGGGCAACGTAGCTGTTGCCGATGAAATATTGAGCAAAAGCAGTATTAGCACTGCCTTGCGGCCAACTGCCGGCCTGGGCATCAGCGGCAGCATCTACTTGCGACAGCCCTTGCTCGCTTAGGTATCGGCACAGTTCTTCTATGGCTTCGGGGCTATTGCCCATATTGACGGCACCCCGTTTGTGTGAGATGAGCTGTGGCTCAACGCCTTTCATGCCTGATAGGGCTGCTACGGTGACGATTTCACGGTCGGCGGCGGAAAGTTGGTCGCCAGCAAAAATATCCCCAAAGAGATGGGCTTTTAGATAATGGTCGTTTTGTGGGCAGAAGTCAAAATTAAAAGCTCTTCCAGATAGCTGTGTCTGTATTTCGGTCCCTTTGCTTTCTGCCTGCCGGGCATCGTCCCATATGGCAGGACGGGTCCATGGCTTGCCCTCGTTCACGGTCAGCCCTTGCGCCTTTCTTTCGTCAATGACTTTGCTCAGTATGCCGAGGGCATTCAGTGAGCGAGGGAATCCTGCATAGGCATAGAGTTGTGAGAAGGCTTCTTTGATTTCGTTCACGGTTATGCCGTTGTCCAATGCCTGGTGCAGAGCCGTCGATAGGCGTGTAAGGTCGCCTTGTGCCTCCAGACACGCTATGACGCCCAAATTCCGTTGGCGTTCGTTGAGGGATTGTGAGTTTAGTGTTGTGTTCATGGAAAGAAGAATAAGTGTCAGGATGATGATTCGTTTCATGCGGGATGTTTTTGAATGTATAGCATCAATCGTTATTCTTGGCTGTCCCTATGGGTGCAGATCATGGGGACAGAAGGACTTTCTGCCCCATGATCAGTCCTATTTAGTCTATATTGACCATTTTGTAGCTCCTGCTTCCCAGTCCGATTTTCTCTCCCCATTCCATAATATGTGTGCCGTGCTGCTTTTCAATGCGCTCCAGCAGAGGCTTTGTGTTGTTGTGTTCGTCGTTGTGTATCTTGCTCACAATGTCGAAGGCCGCTTGGTCAACGGCCACTGGGTCGAGGGATGCGATGATGCCATAGTCTGCAATCAGAGGCTCGTGGGGATTGCCGTTGCAGTCGCAATCGATGGACATCTTGTTCATCACGGCGATATACAGAATGCGCTCTCCGTTGCCGAAATAGTCGTGCACGGCCTGGGCTGCTGCTGCCATACTCTCAACAAAACCATCCTGGTTGTCTACGTGGTTCCAGCATTCGTCGGGGTCTTCTGTGTAGCCAGCTGAATGAATGTAGGCTTTGCCGCTGCGGCTGGCCACACCAATAGAGGCATTCTTCAGTACGCCGCCAAAACCACCCATTTGGTGACCTTTGTAGTGGGCAAGGTTAATCATAAAGTCATAATCCTGCATGTGAGTACCCACGAGATTGTATTTGATGTGGGTGGTATCCTTCACCGGGATGCGCATATCGCCATCGGCATCCATGATGTCCACGTTGGCAATATCCATGAATCCGCGTTCTTTAATGGCATTCCAGTGGTCTTCGGTATAGAACCGTGCCCCATGATAAGCCGTGTTGCACTCCACGATGGTGCCGCTCACTTCGTCAAGCAAGGGTTTGATGAAGTCGGGACGCAGATACCCTGTCTTTTCCGATTCTCCTGTAGAAATCTTCACGGCCACGCGCCCCTCGGCCTTGCGCCCTAAGGCATTGTATATTTTGACTAATGACTGGGGCGTGATTTCCCTGGTTACATATACGATGGGCTGTTCGCTGTCATTTGTCTGCTTTGCAGATTCCTGTTTCTTGCCCGAGCAGGCCGATAGGGTTAATGCTGCTACGGCAAGGCTTAAAAATAATTTTTTCATGATGATTAATGATTGATATTGATTCTTAAAAAGGGTGGTCGTAAGTTTTGGATGTTGGCGGTTGCTTTAATTCCGCAGAGATAGTCCGAGCATAAGGGTTGCACCTGGCATCGGATAGCCTTCATTGATTTCGTATTTCTGATTCAGCAGGTTTTCGCATCGCAGCCATATCGAGGCAAAGTCTGCCACTTGGTAGCTTATCATGGCATTGAGCAGGCCGAAGGTTTCTTTCTTCTCGTTGTTGCCAACAGCGGTATATAGGTCTGCCACGGGCTGTAGCCCTGTCATGGCGGTCCAGCGTCCATAATTGCATTGCACGCCGACATAGCCTTTATAGACCGGGGTGGCTACGACCGGGGTCTCCATGTGCAGATAACTGTGATTTGTGTTGAGTTGCCAATGGCTGTTGATTCTCCAGGCCAGTTCTGCTTCGATGCCCATGTTGTCAAATTCACTAGTGTTGATGTTGGTGCCAGCCACTGTGGCTATCATGTTGCTCCCTTTTGTCATGAAGAGATTGATGCCGTAGGAGACTCTGCCTTCCAGTAGCATCTGATGCCACGATAGTTCGTAATTCCATAGCCTTTCGGCATGTAGAGAGTCGTGGTTGGCAGTTCCATAGAGGTACATATCCTTCATGGTTGGGTTGCGGAATCCTTTGCCGGCCATCAGTTTCAGTTCTCCAGTCTCTGTGGGACGCACCACCATGCCTGCCTGCGGCACCCATTCGCCACCGGCTACAGAGTGGTGGTCATAGCGCACGCCGGCATCAATGGTTAGCCATCGGGTCACATCCTGTCGTGCATCTACATAGCCTGCCACCTCATGGTTCCGTTCGTTGGCACTCTGCATCATTCGGCGGCTGGTGGTGACGATGGCTCCAGTGATGCGGTCTTCATACCATGCGTGTCCATAGATGTTTTGATAGTCAAACCCAACCGTCACATGCCCGCCTTCCCAGAGGTTCAGGTTTTCAAACGCGGAGATGCCTGCCACGGCATCTTTTGACTCAAACAAATCGGTCTGAGGCGTTCCTCCTACGGCATTGTAACCGTCGTTAATCTCGTGGCGTCCGAAATTGTCATAAATGCTCAGCGAGCCGCTGGCATGTGCATAGTGGTTGCTAATGGACAGCGAGGCAGCCCCGCGGGTGATGCTTTGGTCGTTTTCCAACTTGGGTTCGCTTGTCTTTCCGGGATTGGATGCATCGAAATGGGTGAGGTCGAGGTCTGCATAGGCCTCCCAGTGCTGAGATATCTGGTAGCCCAGTTTCGCATAGCCCCCGTATTGTTCAAAACCCATGTTTTTGCGGTGGTTGTCGCTTTGTCCATATTGAGCGGCCATGGTGGCGTTCCATCTGCCCTTTCTAACCTGCACCGATAGTTCGTCCTGCACGGTGCCATGGCTTCCAATGCCGAAATTGCCTGAGAACAGTACGCCATCGTGCTCCATCTGTCGGGTGACAATGTTCAGTACGCCCCCCATGGCATTGCTGCCATACAGCAGCGACGCAGGCCCTCTCACCACCTCTACGCGTTCTGCCATCAAGGTCTGATAACTGTCGGCGATGGAGTGTCCGTACAGACCGTTATATTGTGGATGTCCGTCAATGAGCACCAGCATCTGTCCGTTGCTTGACGAAAGTCCGCGAAGGGAGAGCCCGCCGGAGGCTCCGGTACTCACCCCGTAGCCCATCATGCCTCGACTGGTCAGCATCAGCCCGGGCACTTGCTCCATCAATGTGGGTAGCAAACTGGCTCTATTCTGTTCTGTGAGTCGCTCTCGCCCCACCACGCTCACCGTCATGGGCAGTTGTCGTAAATCAGAGGCTTCGCGACTGCCGGTGACGACGACTTCTTTCATCTGCGTTGTGCGTAAACTGTCTTCTTGTGCCGTGATGGTGGCACCTGCCATCACCCCGATAGACAGCAGGATGACTGTGTGAAAATAATGTCTCATAAAATATTGAGGATTTGTTTTGTGTTTAGGCCATGCGGTATTGGCTTGGTGTTTTCCCCGTATGGCGTTTGAAAAAACGCACGAAATGCTGCGGGTATTGAAATCCGAGGCGCTCGCCCACATTCCCGATACTTAGTCGGTCGTCGTTGAGCAGCTCCAATGCCGTCGAAACCATTCGGTCGGCAATGAATTCTTGCGCCGTGATGTCTGTCTCTGTCTTGACCAGTTCTCCAAAATAGGCTGGCGATAGATGGCATTGCTCGGCAAAATAAGCCACCGTGGGGACTCCTTCTGCCTCTGCCTTATGTTGTAGGTATTCGTTCAGAAGCCTTTCAAATTTCTTCACTACGGAGTGGTTTATTTCTTCTCGGGTAATGAACTGCCGTTCGTAGAATCTCAGGCAGTAGTTGAGAAGCAGCTCTATGTTGGAGACGATGAGTTCGTGTGTGTGTTTGTCTATGGCATGGTGCAGCTCTTGTCCTATCATGCCGATTATGCTTCGGAAAATCTCAACCTCTGCGGCCGAGAGGTGCAGGGCCTCGTTGCTGGTGTAGGAGAAAAATCCGTAGCGCGACATCTGTCTTCCCAGGCTGGTTCTTGACAGAAAGTCTGGATGGAATACCAATGCGGTCCATTTGGGATAGAGTACCTTGGGATTGGGTATTACGTGTACTTTCTGTCCAGGGGCAAAACTGGTCACAGTCATTTCGTCAAAGTCATAGGGCGTGAGACCGTAGTTTAACACACAGCCCTTGTTCTCTTTGAGAAAAAGGGCATAGACTCCGTAGTCTATCATGGCCTCTTCGTCAGAACGGCGGTATTCTTCTCTGTCATACCGTGCTACGCTCACCAATGGGTGCAAGGTCTCTATGCCGTAGTGGTCGTTGAATTGCTGTACGCTTTTGAACGCTATTTCCTGCATATTTTTGTCTTATGTGTATGATAATAAGTGGATTGATTGCCTGCTGGAGGTGGTTCGGCAAAGATTTCCCAAATGCAAAAATACATACATTCTATAAGATGAAGATGACGTGTATTAAGGGTGTTTTTACCCTTTTTTCGAGAGGCCTTCATGGGGTAGGGTAATTTGCTTCCTGGAAGCAATGCCGACATAGGTCGAAATGACATGGCATAATGAAAAAAATCTTATCTTTGCAGTTTACGTGCAAAGAACATAAAAAGATAACATTCTATTGAATAATGGATTATACATTTCGTGAGATTGAGCCGAAATGGCAGTCTTATTGGCGCGAACAGGGCATCTATCATGTCAAAAACGAGTGCGAGAAGCCTCATTATTATGTGTTGGACATGTTCCCCTATCCATCGGGAGCGGGTCTGCATGTGGGCCATCCGCTGGGCTACATCGCAAGCGACATCTTCGCCCGCTACAAGCGCCTGCGAGGCTACAATGTGCTGCACCCTATGGGGTATGATGCCTATGGATTGCCTGCCGAGCAGTACGCCATCCAGACGGGGCAGCATCCCGCCAAGACTACAGAGGTGAACATCGCCCGCTATCGCGAGCAATTGGACAAGATTGGCTTTAGCTTCGATTGGGACCGCGAGGTTCGCACCTGCGACCCGCATTATTACAAATGGACGCAGTGGACGTTTATCCAACTGTTTCACCACTATTATGACAAGGCCCTCGACAAGGCTCGCCCTATTGCCGAACTGGTGCAAAAAATAGAGTGTGGCGAACACTCCGAAGGATTGTCTAAGCCTTGGGCTTCGATGTCTGAGGAAGAGAGACAGTTGTATCTCATGAACTATCGTCTGGCCTATCTGGCCGACATCCCGGTCAATTGGTGCCCTCAGTTGGGCACGGTGCTTGCCAACGACGAGGTTGTGAACGGACTTTCTGTGCGTGGTGGCTATCCCGTGGAGCGCAAACTGATGCGTCAGTGGTCCCTCCGTATCACGGCCTATGCACAGCGACTGGTGGACGGATTAGACTCTGTGGATTGGACAGAGAGCCTCAAGGAAATCCAACGCAACTGGATTGGTCGCAGCGAGGGCGCAGCAGTTTGGTTCCCCGTGGCCGACAGCCCGTCGGGGCAGACTTTCGAGATTTTCACCACCCGTCCAGATACTATTTTTGGCGTGACATTCATGGTGCTCTGCCCCGAGCACGAGATGATAGAGCATATCGTCAGCGACAGCCAGCGTGACGAGGTGATGCAGTACGTTACCTGGGCAAAGAACCGTTCCGAACGCGAACGGCAGGCCGAGGTGAAGAAGGTGAGCGGTGTCTTTACGGGGGCCTATGCGGTCAATCCGCTCACTCAGGAGAGAATCCCCATCTATGTCAGCGACTATGTCCTTTCGGGCTATGGCACTGGTGCCATCATGGCCGTGCCGGCACACGACAGTCGCGACTTCGCCTTTGCCCGCCATTTTGGACTTCCCATTCGTCAGGTAGTGGCTCCTTCGGCAGACGAAGTCAGCGATCCGGCCTCTTGGACCGAGAGCCTGGACAGCAAGTCGGGTATATGCGTGAACAGTGGCTTTGTCACCGGTATGAAGGTCAAAGATGCCATGAAGGCCGTCATTGACCGTGTGGCTGAAATGAAAATCGGGTTCCGCACGGTCAACTATCGTCTTCGCGATGCTATTTTCAGCCGTCAGCGCTACTGGGGCGAGCCTTTCCCCATCTATTACAAAAATAATATTCCCTATACGATTCCCGAGTCGTGCCTGCCCCTACAGCTGCCGGACGTGAGCGATTTCAAACCTACCGCCACAGGTGAGCCTCCGCTGGGACATGCTGCTCTCTGGGCATGGGACGAGGCCAATTGTCGCGTCGTGCAAACTTCCAAGATTGATAACGAGACGGTGTTTCCTCTGGAGCTGAGTACCATGCCCGGCTTTGCCGGTTCCAGTGGCTACTATCTGCGATACATGGACCCACGTAACGACGAGTCTTATTTCTCCCCGCAGGCTGTAAACTATTGGCAGAATGTGGATTTGTATGTGGGCGGAGCAGAACACGGTACGGGACATCTTATCTATGCCCGTTTTTGGAACAAGTTCCTCTACGACATAGGATTGGCCGTCAAGGAAGAACCTTTCCAGAAACTTATCAACCAGGGCATGATTCAGGGACGTTCCAATTTTGTGTATCGCAGCAAGACGGATAACAATCTGTTTATTTCCAAGAACATTGCGGGACGAGAGGAACGTACGGTCCCCATCCATGTCGATATCAATATCGTGGACAATGATGTTCTGGACATTGAGATGTTCAAGGCATGGCGACCCGAGTTTGCCGAGGCTCGCTTTGAACTGGAGGATGGCAAATATGTGTGCGGATGGGAAGTGGAGAAGATGTCCAAGTCGATGTTCAATGTGCAGAATCCGGATGATTTGGTGGAACGCTATGGCGCCGACACGCTGCGGTTGTACGAAATGTTTCTCGGTCCTGTGGAGCAAGCCAAACCGTGGGATACCAACGGCATTGAAGGGGTGTTCCGCTTCCTCAAGAAGTTCTGGAAATTGTATCGCGTAGAGGAGGATGGCTGCCATCTCTCGCAGCAACCTGCCACCAAGGCTGAGATGAAGGTTCTGCATCAGACCATCAAGAAGATTTCTGAGGATATAGAGCGCTTCTCATTCAACACATCTGTGTCAAGTTTCATGGTTTGTACCAACGAGCTGACCTCTGCAGGTTGTGCGGCTCGCGAGGTGCTGGAGCCCTTGGTGGTACTGATGGCCCCCTTTGCACCCCATATTGCCGAGGAACTGTGGCATGCGCTCGGTCATGAAGACAGCGTATGCATGGCCTCGTGGCCGATGTTTGATGAACAATTCCTTGTAGAGGATACCTTTACCTACCCTGTGTCGTTCAACGGCAAGATGCGCTTCACTATCGACCTGCCTGCCACTGCCACCCAGCAGGATGCGCTGGCTCTGATACAGTCTATGCCCGAGGGGCAGAAGTGGCTGAATGGGGCCGCTCCTAAGAAGGTAATCTTTGTCCCCAAAAAGATTGTCAATATAGTAATCTGAATCTCATTAACTAATCAGCTAACCCGAACAAGCAAACGATATGCTAAGCAGACATTTCCTTCGCGCCAAAGTACTACAGGCCTTTTATGCCGCCAAAACCACAGGCGATGACGTGACCCGAGCCAGTGGCCTTTTTGAGGCTCAGGTTCGCCGCCTCAACGAACTTGCCGTGTGGCAAGTCTCCACTCTGCCCGCCATGCTTGTCGCCGCCAGGCAGGTGATAGAGGATGGAATGACGAAGTTCCGCCCAACGGAAGAAGAATTGCATCCTTCAATGCGTTTTGTCGAAAATCAGTTCTTGACCCGTTTGGCAGACAACTACGAACTGCGCCGACAGATGGAGAAATACCATGTAGAATGGGACGATGCCGATCGTTTCAAACGTCTTTTCGTGGTTTTTAAATCCAGCAAGGTTTATGCCGACTATATCGCAGAGGCTCAGGCCACATTCGAGTCCGACAAGGCACTTGCCTTGGTGCTGTTCAAATTCCTGATGAACGATGATTTGCTTCGCGATGTGTTTTATGAACGCGGCATTCTATGGGAGGATGATTTCGACCAGATTGCACAGTATATGTTCATGACGCTCCGCGCTTTCGACGACACGTTCAGTGAGGCTACGGAGTTTCCCCTCATGAGCGACAGCCGCAATGAGGGCGATATGGAAGCCTACAATTTTGCTTTGCAGCTGCTGGTAGATGCCATGGGCGAATATGATGGCAATATCGAATTGGTAAAATCGCATCTCAACGGATGGGATTTTGAACGTGTGGCGGTCATGGATGTGCTTCTGCTGGTACTCGCCATTACCGAGCTGACCAACTGCCCATCCATCCCCGAAAGGGTCACCATTGACGAGTATATCGAACTATCCAAGGAGTTTAGTACCGAGCGTAGCAAGTTGTTTATCAATGGCATTTTGGACCGCCTGGTAACAGAACTTCGCGCTGCCGGCCGCATAGAGAAGAATGGTCGGGGATTGTTCAATCCCGACATGGTCGACGATTTTTGGAGCGAGGAGAACGGCCGTTATGTCCAGTGACGTAGGGTTGCGCTTGTCATAAAATGGTTGTGCTTAACATAAAACAGCATTAGTCTTTCATGAATATTCATCGTAGAAATAGGTTTTGCGGGCGTTTAAGTTCGTTTCTGCTCTCTTCGGTTTTGGCTCTTACGATGCTGTCGGGTTGCAGGACGGGGGAGCATGATGCCAGCCTGATAAAGAATCCCTACAGTGCGTCTGGCTACGATTCCACGCTCAAGATGCCTCGCATAGTGTTCGACTGCAACCAGTACGATTTCGGACGTCTAACGTCGGACGAAAAGGTTTCATATAGTTTCCATTTCCGTAATACGGGTGGGGCTGACCTCATCATCACGGGATGTGATGCCTCGTGTGGATGTACCGTAGCCGATTACCCTCGGCAAAAGATTGCCCCTGGCGACGATGGCTACGTCACTATTACTTTTTCCTCTGCGGGCAAGAGCGGACAGCAGGTCAAGGAGGTGACGGTCAATAGCAACGCCCAGCCTGCCATGACGCGTCTTCGCATCTTGGCTCAGGTGTTCTGATGCTTGTTCAGTTGTTGGGTGCAAGGACTATGATTCTCATTTCTGTCAGGCAGATTTCTTTGGAAGGGTCCCTCCTTCCACAAAGCTTGCAAAGACATAACCAAAGTATTTCGTTTTAATAACACATAAAGCAAATAAAATTTATGAATCTATTATTTATGCTTCTTCAGGAACCTGCGAATCAGGGCGGTGGCGGAAACTCTCTTATATGGATGATTCTCATCTTCGTTCTCATCTGGTGGCTCATGATGCGTCCGCAGCAGAAGAAAGCCAAGGAGGAACGCAAGTTTCGCGAGCAGTTGCGCAAAGGAGACCGAGTCCTTTTCTCGGGCGGCATCTATGGAAAGGTGAGTGAGGTGGGGGACACCACGGTCGATGTAGAGGTGTCTCACGGCGTGATTCTTACGGTCGAAAAATCTATGATTCAGCCGGCCGCATCGGAGTCGAATAAGGGTGCTCAAGGCAGCGGGGCCCAGTCGGACGAGAAAAAATAATCCTGTCCTGTTTTCTCGCCATTTCCCTTTGTCTTGTTTGGCACACCTGCTTCTGTGGCTCAAATACGGAAATATCTGTTGCGCTATCGTGCCTATGGCTGGGCACTGATTTTCAGTGTCGTCATATGGCTTACCAGTGCCATGTCAGAGGTTCGTAGCTATGAGTCGGTGGTCCGTGTGCAGTGGGTCGGTTTCGACACGGCTCGCTATGTGATGGCGGCATCCGACAATCAGCTGCGAGTGACTATAAATTCCAATGGCTTTTCGGCACTGCGCAACCATGCCACGCTGTCTTCCCAGCCGTTTTTGCTTTC
>JAFVBF010000058.1 GCA_017480145.1 Bacteroidales bacterium
AGTTTGAGACCGAACTCCGCAAATTGGCCGATGCAGGCAACGACCGAAAAGATGCTCGCGGCAGCAGGGAGAGCCGTGAGGGGCGTGAGCCACAACGGCGCGACGGACGCAGCCGACGCGACGGAGGACGACAAAACCGCGAAATATACGACACTAAGGATGTTCGCGACACGAAAGAGAAGCGAGAGCAACGCGACAGCCGAAGTCCTCGCAATGAGCGTGACGGGCAAACACCTCGTGACAATGCTAAACAGCAGCCACGCAATCGGCAGGGTCAAAACACGCCGCGCAACGGCAACCGCGACAGCCGAAATGGAGAAGGCCGTCACCCACATAGGCAGAGACCTACCGAATAAGAACATTCCTACCCAACCCCAAATGATGAGCATCAGACAATACCTTACGGTCATATTCTTATGTTGCTGCGTGTTGCTGACAGCCTGCAATAAGAATCGAGTCTATACGGAAAGCCATTCTGTCGATGAATATGGATGGACTCTGGATGAACCACTGACTTTTACAATTGATGTGACAGACACTCAAAGCATATACGACTTATTCCTGGATTTGCGTGTATGCCGAAACTATCCCTATGCCAACGCCTTCTTATTCTTGACTACCACGTTTCCCGACCACGGTGTAGCCGCCGACACATTGGAATGTCCTCTGGCTCTGCCTGACGGGCGCTGGCGGGGCAGGGAGAGCGGACGCTACGTGGACAACCGCTACTATTTCAAAAAACACATCATCTTTCCGCAGCAAGGCACATACACTATTGATGTCACCCATGGCATGAGAGACACCGTGATTAGCGGCATCAAAGACATTGGCTTCATGCTGGAACGTGTAGATTGACCAACATGCCAGGCACAACCATAAAGACACCTTGATGCGAAGATTCGCAAAACAAACGAATAAGCAAAGCACAATCAAGCACGATGAGACGGTCAGACAAAAAAAATAAAAAAAGGATTACCATTGCCTGGTGTATATTCGGAGGGCTATGGGGATGTATTTTCTTGTTTTTCATCCTCCTGTCAGCTGGATGGCTGGGATTCATGCCCTCATTTGAGCAATTGGAAAATCCCCAGAGCAACCAAGCATCAGAAGTGATTTCGGAAGACGGAGAGGTACTGGGATTCATCGGCATCGAAAACCGTTCCAATGTCACCTACGATGAAATATCGCCCAACCTAATCAATGCCTTGATAGCCACCGAAGATGTGCGATTCTTCGAACACTCAGGCATTGACGCACGCAGCTTAGTGCGTGTATTGGTGAAGACGCTGATAGGCCGCGACCGTGGCAGCGGAGGCGGCAGCACCATCACACAGCAGCTTGCCAAGAACCTATTTCCCCGTGAACACAAGAGTGCTCTGGGCACGGTATATTCAAAATTCAAAGAATGGGTGGTGGCCGTAAAACTGGAGCACAATTACTCCAAACAGGAAATCATGGCCATGTACTTCAACACGGTGGATTTCGGAAGCAACGCCTACGGTATCAAGACCGCAGCACGCACATTCTTTGGCAAGCATCCCTCTGATCTCAGCGTCACAGAAGCAGCCACACTGGTGGGACTACTGAAAGCCCCAACGACCTACAGCCCCATTCTGCATCCCGACAATTCATTGGTGAGGCGAAACACCGTTCTCTTCCAAATGCATCACTACAATTACCTTACGGACGAAGAATACGACAGACTGCTGACGGAACCCATCGATGTGTCGAACTACACGCCGCAAAGCCATAACGAGGGTTTGGCAACATACCTGCGAGAATACATCCGTGACTACATGAAAGACTGGTGTCGGCACCACAAAAAATCTGATGGCTCCCACTATGACGTACACACCGACGGGTTGAAAATCTATACCACCATCAACTCGCGGATGCAGGCTTATGCCGAACGAGCCGTTCGCGAACATCTGAGCAAGGAGATTCAGCCATTGTTCTTCAAAGAGTTGAAGCGTCGTGGCGGCAATCCTTTTAGCGACATCACCAAGGAGCAGCAAGACAAACTGCTGACTCAGGCCATGAAACAGTCGGACCGATACTATCAGATGCACCGTGCCGGAGCCAGCGAGAGCGACATACGCAAAGTGTTCAATGAGAAGACCTCCATGCGAGTCTTTGCGTGGAACAAAAAAGGTTATGTCGATACCACCATGACGCCATGGGACTCGTTGATATACTGCAAGAAATTCCTAAATGCTGGGCTTATGTCTGTTGAACCAGGCACAGGATACGTGAAAGCCTATGTGGGAGGAATCAACTACCGTTATTTCAAGTACGACAATGTGCGAAGCCACCGTCAGGTAGGTTCCACCTTCAAACCCTTTGTCTATACGATGGCCCTGCAGGATTTGGGCATGTATCCTTGCACCGAAGTACCCAACAGCGAGGTATGCTTTCAGGTGTACAACCAACCCGACTGGTGCCCAAAGAACTCCACCGACCAGCGTCAGAACGAGATGGTGACACTAAAATGGGCTTTGGCACATTCCGTAAACTGGGTCTCGGCCTATCTGATGAAGCAGGGGTCGCCCGAACAAGTGATAGAGATAGCCCGCCGTATGGGAGTAACCAGCCCCATTGATGCCGTGCCTTCAATTTCAGTAGGCGTGCCCGAAATCACCGTTTATGAGATGGCAGGTGCCATGGCCACATTTGCCAACCACGGTGAATACGTGGAACCTGTTATCATCACCAGCATCCGCGACAGCAAGGGACGCGAACTCGAACACTTCATACCCGAACGGCATGAAGCCATCAGCGACCGAACAGCCTACATGATGCTTCAACTGATGAAAGGCGTTGTGGAGAGTGGCACCGGTGTACGTCTAAACTATAAGTATCACCTGAATCAGTATTCCACCGCCATAGCTGGCAAAACGGGGACGACACAAAATAATTCCGACTGCTGGTTTGTAGGCATCACGCCCAAGCTGGCCACAGCCGTATGGACTGGCGGCGAAGTGCGCAGCATTCACTTCCAAAATATGACCTATGGGCAAGGGGCAAGCATGGCGCTACCCATTTTTGGACTCATGATGGAAAGCATCTATAGCGACCCCAAGCTAAACTTTCCTCGCAATGAGTTTGAACGTCCCAACGTGCCGCTCGGCGTAGAATTAGACTGTTCAAAGTTCCAGCAGGAAATACGCAATGAATCTTACGACTATGGCGACGCCTATCTTTGGTAGCACGCTGGGGGAATTACAGCAACTGTGCGCCGCCGAAGGCTGGCCGCGCTTCACGGCTCGTCAGCTGTGCGACTGGATGTATGCCAAGCGAGCCACCTCATTTGACCAGATGACCAACCTCTCGCTCAAGGTCCGGGCACGACTCAACGAGATGGCCACACTGGAACGCAACTACCCCATAGATTGCCAGGTGTCCAAAGATGGCACCAAGAAGTACCTCTTCAAAGAACCCTCCGCCATAGGCGAAGAGGCACAGTATGTTGAGGCTGTATTCATACCCGATGGCGACCGTGCCACCTTGTGCGTCTCCTGTCAAATGGGCTGCAAGATGAACTGCCAATTCTGTGTCACAGGTCGGCAAGGATACCACGGAAGCCTCTCCACAGCCCAAATCCTCAACCAACTGTTCGCCATCCCCGAAAGCCAGCAGCTCACCAATGTGGTATATATGGGCATGGGCGAGCCTATGGACAACTATGACAATGTGCTACGAAGCACACAGGTTCTCACCGCCGACTGGGGATTGGGGTGGAGTCCACAGCGCATCACCGTGTCATCCGTCGGCATCATTCCGCGACTTAGACAATTTATAGACGAAAGCCGCTGCCATGTGGCGGTAAGCCTTCACAATCCTTTTGCCGACCAGCGATTGCAAATCATGCCTGCCGAAAAAGGGTATCCTATTGCCGACGTGGTTTCCATGTTGCGCGAATACAACTGGGATGGCCAGCGCCGAATATCCTTTGAATATACTATGTTTGGCGGACTGAACGACAGCCTGACCCATGCCGCCGAACTGGTACGACTGCTCAAAGGGCTACGATGCCGCGTAAACCTCATACGATTCCATGCTTCGCCACTAACCCCTTACCACACCAGCACCCCTGCCGCCATCCGCTCTTTTCAAGACTATCTGAACAACCACGGCATCACCTGCACCCTTCGTGCTTCGCGCGGCGAAGACATACAGGCCGCATGCGGACTGCTCGCTGGAAAGCAACGAACATGAGACCCGCCGAACACCCTATAAGTACCCGGCTTAAAGACTTGCAGACCGACTCCCTCTAAAAATAGGTATATCATGAATTTGACACTAACAATTCTGGCCATACTGCCAGTTTATCTTATCCTGCGATATGTCTATCGCAAAGACAACAACAAGGAGCCACTCTCAAAACTGCTCTACACTTTTATAGCTGGATGCATCTGTATTGTGCCTGCCGCCATGCAAGAGTCACTACTCTCCTTTTTTGCCCCAGTGACACCCATCAGCAACGGACTCTACAACGGATTCGTGGTGGCGGGATTCAGCGAAGAATTGTGGAAATTAATACTGCTCTCACTAATCATATGGCGAAGCCGGGAGTTTGACGAATACTTTGACGGCATCGTATATGCCGTATTCCTTTCCATGGGATTTGCCTGCGTGGAAAACCTAATGTATATATTCCAGCCCGACGATCTTTCGACATCATATAGCACAGCCATCGTCCGCGCGATGGTTTCCGTACCTGGGCATTTCCTCTTTGCCGTAGCCATGGGATATTATTTCTCCCTGGCCAAGTTTGACCCAGCACATCGCAGCACACACCTGCTCAAAGCACTGCTCTACCCCACCCTGCTACACGGCACCTTCGATGCCATTCTCATGATATCCGAAAACTTAGGTGGCTACCCACTCGTTGGATCAATAATGTTCTTTGTTTTCATCTACTTCGATGTCAAACTTTGGAAGAAAGGGCTAACCCGCATCCGCCACATGGAGCAGCTATCACACCAACAGGACTTCGACCGTCAGAATCCTTTCGCCAACTTCAAATGGACCTTTTAGCCCAAGGGCATCTCATCTATAGTTTTGGCAAACTGGGAGGGGGATGTGATTCATCCCGTTTAGCAGACCTCGCATACAAATACTACCAAGACAACAGGAAAACCTCACATCATCCAGCACACGAACAATACTCCTCAACATTCTGAATCAAAAAAAATGGAAAAAAACATGAATATACCCACCATTCCCGTACTGCTGCTCACTGGCTATTTGGGCAGTGGAAAGACCACTCTGCTTAACAGAATCCTCAACAACCGCCGCGGCATCAAATTTGCCGTCATTGTCAACGACATTGGAGAGGTGAACATTGATGCCGGCCTCATTGAGCGTGGCGGCATTGTAGGACAGAAAGAAGAAAGCCTCGTGGCATTGCAAAACGGATGCATCTGCTGCACGCTCAAGATGGACCTTGTAGAACAACTGAGCGACATCATACGCCAACGGCGCTTCGACTATATCGTCATCGAGGCCAGCGGCATCTGCGAGCCCGCCCCCATTGCACAAACCATCTGCTCTATACCGACAATAGACCCCAAATACGTGCGCGATGGCATACCCGTGATTGACAGCATCGTCACCGTGGTTGATGCACTGCGTATGAAAGACGAATTCGGCAGCGGCAAGAATCTGCTACGCCCGGGCCTGGCAGAAGAGGACATTGAAAACCTCGTCATACAGCAAATCGAATTCTGCAACATCATCCTACTCAACAAAGCATCCGAAGTGGAGCCCGCCGAGCTGGGGCGCATACGCGAAATCATCCATGCCATTCAGCCGAAAGCCGAAATCATCGAGTGCGACTATTGCGACGTAAACTTCGACCAACTACTCAACACCCGGATGTTCGATTTCGACAAAGTAGCTGCTTCTGCTCGATGGATTGAAGAAATAGAGGGGCATCATGACGAAGACGAACATGAAGACCATGAGCATCATGATCACCACGACGAGAAACACGAGCATCACCACCACCATCACGATGAGGACGAAGAGGGACACCACCACGGGCATCATCACCATCATCACGACGAGGGCGAGGCCGAAGAATACGGCATCGGAACCTTCGTTTACTACCGCCGTCAACCCATGGACCTCGGCCGCTTTGACGATTTCGTAGCCCGTCACTGGCCGGCTGGGGTCATCCGTGCCAAGGGCATTTGCTGGTTCCGCAATGAGCCGGACATCTGCTATGTATTTGAACAAGCTGGCAAACAAGTATCGCTTCGCAACGCCGGACAATGGTACGCCACCATGCCCGCCAATGAGTTACACAACTTTATGCAACGGAATCCAGACCTACAGCGCGACTGGGACGACACCTACGGCGACCGTATGCAGAAAATCGTCTTCATCGGGCAACATCTTGACCAGAAGACTATCACCAATACCCTGGATGCCTGTCTCGCACAGGATTTCTAAACATAAAGCTGGCCTCAAAGTCCCATTTTTTTGAAACAGCAGCGCATTCGGAATGTAACTCCTCTTATACATGAAGTTACATTCCGTGTGTTTCAGAAAGGAACACAGAAAAAAACAGTCCGCCCCCTCTTCTTAGCGAAAGCCTATTAGATTATACGGCAAGAAAAGCATAGACAGTGAGGACAGGATTCTAAAACAGAAGTCCACCGCTTTTCAATAAAAGCGGTGGACTTAAAATGTATCAAAACCACAAAAAATCTGCTTCAGAGAGCGAAGCACAGGAACTCCTACCGCTTCAATATCTCGGTATTGCCCATGATATTGAGAAGCGTAACCGTGGCGGTGTGTTCATGTCCGTTGCGGAGGTAGACTATCTCTATCGCATCACCCGGAGAGCATTTCCCAAGCAGCTCCATCATAGTGCTGTAAGCATTGACCTCGACGCCAGCGACTCTGATAAGGACATCGCCGGCATGCAGCCCGGCGCGATCAGCCGCGCAGTCGGCAATGATTCGAGAGAGAAGGATGCCGCGCACCTCATCCATACCCTGCTGTTGCGCTATCTGGGGAGTCATTTCCGTGACATTCACTCCGAGATAGGCACGTTGAGTATATCCATAGTTCTTCAAGTCCCCCACAACTTTCTGAGCCAAATCGGAAGGGATGGCGAAGGAATAGCCAGTATAGTAGCCATTGCCCGAAGCAATGGCGGTAATAATGCCGATAAGCTGCGCATCGCCATTGACCAGGGCCCCGCCCGAGTTGCCAGAATTGACAGCGGCATCGGTCTGAAGAAATGACTCAATGGGACTCTCTAAGCCGCGACTATTCTCAATAATCCCAACATTACGAGCCTTGGCACTAATAATGCCCGCCGTGACGGTGGAAGTGAGATTGAACGGGTTGCCAATAGCCAGCACCGGCTCGCCAATGCGAACCTCATCAGAATTGCCAAATGGAATCCACTGTAGGGCGTCCGCCTCTATTTTTATCAAGGCCAAGTCGGTAGCAGGATCGTGCCCTACAAGCCTTGCCTCATAGGTACGCTTATCGTTAAGCGCCACGGTTATACGCTCGGCATCCTGCACGACATGATTGTTGGTGACGATGTAGCCATCGGGCGAAATGATGACACCCGAACCAAAAGCATTGTAGGTTTTGCGTTGCACACCGCGGTCAATAATCATGCCGAAAAAACTCTCATAGAGTGGCGTGAGCTTGGTCATCTCGGTCTTGATGTGCACCACGGCATCAATCGTGCGGGCTGCCACATCGGAAAAATCGACATACTCCAGGTGCGACTCATGACGGGTGGCATCCGTAGGTGGATTGGAGGTCAGCACCTTGGTCTCAACAATTTGGGCATCAGGCTGACGGCATCCCATCAGCAGCATAATTGCGGTAGCAGCAAAGACAAATCGTTTCATGGCGTGAAAATTTATATCTATTACTATAACTGATTTCGCGCCACAAAAGTATGTTTCTATCAATGCTGTATTCAAGCAAACATTATTCTGACAGGCACTGGTTTCGGGGAAAAAGTGTATCTTTGCCGCCTGATTCGACGATAGAAAGTCGGACATGCGACGAAAGCATTTGTATAGGTCCACCTTTTAAAGTTCGCCAAAACATTAACACAAGGACACTGATACTGATGCCTTTTGCTTTGCAATATGCCATGGCCTGCGAGCCATTGCAATATTGGGGGCATAGGATAAGGTTCAATTGGTTTTACTTGTGGAAGGCGTTTGGCGATGCCTAAAAGGTGTAGAACTGGCAACTCGAGTTCTATGCTTTTCTTATTCACTTTATTCCTGCCCCTCAGGGAACTCGGATGGGCACAAATATAAACAGTTGCACCCGACACGTATTATAGGGGTATTCTTATGAAAAAACTTATTCTTACTCTCATGTTAATGCCTGCACTCTGTTTCTCCCAACCCTATAAGCAGGGCGATTATGTCGAAGTGGACGGCATCCCTGCCGTGGTTATCAAAGCCACTGACGAGGGTTCACATGGCGTAATGATGACCTGTCCTATAATTTTTAAAAAAGAAAAACAAGTACAAAAACTACTGAAAAAAAAGGAGATTCCGCAGTGCCTTGCCGATAAGTTTCTGTCAGGAGCATTGCCTTACTGTGGTAAACCTGAAAAACTGGAAAAAAAAGTTGACAAAGAGAAAATAGTCGCTTTTTATAAATCCCTAACTCTTGACGGAATGGAAAATGCAAAACTCTATCGCCAATTCTGCGAAGAGAATAACATAGATATGGCAAGTTATTTCCCTAAGCAGTATGTAGTAGCAAAAATGGGGAACGGATGGTATATCCCTGGAGCCTCCGATATGCCAAATTTTGTAGGCTTCCTTCTTAAAGACATGACAAATATGATTTTAAATGGAGAACTACCCAATGATGAGATTATCGATTTGGAAAACGGATTTTTTAGATACAAACATCAATCCACTTATCGCGATTACATCAAAGATTTCTTAAAAGAACATTCTTTTATAATTCCGCTAAAACTTCTGACATCAACTTATGTGGTGTCAAAAAAGGATCAGTATGCCCAAGCCATATTAACGTACGGGGGCAAAGGAACCAGTTGGTGGTATCGCGTAGTTCCTGCATATGGGAACACCCTACAAAACTATTCGTGGGCCATATTAGGACAGGTAACTGGGAAAGGATATGTTTTGGGAGAATTCGAGAAATTCAAGTTTAATAAAGCTACAGGAGCTGTGGAATTCAATGGTTTTGGGGCTGGTAATCTCGCAACTGTTGCGTTCAAAAAGTTTTAATCTGCAATCTGACTTTTCCATAGATAAAGGGAGCATTCTTAGTCCTCGCATCTTTCACTGAGGCCTTTCGGTATGGAGAAATCGAAACCGAGTGGGAATGCTGCTGGCAAAACGTCATCACGACGGAAATCTCATGGAATCCTTATATAACGACCACCGATAACAGGCACGACGGAGATCCTCTATAATCCAAAAGTACCTCCTGACAGTAGGTCAGGAGGTACTCTCTACAGTAAAACCCAAAGGCATCAAATTGAAACTTGTGGAAATTTCTGAAAAGGATGCCATGAAACTGATGCAGAAAGAGAAATGGAAAAAACAATCGTTATCATGACACTTGCTACGCTGTTATTATACAATGTGGCAGGCCATGCACAAAACATGGCATTTATATCGGACAAGTACACCATTGAGTGTGCCGGAGCCGACCGCAATGACGGCTATCTGCTGCGCGTGACGGTAGAAGGGAAAAATGTTGCTGAGGCACAAAAAAAGGTGGCTCGGAGCGCTGTCCACGGGGTGCTATTCAACGGGTTCACCGGCACGGCAGCAGGGTGTATCACGCAGCAGGCCATGGTGGCCGACAGCACCGTGGCAGTCCGAAACAAAGACTACTTCGAGAAAATGTTCACCACATGGAACCTGTCGCGATATGCCACGGTTGTGGTTGCGCAGGCTGCGCCGCCGGTCCGGCTGAAGAAGGGCTACCGCATCACAACGCTTGTTTCAGTGGACAAAGACCAACTGAGAAGGCAGCTCGAACAGGATGGCATCATCAAGGGTCTATCCTCCAATTTCTGAAACACGATGAGGCAACCATCCCCTATCCCAACCGTCCACAACCCATTCTTTAATTCAACAAGCAAACAGTAACATTAATCCAAAAAAATGAAAAACAAAATCTTACTACTGGCTGCCACATTGCTGCTTTGCGCCTGCGGCACGGCACAGAACATTGCCACGCTACCGCCCGAGTGTCTGGCATCGGAACTCGATGGCTCGCTCACCATCCTTGTCACGGGCTCGGGCCGCAACAAGGGAGATGCCAAGGAGCAGGCCCGCAAGAACGCCGTCAGCATAGTGCTGTTCGACGGCATCCGAAAAAACAACGCCCAGCCTTACCAGGCCAAGCCCCTTCTGCTGGAGGTGAACGCCCGCGAACGCCACCAGGATTATTTTGACATCTTTTTCGCCGACGGCGGAGAGTACAAGAAATACGTGAGCAACGAGGACACACGCCCGCTCTCCACGGAAAAAAGCAAAGACCGTCACGAGGTACATGTGAGGCTTGCCGTACGAGTGTTAGTCCCACAACTACGACAACGCATGAAGAACGACGGAATCATAAAGATGCAATAGCAACCAGGAAAAACCAATCACCATGAAAAGGATAATAGCAACACTGACGCTTTTACTCTCCTGCGTCATGGCAGCCATGGCACAGGATTATGTACGTCTGCAAAATGGAGCCACCGTGTACGGCAGCGTGGCCGAGAATGGCTCCATGGTCCGCATCGTGTCCGCCACGGGCGACACATTCTCATTCCCCAAATCGCAGGTGACCGAGGTACGGAAGAATGCACAGCCTGTCCTGCCCGAGACACCCCCCAGCACCTACACCGACATCTCCAGCCAGCAGTCGGGCTGGTGGTTTGCCGCTGAGGCAGGCCTCGGCATGGCAATGCACAACGACACGTCCGCCGCAGCCTCCGAGGTCAGCATCACCACCGGCTACCGTTTCTCCGAATACCTGCGCATAGGCCTGGGCATCGCGCCACGGCTGTACCATCAGGACTTAGGCGAGATTGAACAGAATACCATCCGGGTGCCACTCTGCCTCCATGTGCGCGGCAACTTCTTTAGCGACCGAGTGCGTATGTTTGCCCCCTACTGGGGTGTCAGCGCAGGCTATACGCCCGGCGAGGGATTTCTCTCCGCTCTGGGTGTAGGCCTCCGCATGGGCTACCCACGCAGCGCGTTCACGCTGGCACTGCGCTACGCATTCCAAGGCATCAACGACCCAAGAGGAAGCGTACACCTGTGCGGCTTCCGCATCGGCTACGAGTTCTAACTTACAAACATAACGACATGAAGACAAGAATGAAAAAAGGATGGCTGTGCGCCGCATTGCTCCTATGGTCTGCCGTCTCTGCCGGACAGGCCAAGCGCCCCACCGTCATGGTGGTGCCCAGCGATGCATGGTGCGGACAGAACCAGTATGTATCCTACTACGACAACCAAGGAGTCACCGAGATGATCCCCAACTACAAGGCAGCATTGCAGAGCAACACCGACCTACTATTGGCTATCTCGAAAATCAACACGCTGATGGCGGCACGCAACTTCCCGCTGAAAGACCTTGAGAGCACGCTGAAATCCATAGAGCGGCAGACCGCCGAAGACAATATGATGACCAGCAAGACCTCAGGAGCC
This sequence comes from Bacteroidales bacterium, assembly GCA_017480145.1. Taxonomy (GTDB): domain Bacteria; phylum Bacteroidota; class Bacteroidia; order Bacteroidales; family P3; genus Colimorpha. Next base: position 11,691 of record JAFVBF010000058.1, read on the forward strand.
TCCACGGCTGAAAGCCCTATAGACCGCCTGCGGCGAACAGCCAAAGCCGACATCATCCTCCAACTTACCTGGACGGTAAATACCGTGGGGCCGAAACATTCTATAACCTACAACCTGCAGGCTCTCGACTCCTACACCAACAAACAGGTGGCTGGGGCACAAGGCACCGGGCAGCCCTCTTTCTCTGCCGAGATTCCCGTGCTGCTCGAAGAGGCCGTACAAGTCCACATGGACAACTTCTGCACCCAATTGCAAAACCATTTCGACGACCTCTACGCCAATGGACGCGAAGTGAACCTCGACATCAAGCTTTGGGACAACAGCGACATAGACCTGGAAACCGAGTTTGACGGCATGGAACTGACGGAAATCATTGACGACTGGGTGGCGGCCAACACAATGAATCATATGTACAACAAAAGCGATGCCTCGGAAAATTTCATTCAGTTTGAGCAGGTGCGCATACCAATGTACCGCGAAAACGGAAATCCGATGGATGCCGAGCATTTTGCCCGCAACCTACGCCAGTTTCTTCGCAAGACCTATGGCCTGCAAAGCAAAGTGCTGTCACGCGGTCTGGGCCGGGGCGTACTGATAATAGGAGAAAAATAACCAATAGCTTACGAACCAAATTATGAGACGAACAATAATAACCATGGTGCTGTCCGCAATGATGGTGGCAGGCATTATGCCCACATTCGGGCAGAACGACTTCAGTTCCGATGAGAGCCGCATTCCTGTGAGCATTGCCTACACTCCCGAGGAGATGATTGGAGGTTCTGCCGCCACCCTGCTCTCGGACAAGCTGAAAAACCTGCTAACCCGCAACGGGCTGGCCGCTGACGAAGGCTATGGCCGTTTCTGCCTGGTAGCCAGTTTTGCTGCTGAGACACGCGACGTGCTGCCCGGGCCACCCACCAAGATTGCCCAAACATTCGACGTAACGTTCTATATAGCCGACAACTATGATCGCAAAATCTTTGAATCCACCACACTCACTCTCAAATCCGTGGGGACTACCGAGGAGAAATGCGTCATTGACGCCATACGCCACATGAACGTAGGCAACACAAAACTGACCGACCTCG
>JAFVBF010000059.1 GCA_017480145.1 Bacteroidales bacterium
ACACCTGGACGGCCATACTCGACGCCGATGCCTTTGAGGCCTTTGTGGAGAGTGGCGACCTCTTCAACCCCGTGCTGGCGCACAAGTTCCGCCACATCCTGGAGAGCGGCAACACTATCGACCTCATGGATGCCTATCGTGACTTCCGCGGGCAGAATCCCAGCCCCAAGGCCCTGCTGAAACACCGCGGCCTGCTGTAGCCACACCATCCTCTCCAGCCACAACCTCCTGGCAGACACGGCCACAGGCCATGACTGCCAGAGAGAGCCTATGGCCTACATTGGCGATGACCTCGCCATGGCCATACAGCCTGCTGCGGCACGCCTCATATGCCCTCACTGCCCAGACTTGCATCACGAACTGCGGACATAACCAAGAAAAAATTTTGGAAAAAATTGAGTAAACAAAAACAGCTGGTAAATCCAGCTGTTTTTATTTACTCCCTTCCCCTATTTCTGGGAACACTAAATGTAAGCCATTGAAACTTACTTAACATTTGCGGAGAGAGGCTCTTTGACTAATTGTTTCTTAGAATATCGCAAACCCAAAAAACTATTTGTCAGTCACTTGCGAAGACTGTCTAAAAATCATAATATCACTAACATTCTTGCGCTATCGATATTTTTGGGGGTAGATTTGAAATTCACACCCAAATAGCAAATTTTGATTAAATCATGTTTTCAACGCAATAAACACGACTTTTGCCACTTGTTGCTTAACAAACATTAAAATATACAAGTTTTTGAAACGAAGCCATTATTTTGTCCCAAATTTATTATAATTTTGTGCCAAAATTCAGATTAGCATGGTTGATAGTACAGCAAAAAGGATTGAGGCGGCCATTGGCTCTGAAGCCGAAGGGAAGATAATCTTTTCCTCAGACTATGCCGAGATGGGTACGCCAGAGGCCATAAAGAAATCACTCATTAGGTTATGCGAGCGTAATGTTATCATAAGACTGGCGCACGGTATATATTACAAGCCGAAATACGATAAAGAACTTGGCCTTGGTATGCTACTACCAAGTCTGGACGATATTGCCCAGGCTATTGCCAAACGTGACCATTCCCGCATTGTTCCTACCGGTGACTACGCTCTCAATAGCCTTGGGCTAAGCACACAAGTTCCTGCAAATGCAGTGTACCTTACAGATGGTTCACCCAGAAGAATAAGCATCGGCAAGGGGCATGGCATCGTGTTCAAACACACTTCGGAACTGAAAGTTCTAAGTTTTCGCTCTGATTTAATGATGCGTATTGTTGCTGCAATGAGAGCCATAGGAGAAGGCAAGATAACCAATGAGCAGAAGCAGATTTTGAAAGACCATATAAAAAATGTGTCCGATGAAGATTATAATGAGGACATTAAACTTGCACCAGTATGGGTGAGAAAGGAGCTTATCACGCTATGAAGTTTATCGAACTATCGCAGGAGCAGCGAAGGATTGTCTTCACGCAAGCAGCAGCTCGGACGGGTATCAACGTCAACCTGACCGAAAAAGACTGGTGGATATGTCAGGTACTTTCAGCCCTTTTCAAACTTCCAAGTGCCAGACACACAAGTTTCAAAGGTGGTACGTCACTGAGCAAATGCTGGAAGCTGATAGATAGAATATCGGAGGATATTGATATTGGCATCGACCGCGAATATCTGGGCTTCGGGGGAACTCTGTCAAAGACACAAATCAGCGACAAACTGAGACGCGCTGCATGTAGCTTCGTCAGAGACAAATTGCAGTTTGAACTTCACGATGCACTGATTAACGAAGGGATTCCAGAAGACATGTTCAAGATACATGTGAACATCACCTCAGTAACCACTACTGACCCAGAGATAATCGAAGTGGAATACTCTTCGCTTTTCGAGACTAATCCTTATATCCGCAATGTGGTTCGTATCGAAGTCAATGGCAGGTCAATGAGTGAGCCCGTACAAGCAGTTACGCTTAAATCTATTATAGATGAGGTCTTCCCCGATGTTCGCTGGGAAAGTAGCACCTTCGATGTAAGAGCTGTACTTCCAGAACGGACCTTCTTGGAGAAAATATTCCTATTGCATGAAGAATTTCGCAAACCCTCTGAAAATATTAGGGTTGAGAGAATGTCCCGACATATGTATGACATCGGCCAGATTCTTCGCACACCGATTGCTGAACGTGCATTGAATGATGAGCAACTTTATCGTCAGGTGATACAGCATCGCAAAACTTTTATAGGACTTCGTGGATTTGACTATGACACACTCTTCCCCTCCGGCCTGTCAATCCTGCCCCCAGAGTCTGTGCAGGATGCATGGCGTTATGATTATGAACAAATGCGGTTGCACATGATTTATGGTGAAAGCATCCCCTTTGATGCATTAATTAATCAACTTAGGACTCTGAATGACCATATAAGACAATTGGGTTATCAAAATTAGTTTTAACAGCAGAGCATATGAACATCAAGCGAAATAGCATCTTTGCTTTATATCAGAGACAACAAGATGTTACACTTCTGGATGAATAGTGGCACATTGAAAGTATCAACAATCAATTCTTTTAAGAGATAGGAAAGTGATGCTGTTTCCCTTATATTGGGACCTAAATATGAGACATCCACCTCTTTTAACCTTTCATTCGATGAATTGTTATACACAGGCTTAACAAGATGTCGCAGAAACCTTGTCGTCATAAACTTTGGCAATCAAGAATATGATACAAAGATGAGACCTCTAATAGAAAGAATCAAATAAAAACATTACATATGCCAGCAAATAAAAATGCAATGACCCATTATAGGATATTTGACGAGCTACTGAGCAGTAGGTATCATAATTATTCCATGTGAGACTTGTGGCGATTATGTCGAAACTTTCATGTGGAAGATATACTCGCATCTGAACCATACAAAAACTCCCAACCTTACATTTTTGGGTGTAAAATTGGGCGAAAACATCGCATATCACTAAAAATTAAGTGATATTTGCGGAGAGAGAGGGATTCGAACCCCCGGACCCTCGCAGGTCAACGGTTTTCAAGACCGCCGCAATCGACCACTCTGCCATCTCTCCAAAGAGCTTGCAAAAATACGACATTTTTTGCAAAACACAAAAATTAATGACCTAAATTCCTCGTCTGGACAGGCTGACAGCCTGCCGAACTTCCCCACCCCGTCCCCATGCATCCTCCCTACGCCCAAATATGCAATCTTCTCAGTACTCTCATAGGAGACACCGACCCTATACGTCGATATACCACTGAACAATAAAACATTAGCATTATTCCACATTCCCTAAAGCCACCCAGTATTTTGTTGAGGAATATCTCCTTCATGGACATTCCCTATCGGGGGAAGGAGGGCTGGACGTAATGACAACGGGAGATATCAAAGGATACAGGATTTTCCAGTTGAAAAGCACTGATTTCATTGCGGGATTTTCGTAAATGCGTATGGAGAAGGCTACTTTTTATTCGATTGCTCCGATAGATGGTGAGGCACAACCGCAATCAGCGGGCAATATGATATAAGAATCTCACTGCAATGGAAACAGGTCTCATCACCCCTTAAATCATGACGAAAAACGGACAGAAATAACAGACAGAAGCTCTGACGCAACTGCAACCGCGGCAATAGGGGTCGGTCACATCCTCGGCATACGACTTTCGCATGGAGAGGCAGAAACCGACTATTCCGCCTCGCGCCTTGCCAAAGCAAACCAACGAAACATAGGCAACGTAGTGGCTGGCTTGACCGCAAAACGGGAGAGCAGAATAATCAACATCGTAACTATTCCGACAAGCACCGTAAGTCCAAACAGCTGACGAAGACTGGCCATCATGGCCTGACGGACTATGCCCTGTGCCATCTCGTGATACGAATAGTGAAACAAACTGCCCACACGGGCATCAGAGCCCAGCAGGGACATATTGTGCCGCATGGCGATACGGAACAAATGTCCGTAGAGGGCTGCGCCAATAGGAGAAGCAATGCCCGTGCGCACTAATCCAAGGACCGAGAGCATCTGAAAACGATGATTAAATGGAGTATGGCTCTCCACATAAGTGGTAAGAACCACAAAAAGCAGGGAATGCCCAATACCGCTAAAAAGACAGGGCAAAACGAGGTCGGGTAATCCCGTAGATGGCGACACCAGGAAGTACATGGCCGCGGCATAAAGAGTGGTAAAAAGCATAGTGACAAACGTGAGCTGCTTGTAACTCCATCCAAGGCTAAAAAGCCCATACTTGCCCAGCAAACATCCTAAAACAATGCCTGCCAAAATTGCCCAGTTCAGTTGCACGCTATTCAGTTGCTCATAATATAGAATACTGGAGGTCAGCACATTCTGTAGCACCGTCTGCGAACTGAACATAACTCCAGAGATAAAGAAGATGATCATGATATTCCACAAGTTGTGGTAGCGGAAACAGGAAGCCTCTATAAGCGGATGTCGCACATAATTAATGCGCCAAATATTGGCTCCCAGCGCAACAAGACTAAAGGCTAAAAGCACTACGATTGCTGGAGAATGGAACCAGTCGAGAACCTCCCCATAGACAAAAAAGGCCGTCAAAGAAAGCAGTATAACGCCCCACAGCATCAGGCCTATCCAGTCGATGCCCAACAGTTTCATTGGCGGCTGAAACCTGACATCGTGCATCAAAATCAACGCCATTGCAATAATCCCAAGATGCACTCCCGTAAGCGCATGGCTCACATGGTGCCAGTCGTAAAAATGGCTGATGACCGTAGAGGCCAAACCACCCAATTCCACACCGCCAAAGACAGCCATGAACACCACGGAGAGAAAAGGCGCCAAATGCATGGTGGGTGTCAGTAGGGTCATCATGGACGACATACACTCAAAAGTGCCCCACACCTTGAAGATGCCAAAGAGGAAACAAACCAACACCAACACGGGCATAAAGGAGCAGTAGCAGGCCACAAGATTGCAAAGAATGATGCCCGCGGAAGCCATCATTAGAATACTTCGGGTAGTAAAACGAAACTTAAGACGAAACAAGATGGGGAAAGTGACGGTGATGCCAATAATGGCAGCGAATCCACACATAAGCACATCCTCATTGGTCAGCGCAGTGTCGCTCATCACCTGTGAGGCGATGTTCATATAAATGGGATTGGAACACTGGTAGAGAAAAGGCAGCACCACAAAGAGAGGAAATCGAAGCCACTGGGGCACAAAATCCCGAAACATAGGCAACCGGGGCTGCATCTGCATGGTGGACATGGTGCTACTGAATCTTGCAAGTGACATTCAATCCCGACTTCAGCCTTCTCAAATCCTCGGGCTTATTGTCGGCTATATCAAGTGCGATTTTCACGGGTATCAGCTGCTCCACTTTGACAAAATTACCCGTGGAATTATCCTGTGGCACAATGGAATACTGGTCTCCCGTGGCATTAGAGATGGCGGCGACACGACCGTGCAAGACAATTCCCGGAATAGCATCCACCTTGATTTTCACCTTGGAGCCGAGTGACACGTGCCGCATCTGTCTCTCACGGAAGTTGGCAATCACCCAACTCTGAGCATCACTCACAATGGAGAGCAACTCCTCGCCTGGATGCACAAGTTCCCCCACCTGAAGCGTCTTGCGAGCCGTGTAGCCATCACATGGAGCCGTGATGACGGTGTATCCCAGATTGAGCCGAGCCAGTTCGAGAGCAGCCTCAGCCACCGAAATGACCGTCTGAGACTGTCCCAGCCTCTGCGTCTGCTCAGATTCCATCAGCCGCGCAGACTCCTGCTGACGTCGAAGAGTCTCATATTTAGCCTTCAATGCATTATAATGAGTTTCAACTTCCTCAAATTGTTGTTTCGTCACCGACTCCGATATCAGAAGTTTTTCATAGCGTTTATATTCTTTGGCCGCATTGTCTACCTGCACCTGCACTTCATCCAAGGCCGCATCACTGACAGCAATATTGTTCTGCGTGGTTTTGACGGCCGTGTTCTGGGCGGTCTTGCCTACATGAGCATTCTCCTTGTTGGCCATAGCCTGTGCCAATTGAAGCTGAAACTCAGAATCCTCTATCAGCACAAGAGTATCCCCTTTGTGAACATACTGGAAATCGTCAAACCTCAGTTCCTTGACAAAGCCCTGCACGCGACTGGCCAAATGCACAATATCCTGCCGTACCTGCGCATTGGTGGTATAGGCGCGGCTTCCGGGATGCCAGAAAAGAGATACCACCCAGACAAATCCGGCAACAATGAGAGTTATAATGAAAATGTTTGCAACAAGCTTTGTATGTCCTTTTTTCATGACTGTATGTTTTTTTTTATGGAAAACCTATTTCATCATCTTATTCCCAACCCACGGAACCAGCCAAATAAAACAGCTTATAATGGCTATAAACCCATACGATACGGGCTGAGACCAAATCCAGTTCTGCTGCAAGTTTGGTATTCGAAGCGTCAATCATATCCGTCAACAATGCCAACTCATTACGGTAACGGTTTTCGATGACGCTATAATTCATATTGGCCAGTTCGAGATTCTTCTCCTTAGACAGAAGGCTGGTTGCCGCCTCTCCGAGACGGACATAAGCCTCGTGTATCGCATTGTCGATTTCATCCTGAGCAGCAGACAAGTCCAACGACTTCTGTCTTGTGCGCCACCGCGCAGCATCCACCTTACGACCATTTTTATATAGTGACGACAGGTCATAGCGTATGGCAACACCAGCATACCAGAAATTATAATTGACATCGTAGGGTTGAATGTCAATGGTAACCGGGCCGTTCAGATTATCCTGCGCCACCACTGCCACATAGGGAAGACCTTCTGCCTTCAGCAAAGCCTCCTGAGAGCGGCTCATATCCAGTCCAGTTTGTGCCAACAGTAATCCCGGCGACCTCTGGTATGCCATCTGTCGATATTGGTCTTCTGTCATTATGCTGTTTGAAGAGACAATATCCATCGACATTTCAGGGTCAATCGTAACCTCTGGGCCAATACCTATCAACGTAGTGATGCGGCGATTGATTATCAGCATATCGTTGCTGAGAGAAAGCCGCTGTAGCTGTAGTGCCGACAACTGTAGCTCATAGCGGGTTATATCGTTGCGCAGGGCAGCCCCCTGCTCCTGCCTGGAACAAATATTCTCTATCAGTTTTTGAGTCAGTGCGATATTGGAGTCATAAACCTGCACCTGACGGGCCAAGCGGTACAGATCCAGAAAATAACCCGTCAGCCGAAAGCGAACATCCTGCTGAGTTTGCCGGAGCTGATGCTCTGCCAGCGACTTACCCATCTGAGCCAATGCGACAGCGCGTCGCAATGCTCCACCCGCATAGACCACCTGCGAAGCCGCCACCCCGAAACTGGATGAGAAATGGGGCATCTCCACCGTGAAATGATAACTGGAATCTCGCCCCCAGCCATTGCCGTTGCCCAAATAGCCCACCGAGGCACTGAGTTGTATCCCCGGCAACATATTCCGCCGTGCGGCCTCCACCTCCTGCTGAGCAGCTTCCACCGCAGCCATACGGGCGGCTATAGCCTTGCTATTGCTATCGGCCATGTGCCACAACTCTTCAAGGCGCAGCGACCGACGTTCCTGCGCAGGAGCAAAAACAGTCGTTAAAAAAACAAAAAAGTGAATTGCAAGGCCACACAGCAGCCCTTTCCGAAACGTGTATAGCATTCTCTTGTTAGGGTTTTAGAGCAGGTAGACTTCCCAAACCGTATCAAATGCCTAACTGCCCCCCAAAGAGAGAATTATACGTTAGAGTTTGCCAAAGTCCTCGGTGATACGTACCCGCAAAGGTACGATTTTTAGCCGAACCATTGATTAGTCCCCGTCTGCCAACAGCCGGTTTTCCGCCATACGCTCCATATAGCTTTGCACGATGGCTTTAAGCCGCAAAAGCATCCGTTGCTCAACATCGGGATTACTGCCCATCTGATTTTGATGCTCCAGTCTATCAGTCTTGTAGCGATAGAACCCCACCTCGTGCGAGCCATCAAACTGCAATAGCCAGTCGCCTTCGACATACTGATAAATGCCATTATAGTAATTCACCGCCCAAGTAGCACTGTCGGCCGTATGCAGCAAGTCTATACCATAAGCGATGTAGGGTCTGTCGTAGCCCGCCAATCCAAGCAGCGTAGGCATGATGTCTATCTGCTGAGCAATGCCTTCCTGCCACCCACGGGGCAAACTGCCCGACGGGTCGTAAAAGATGATTGGCACACGAAACACCCCCAGACTGCTGCCGTACTCGTCGTGGCACGACATATTGGTATGGTCGGCCGTGAGGACGAACACCGTGTTCTCGAACCATGGCTGCCGTGAGGCCGTATTAAAAAATTGCCGCAAGGCATTGTCCGTATAGCGTATGCCTTTGTGTATGGGCAGCGTGCCCTCAGCAATTACATCCTTATACTTTGCTGGCAAAGGAAACGGATGATGCGATGTCACCGAAAAGAAAGCAGCGGCAAAGGGCTGAGAAAACGAAGAGAGAGTCGAAGACATATACTGCAAAAAAGGCTCATCAAAAATACCCCATTCGCCATCAAAGTCCTCCATGCCGTCAAAACGAGTATCGGCACAATACTCTGTCATGCCGTAGTATTCACCGAAGCCCGTGGTTTGCGAAAATTCAAGAAAACCCATAGATCCGTTGTCGGCACCATGGAAAAAAGCCGTATGATAGCCCATGTTATCCAGTTCGCCTGCAATACCGCTGATATCATTCAAGGCCGAGGCCGTCAGGATGTAAGGTTCCACGAACATAGGGATAGAGGACAATGCCGAGGGCATGGCGTCAATACTCTTGCGACCATTGGCAAAAGACCATTGATAGACCATACTTTGACCTATGAGGGAATCCAGAAATGGGGTATAGCCCGAATATGAGCCATTGTCCAAATCATGGTTGTAGGCACCAAAATACTCCATACCAAAACTCTCAAGAATCAAAATGACAAAATTTTTCGGCTTCGACACGTCATCTTGTCCCGTGGGGAAATGTACGGGAGAGAAAATCCCCTCCGCTTCGTTTTCGGCAAAATAATGAGGATTTTCAAACGTGGTCTTGCCAATAGTACGAATCATCGAAAATGGCGTATTGAGTACCAGATTAGTCTCTACCGGCTGGTTAACATAGCGATTGGCCGTGGTAATAGATATGGGACGATGGTAGGAGAATCCTCCACGGATGCCACCTAAGAGCAGCAGCACCACCAATGCGAGTACAGCACTATTGCCAATCACAAAATAGCCCAAATGATGTCCCGAGGCAGGATGCGTTCTCGCGCCATCTGCCGGCATACGGTAAAGCATCCATAGCGCGGCAATCATGACCAGCCCGGCCAGCACGAGATACCAATGATTCAAAAGTTCTATTCCCAAAATACCCATCAAATTGCCCTCATTGCTAAACTCCCTGAAGAAAGAACTGGTAGTCCGTCTGCCCGTGTATTGCGAATAGACCGTATCGGCTAAATTAAGACATAGTGCCAGCGCATTGACCACGACATAAATCCATTTGGCCGTCAGCTGCCAACCCCGTCGCTGGCGCACTGGCAATGGGAATAATATCAGCAGCAGATAGAGCAGATTCGTGTAGCAGATGGCGGCTGTATCAAAGCGCAGACTGCCCACCAGCAGCTGTCCTATAGACAAGGATGGCCAGCCAGCAGCATACATATGCCAGTTTTCCATCAGATAGATTACCCGGCACAACAGATACAGCACATACACAAGCAGTACATTCCACACTACGGACAACAGGTAGGATAGAGACTGTCGAAAAGAAGATGGGAAATTCATGAATCAATCATTTATGACCAACCGGTCGTTAATCATACGGTCCATATAACTCTGCAAGATGGCTTTGAGACGACTTTCCATACGCAGCCTATCCTCGGCATAGGATTCTACATCCTTCAGATTCGCCTTAAGCAATGGGTCAGCATCCATATCGTACAATGCCACTATAGCCCTGCCGTCAAACTGCAACATAATGTTACCCTCGACATACTGATAAATGCCATTGTTATAGTTCACCGCCCAAGTGGCACTGTCGGCCGTATGCAGCAAGTCTATGCCGTAAGCGATGTAGGGTTCGTCGTAGCCCAGCAGGCCCAGCAACGTAGGCATGATGTCTATCTGCTGCGCGATGCCACTACGCCGCTCTGCGGGCAGTGCGCCCGAAGGGTCATAAAAGACAATCGGAACCATATAGCGTCCTATGTCTGTCAGATACTGTTCGCGCTCACTCACATTGGTATGGTCGGCGGTAATAACAAAAACCGTATTGGCAAACCAGGGCTGACAACTTGCCGTCTCAAAAAAGCGTCGCAGTGCCATGTCCGTATAGCGAATGCACGTGTACATCGGATGCCCCTCTTCGTGCAGACTGTCGCGATACCGTTCGGGCACAGCAAAGGGGTGATGTGACGAGGCCGTGAAAACCGCCGTCATAAAAGGTTCCTGCATCTCGCTCATCACCGTGGCGTAGTATTGCAGAAAAGGTTCGTCCCAAATAGCCCACGTGCCATCAAAATCAGCCTCGCCGCCAAAACGGTTGTCTGCATCATACTCCGTACGGCCGTAATAGCGTTGAAAACCCGTGGCGCGGGCAAATGCCTGAAAGCCCATTGACCCATTTTCGGCCCCGTGGAAAAAGGCCGTGGCATAACCCCAGCGAGACAACTCGCCAGCAAGGCCGCTAACTTTGTTCAGTGAATAAGAGGTAACGAAAAACGGCTCTACAAACATCGGAATACTCGACAGAATAGAAGGCATACCATCAATGCTCTTGCGACCATTGCAGTAGCTCTGCCGATAGGTAAGACTCTGGCCTATGAGCGAATCCATGAAAGGCGTATAACCACGATAATCATTCAGTGCGCCGATATATTCGCTGGCAAAACTTTCAACAATAATCACAACTACATTCTTCTTGCACGGCAACAAATCATTATGGGCCTCGTCAGACGAAGATGACGACAACCGAACATGCGGACGATGCACAGGAGAATAAAGATTATCAAGTTCTTCCGATTCGAAATAGCCAGGGTTGACAAATGTAGTTTTGCCAAGAGTTCTGATCAGCGAGAAAGGCGTGTTGAGCACCATGGCCGCCTCAGATGGACTATTAACATATTGATTGGCGTTGCTTATAGTAATTGGACGGATAGCCTTTGACACCCCGCCCCGGATTCCCACTACCGACAAGACTATAACCATGACCAGAACGCATCCTTCTGCCACGGGCGACACCCATCGAGGCAACCGGCCGGACAGCCTCTGGGGGTCTGTCTTAGGCATACGGTACAACATCCACAACATGGCTATCAGTGCAATGCCAACAAGTACAAGATACCAGTGGCGGACCAACTCCACCCCCACAATGCCGACAAGATTTCCATCGTTTTGGAATTCCGAAAAAAAGGTACTGGTTGTACGACGCCCGGTATATTGCGAATAGACCGCATCAACCAAATTCATACACACGGCAAGGCCATTCACGCCGACATAAACACATTTGGCAATCATCTGATAGACTTTATGCCGACGCAGACCTATTGGGAGAAGCATCAACACAGCATAAAGAATATGTGTATAGCATATAGCCGCCGTATCAAAACGGAGGCTTCCTGCCAATAGTTCGTTCAAATGCAAATCAGACCATCCGCGACCCAGCACAGCCCAATTCTCCCACACATATACCACCCGACATAGCATATAGACCACATAGGCCAATACAATATTCCACACAAACGACACCCAGTAGCGCCACTCCACCCCAGAGCAGTTTCTTTCATTCATGGCTCAGGTCAGTTTGTAGTACTATAAACTGTTTTCAGCAACACCTGCCCAACGATGCCCAACGTCTCACGATTCACATTTTCCATGTCGTCACCCGTCGTATGCCAATGCGGGAAAAAACTACACTGACGGCTATTTTGGACAATATCCACCATGGGGACTCCGCGTAAGCGATTGACATATAGATGGTCGTCAAGAATAGGGTCGCTCTTGCTATCTTCAAACACGCCACCATAGCCTAAAGCGCGTGCCACAGACCAAACCTTGTTGGTTATCGTAGAAGCATACTGCATACTGAACTGTTCCTTGGTAAAACGGGGATGCTCGGCACCCACCATGTCCAGCAGAATGCCGTAGCGAGCCTGATAAAGCGGTGTATGCGGATTCTGAGCCCAGTGCTGCGCACCCTTACACCAACTATTGTCCTCGTATCGATCGGCCCACTCTGGGACACCCTGATCTTCTATATCAAAGAAAACGAAATCTACCCCTACCTCTGGGCGCATCGAACTCATTGCACGGGCAGCCTCCATTAGCACCCCCACACCCGATGCTCCGTCATTGGCTCCCATAATAGGGCTCCTATGCTTGCCCTCGTCGCTATCATGGTCGGCCCACTGGCGGCTATCCCAATGAGCCGCCAATAAAACGCGAGTCTCTGCCTTAGGGTTAATAATCGATATAATATTTCGCCCCTGTACGGTCTCCCCATTCCACAGCGTGGCGCGAAAAGGCTGAGACAACACAGTGTCACACCATCGCCGCATAGTCTGAGCCAAATAGTCTCCACAGCGCACATGAGCCTTGCTGCCCGGCGTGCGAAAACCAAACGAAGTTTGTGCCGCAACAAAATCGTAAGCAGAATCCACACTGAAAAGTGGAACCTGCACCTGAGTGTAATCAACCTCTGCCACAGGCACAGGCTTCTGCTTAGCCGGCTTGCACGACACCACGAAACACGACACAATCAGACCGCATAATATACAGGGAATGATTTTTTTCATTACGATATACCTATTTGAATATTAAAGTACAGAGAATCAACTGATACTGTTATTAATGAAAATAGAAATTAGAAATGTCGGCAATGCCGTTATTTCTAATTTCTATTTTTCTGACGTCAGCAAAGAGATTTCTCAGCTCTTCACACGCTCGGAATATTCATTGGTGCGGGTGTCCACCTTTATGCGGTCACCCTCCTTGATAAACAAGGGAACGCGAACCTGTACACCGGGTTCCACCGTAGCATCCTTCATGGCATTGGTTGCCGTGTTGCCAGCAAAGCCAGGCTCGGTATAGGTAACGACCGTCTCGATAAACGGAGGCAGTTCGCACATCAGCGGGGTCTCCGTGTCGGCAGCCACCGTGATTTCGGCATACTGGTCAGGCTTCAGAAACTGAGGGGCATTAATAATATTCTCCTCAATACCAATCTGCTCATAAGTCTCCGTGTGCATAAACATATGCAAATCACCCTCTTTGTAAAGATAAGTATAGGGGCGGCGTTCCACACGGACGATATCAATCTTAGCACCCGAAGGAAATGTATTTTCCAACATACGCCCCGTGCGGACACTGCGCATCTTCGTACGGACAAAGGCGGCGCCCTTACCCGGCTTCACATGCAAAAACTCCACGATAGTGTAAATGTCATTGTTGAACTCAATACAGAGACCATTCTTAATATCAGTTGTAGTTGCCATAAAATATTTATGTATTATTTTGAAAGTAAATTATTTTTCCTTTGACATAGAATCCAGTTTCTTTTTCGACTCGGCAAGCAGACGCGTCAAACGCCTCAAATCATCCTGAAGTTCGGTAATCTCATCCTCGCAGGCCTTACGACGTGTGCGCTCCATCATGAGGCGCATAAAGACAGCCAGCACCAATACCACCAACGTTAGGGCTATGCCTCGCTCCCGCAGGACAAAATACAGAACCGTGGCTCCGAGTATCAAAATATACGAAGCCCATTCATAAAGCTTCAAAGCCGTCTTGTGACTCATTTTACGCAGATTTTATTTGCGATGCAAATTTACAAAAATTTGTCGGTACGAATATTTTTTTGTTTCTTTGTACGGCGTATAAGGCTTGTACGCAAGGACTGCCTTTTTATGCAGTGGATTGATATATAACTTGATGTGAAAAACCATACGATATGAAAAAGTCTTTCAAGGTGTTTCTGTCTTTCCTGCTGATTGCTGGCATAGCAACCCTGTGTGGCATTACCACCTCCTGTGCTTCGTCTGAAGATGCCCCAATGTATAGGTCAAACCACGGCACGACCAAGGTCATCAAATCCAACTACAAAGTGACGGGCACAAACAGAAAGAACAGTGCCACCTATCGTTCCTATTGAAAAAGCCGACAAGGCTGATTCCCCTACCCTCGGAATGCTGTTTATGCGTTTCGTTATCGTTACCTTATTTTTCTTATTGCCTGTCATTCAGCTTTCAGCTCAGCAGTTCGTCGTTAAGGGAGAACTGCCCAAGAGCAAACGCTCTGATTTGTACCTAACGATTTATGACGGCAGAATACCCTTGCAACGACTAACCTGCAATTTTCGGGATGCCTTTCAGTTCTCTGGCAGCGTCAGCCACCCTGTGTTGGCTTCGCTTTCGGGAGAAAGAATTAATGGCGAACTTTTTTTCTATATCGAAAATAGCAATATCACCATTTCCATTGACACCGAAAATCCGTCAAAGTCTCGAATCAATGGTTCACGCACCAATAGCCAATACCGATATGCCATGGAGGAATGCGTAGGCGAAGCCGCCGTGGAATGCGCCAAATCGTATGTAAAAAACAATCCCGAATCCATATTCTCACCCTATATCATCTATGACAGACTGGGGACATTGCCCTTGGACGAGATAAGAGAACTTTTTGAGTTGCAAACAGGAGAGGCACAGGAAACCTATCATTACAAACTACTGTCCGAACGTATCTCTCGCAACCTATCGGTTGTAGAAGGTCAAGCCATGCCCGATTTCATATATTATGACAGCGACGAAGGCAATGTCCACTTTGACTCCGTGCATTCGCATTCGGGCTGCGACCTCATTTTGGTAGGTGCCTCGTGGTGCTCATCTTGCCTACAGGCCGAGGAAGTCCTGTTAGACATGGTGCTACAAGCTCGGCCACACATAATCAGGATTGACCAACAACCGCAAAAATGGGATGCACCGTGCCTCCAACAACTTGTCATAGATCACATACCCTACATGATACTGGTCGATGCTGAAGACCGTATTGCAGGGCGCGACCTTCGCATATGGGAACTATCTCGAAGGATGGAAGAAGCAGGCTGTGCCACCAAGAAGCACAACCAGAAGCAATAGGTTTGAGGCCTTTCGTTAATCATCAGTCATTCATCATCTCACAATTAACACGATATGCTGTACCCGCTCAAATTCCTCCCACTATACAAAAACAAAGTGTGGGGAGGCAACAAAATCCAAACCATGGGATTTGACTATAGCCCACTGCCTAACTGTGGAGAAATGTGGGTGCTCTCGGCAGTCCCTGGAAGCGAATCCATAGTAGCCGATGGCTTTCTACAGGAAAACACGCTCAATGAAATCTTAGAAATATACATGGGCGACCTTGTCGGTGAACGAAACTATGAACGCTTTGGCGACGAGTTTCCCTTGCTTCTCAAAATCATTGACGCCAACGACCGACTCTCCATCCAAGTGCATCCCGATGACCAACTGGCACGTCAGAGAGGCATGGAAAACGGCAAGACGGAGATGTGGTATGTCATGCAGGCAGATACTGATGCCCAAATTATTGATGGATTTCAACTACCCACGACGGCAGAAAGCTATCAACAGCACCTACAAAACGGCACTCTGCAAGACATACTGCATGTGGAAAATCCCGTGGCTGGAGATGTGTTTTTCATTCCGGGAGGAAGAGTACACGCCATAGGAAAAGGGTTATTGCTGGCCGAAATACAGCAATCATCGGACTGCACATACCGTATTTATGACTACAACCGAACAGGTGACGACGGTCGACCCAGACAACTTCACACCCGCGAAGCCCTGTCTGCCATAGATTTTGGGGCCGTGCACGATGGGAAAAGCCACTATACCTATCAAGTAAATACGACAACACAATTAGTCCAATGTCCTTATTTTACCACCAATCTGATAGCCTTTGACAAACCCATCCGCAAAGACTTCTCAGGATTAGAATCCTTTGTAGCATATCTATGTGTAGATGGATTGATGGCTATTAAATCAATGGATACCATCGTACCCTTCCATGCTGGAGAGTGCGTCCTAATACCGGCCATCGCCGATACAGTAGAACTCTTCTGCGAAGGAATGGCAAAAGTACTCGAAATATATATTGACCCTAACCATCTGCCAGATGATGGGCAGACACACAAATATGACCGCGACTGGATTGCTGAATTTGTTGACGACAGCAGAATGCTCTAACACCCAATACATACAACTGAAAACCAATACAATTGTACGACAATGACTGTGGGCACAGCAAAAGCTGAAGCGAACCATACAGTCGCAACTGCGAACCGAAGGAAAAACACCCGCTCCATGACATAAAATCAAGAATAATCTCTTCGAATATGCCGGCCAGTCAGAACTGCGGTGATAGAATCATGAAGAAGATTCTGCATGGCTGAAAAAAGAGCGGTCAATGATAGATTATCGTTTTATTGTCCCTATATAAGGTTGGATAGGATTAGCGTCATCCATAGGGGGATTGCAAACCATAGTTGCTATATGCTGTAGCCGTAATGCTCTCATTGCTATTTTATTGGATGGTTATAGCCTCTGATGAGCTATATCATTACAAACAACAATGATCAATCCAAACATTCAAAAAATCATGAAAACAATAATTATTATCGCCCTTGTGTCAGTCGTCCTTTGCCTCGCCGCTTGCGTCAAGGTGCGGGCCTCGCAGCGGCAGGCGTCCTCCTCGCAGCAGGGTTCCAACCTCGTCTTCACCATCGGCGGCGTCAGCTTCACGATGGTCCACGTCCAGGGCGGCACCTTCACCATGGGCGCCACCTCCGAGCAGGGCGACGATTCTTATTTTTCCGCGCGTCCCGCGCACAGCGTGACACTGTCCCCCTACTACATAGGCGAGACCGAGGTGACGCAGGGGCTTTGGAAGGCCGTCATGGGCAGCAACCCGTCCTATTTCAGCAAGGGGGACAACTACCCGGTGGAATGGGTCACCTACGACGACTGCATAGTGTTCTGCCAAAAG
>JAFVBF010000060.1 GCA_017480145.1 Bacteroidales bacterium
ATCGCGATACGTCATCATTGTGGACCGCCATCCGTCGAACCGACTCCGTCTTGGTAGACACATCAAGATACTTCCATGACAGCATCGACAATTTAGCCGCCCGCTTAGAGCGTGACACGTCATCGTTGTGGACCGCCATCCGTCGAACCGACTCCGTCTTGGTAGACACATCAAGATACTTCCATGACAGCATCGACAACTTAGCCGCCCGCATAGATCGCGATACGTCATCATTGTGGACCGCCATCCGTCGAACCGACTCCGTCTTGGTAGACACGTCAAGATACTTCCATGACAGCATCGACAATTTAGCCGCCCGCATAGATCGCGATACGTCATCGTTGTGGACTGCCATCCGCCGAACCGACTCCGTCTTGGTAGACACGTCAAGATACTTCCATGACAGCATCGACAATTTAGCTGCTCGCTTAGAGCATGACACGTCATCGTTGTGGACTGCCATCCGTTCCAATGATATGTTGCTGCGCGATAGCCTCCGTAGGATGTCGGCCAGTTATGATAGTCTTATTGACACGCTTGAAGCCCGTGTAACACCTGTTGCCAAGGCTGCCCTGGCTGATATTGGCACCGTTGGTGGCACCTTCATTATCAATGCCAGTGGTAGCAAGGTGAAATTTTCACAGGGCAATCTCCAGTATCAGGCCTCAACATCCTCCTGGCGCTTTGCTCCTAACCAGTACGAACACATAGCTGCTGGCAATAATAGTGTGGCAAGTGACTACACGGGCTGGATAGACCTCTTCGGTTGGGGTACGAGTGGCTATGATAATACTTCTATGGATGCTTACGCAGTCAATTTCTATCCCTATAGCACCATCGTCCCATCCTCCGGAAATCCCTCTAACTTGGAAGGTTATGGACCTTCGACAAGTATGTCTGATGCCGGGCTTTCTGGTACCAGTGCCAAGTACGACTGGGGTGTGTACAATGCCATTTATAACGGTGGCAATTTCGTTGGTCTTTGGCGCACGCTTTCCTATCAGGAGTGGGATTACCTACTTAATACACGCCCAGGAGCCTCTTTTGGTACAAAGTCTAATGTCCGCTATATCAAGGCTGTTGTTGCAGGAGTTAAAGGTCTTATATTGATACCAGATAATTATACAAACCCTGCGGTATCCAGCAACTATGATGCCCATTACAATTCGTCTTCTAATAATTTTACAACAATCATTTCTACTTCAGATTGGGAGCAGCTGGAAACAGCTGGTGCCGTTTTCCTCCCAATCACGGGCTATCGTACCAGTTCTGATTTCACTGATTATGAAGGTGGCTTTTATTGGTCTGCCTCTGAAAACGATGCACGTTCTGCCATGTGTGTCACCATATCTTCCAGTAGCGTTGTTGCCAACATTCCTTACAGTCGTGCCACAGGTCGTGCTGTCCGTCTCGTGCAAGATATGAAAATGTCTGTCAGTACTGTGAATGATAGTGTTATTGCCCTGCACGACAGTGTTGACAATCTTGCTGCTCGTCTTGGAACCGACACAGCGGCCCTTTGGACTGCCCTTCGTAAAGTACATACACTTCGTGTGGCTGACTCCAATACCCTTACGGCTAAGATGCTCGGAGACTCCGTTGCATTGGCAGGTATCATTCGCACGGATTCCAGTCTGCTCGCAACGAGAATCCACAATGATTCTACTACCCTTGTCGCCAAGATGCGTAGTGATTCTGTTGCATTAGCAGGTATCATTCGTGCGGATTCCAGCACACTTGCCACGAAAATCCACAATGACTCCAATACTCTTGCTGCCAAGATGCGCAGTGATTCATTGGCGTTGGCTGGTATCGTCAGTGGCGACTCATTGCTGCTGGGCAATCGCATCAGTGCTCTGGAGGGCAAGTCCCATTCGGATTCGCTGTCTCTTGCCACGAAGATGTACAATGACTCCAGCTTGCTTGCTACAAGAATCTTCAGCGATTCCAATACATTTGCCATCAAGATGCGTGGAGATTCTGTTGCATTAGCAGGCATTATTCGTACAGATTCCAGCACGCTTGCTACGAGAATCCACAATGATTCTAATACCCTTGTCGCCAAGATGCGCAGTGATTCTGTTGCATTAGCAGGCATTATTCGTACAGATTCCAACACGCTTGCTACGAAAATCCACAATGATTCAAATAGCCTTGCTGCCAAGATGCGTGGAGATTCTGTTGCATTGGCAGGCATTATTCGTACGGATTCCAACACGCTTGCCACAAGAATCCATAATGATTCTAATACCCTTGTCGCCAAGATGCGCAGTGATTCTGTTGTATTAGCAGGTATTATTCGTACGGATTCCAGCACACTTGCCACGAAAATCCACAATGATTCAAATACTCTTGCTGCCAAAATGCGCAGTGATTCATTGGCATTGGCCGGTATCGTTAGTGGCGACTCATTGCTGCTGGGCAATCGCATCAGTGCTCTGGAGGACAAGTCCCATTCAGATTCGCTGTCCCTTGCCACGAAGATGTATAATGACTCCAATATGCTTGCCACAAGAATCCTTAGCGACTCCAATACTCTTGCTGCCAAGATGCGCAGTGATTCATTGGCGTTGGCCGGTATCGTCAGTGGCGACTCATTGCTGCTGGGCAATCGCATCAGTGCTCTGGAGGACAAGTCCCATTCGGATTCGCTGTCCCTTGCCACGAAGATGCACAATGACTCCAATCTTCTTGCCACGAGAATCCTTAGCGACTCCAATACCTTTACTTTGAAGATGCGTGGAGATTCCGTTGCATTGGCAGGCATTATCCGCACGGATTCTAATACCCTTACAACCAAGATGCGCAGTGATTCTGTCTCTTTGGCTATGAGGATTCACACCGATTCCAATACACTTGCGATGAAAATGCGTAGTGACTCCAATACGCTTGCCAATAAAATTTACGCTGACTCCCTTTATCTGCACGACAGTATCGATAATTTGGCCAGATCAATGAACCTTAAGCGTGTTCTTTTGGGAGACAACAAGGCGGGTGGTATGCGAATTATGGATTTGGCCAACCCACAGGTCAGTACAGATGCGGCCACACTGAGTGTTGTGAATGATTCTGCTGCTAACCTTCGTACGGTATTGTCTACGGTTGATGCTAAATTTGACAACAAATTGAATAACGCTGCTACTGATACCCTTGTTTCTCGGGTTTCCCTTGATAGCGTTAAAGTCAATATTCGTAGTGCAGCAGTGGCGGGTCTTTCGGGCAAGTTGAACAATAATGCTCTCGACACATTGATTTCTACACGGCGTGTGCATGACTCTTTAGAAGCCCGTTTTGCATCAGGTTTCAATATCAACAGAATCCTCAATTTTGGTAATGATGCCAAGGGTAAGCGTATTATAGGTCTGAGCAATCCCACGTATGACAATCTTTCTGCCGCAGCTACGCTGTCAGTGGTAGTTGATTCTGCCTCCAATCTGCGTTCTACCTTGTCCGTTATTGATACCAAGGTTGATAATAAGTTGAATAATGATGCCATTGACAGCCTTGTTTCGCAGGATAATCTTGATAGCGTAAAGATTAATATCCGTACAGAGATAGCAACGGGTCTCTCGGTCAAACTAAATAGCGAGGCCACCGACAGCCTTGTCTCTCGGGGTAATCTCGATAGTGTGAAGAACAATATCCGTACGGCAATGTCTTCGGGCCTTGACAGCAAGGTAAACAATGATGCGCTTGACAGCCTCATCTCCATACGCCGTGTGAATGATACAGCCAGCACATTGCGTATCTTGATTTCCTCTGTCTCTTCTTCAGTTAGCAATTCTTGGCGCGACAGTGTCCGTGCTGTTGATGCCGCTTGGCGCGATTCTGTTCGCGTGGTGGATGCCTCGTGGCATAAAGCGGTCAAAGATACCGTCAAGCATTTAATTGACAGTATCAATTCTGTAGACGATTCTTGGCGCGACAGTGTCCGTGTTGTTGATGCCGCTTGGCGCGATTCTGTTCGCATGGTGGATGCCGCTTGGCATAAAGCGGTCAAAGATACCGTCAAGCATTTAATTGACAGTATCAAGTCCGTAGACAATTCTTGGCGCGATAGTATCCGCACGGTGTCTGACAATTACGAGAGCGTCATTGCCATGTTGGAATCACGTATCACTACTGTGGCACAGGCTGTCCTTTCGGATAAGGGTACTGTGGGGGGAGAGTTCTCCATCAATGCTACTGGCGATAAGGTGAAGTTCTCTCAGGGCAATTTGCAATACCAAGCATCCACAGGTATATGGAGTTTTGCTGCAAACCAGTACGATTATCAGGGCTATAGTAATGACGATGTGGCTGGTGACTATGCTGGGTGGATTGACTTATATGGCTGGGGAACCAGTGGCTATGACAATACCACTAAGGACGCTAATGCTATAAATTTCCAGCCCTATAGCACATCAAAGACTGTCATAAGCGATAGCTATAATAAGTATGGCTATGGTCCTTCAGTTAATATGAGGGATCCCAGCCTTACGGGAACGAGTGCCAAGTACGATTGGGGTGTTTTCAATGCTATCTCTAATGGTGGAAATTTTGCTGGCCTTTGGCGTACACTGACGCAGGAAGAGTGGGATTACCTACTCAATACCCGTAGTGGTGCCGCATTTGGGGGTGCATCCAATGTGCGTTTCTTAAAGGCCACTGTGATGGGAACAAAAGGTATTGTCCTGATTCCTGATAACTTTGCCAATGATCTTCCTTTTATTTCCTATGATACCCATGTAAATGATGCATCGGACAACTTCTCTACCGAGATCTCATCGTCTTCGACTTGGTCAGAATTTGAGAACGCTGGAGCTGTTTTCCTGCCCATCACGGGTTCTCGCAGCGGTTCTGCTTATAACTCTGATAACAAGGGCTACTATTGGACGGCATCATACAATAGTACAAGTAAGGCTTCGGCATATTATGTCGAATTTTCCTCTGCTGATCTTTCAATCAAGACTATTGGTCGTCAGATGGGTTGTGCAGTCCGCCTTGTGCAGGATGTGAAGTAGCCTTTCCATTCATCGGTTCTAATTTGAAATGCGAAAGAGCCGTCCGAAGGAGCAATCTTCGGGCGGCTCTTGTTTTATCCTGATGACAGGTCAACTACTGCTGATAGTGCGTGTTATGCAAGGTGGAATTGAAACATATAGAAAATATGACAGGTACTCCTGTAGAAGTAACGGTAGCAGTAGCCAGACTCTCCTGAGGCTGATCATGCCGGTTATGGAATAGCATATACCATGCCCTGCACACATAACCCGAAGTATGTCATTACTGGAGTCGAATAATTGTGCGGGCAAGAACAAATGAATTCTCAGAGTATGGTGTGGGGTTGGGTGGTATGGTTTTTATAGAACGAAAAAGATGGAATGGTGAGGAATGCGTGACAGGAACATGTGGGCAGAATGGATGACTGCCTAAAATGGGGTAAACTCTTACTCAAGACGTTTTAGAATTGGAAATAGATGAAGGGCTGTAGGTCAGCGGTGACAAACTGGTAGAGAACAAAGACTGTGGTGACAGTTATCAAGAGCAACATCCACAGCGGCATGGTTGCCATCCAAAGACGATAGCGGCGTTTGAAATGCGTGGGAAGCCAGTGCACGGCCATGCCGATGGCGAAAAGCAAAAAGACACCCCAATAGTTGCTGATGATAGCGGGTACTTGTTCCCAATTCCAGTGCGAACCTATCTGCCCAACCATTTGCGAGGCTGTCTGCCAGGCTATTTCGTTGGCCTCGGCAGGATTGAGGTTGGAACCCGAGCGAAAAAAAAGCCGTGTGAACGAGATGAAGACGAAGGTGAGCAGTGTGTTCCATATTAGCAGTGCAATTTGGTAGGGCTTTGTGTTTCCTCCATGCATTAGGCAGGTGATGTTGAGCGCTACAATGCCGATAGCAGTGACGGTCATAATGAATGAAAGCATGCTGAGGAGCGGGCAGGGGTAAATATGGTTGGCAAGCCATAAGACTATGGCAGTCAGGGTCACAATGCCGATACGCCACCAGGGGCTGCATTTCTTCCAGTTCTTGTACACCAGGATGCCTAAGCCGTTGAGTGCGCCCCAGGTGATGAAGTTGAAACTGGCGCCATGCCATAAACCTCCCAGTAGCATGGTGTCCAAGTTGTTAATGTCAGTATTGAAGGTCTTGCGATGCGAGGGGATGAAGACATAGACTCCTATCAGAATGATGATAATTGCCGCTACGGTGATAGTCACCCACAGCGTCTGTGCCATTAAGGCCACTACGACCATGATGCCACCTAATACTAAATAGGAGCCTATGGTACCGTTGCGGTTGCCACCCAGTGGGATGTAGAGGTAGTCTTTGAGCCAGTTGGATAGAGACATATGCCATCGTTTCCAAAAACCTGCGGCATTGGTGGCCTTATAGGGTGAGTTGAAATTGGTGGGTAGGTAGAATCCCATTAGCATGGCTACTCCGATGGCGATGTCTGTATAGCCCGAAAAATCGGCATAAACTTGCAAGGAATAGACCAGTAGGGCAGAGAAGTTTTCAAAGGGGGTGTAGAGCGTGGGATTGTCGAATACGCGATCTACAAAACTGACTGCAAGATAGTCGCTTAATACCAGTTTTTTTACAAGGCCGTTGAGTATCCAGAATATGGCGATGCCAAACTGGCGTCGCGACAAAAAGAAGGGGCGGTAGAGCTGGGGGATAAACTGGTCGGCGCGTATGATGGGTCCTGCCACCAATTGTGGAAAAAACGTAGTGTAAAATCCAAAGTCTATCAAATTATCAGCATGTCGTACCTTGCCTTTATAGACATCCACTATATAACTGATATTCTGAAAAGTGAAAAATGAGATACCCACTGGAAGCAGGATGACCGAGGCATCAAAACGAGCTGTGCTGGTGAAGTGGTTGGACCATTGCGCCAGAAGGTTGACAACCTGTACATTGGAGTGGGCTACGGTGTTGTAGATGTCAGTAAAGAAGTAGGCGTATTTAAAATAGCACAATACTGCCAGATTGGCTACAACGCCCACAATCATAAGTGTTTTCCGACTTTGCTGCTGCCCTGTACTGGCCATACGGTCGAAACTGATACCCAGCAGCCAGCCGAGGAATGTGGAGAAGATGAGTAGCAGTACAAACAATCCCGAAGTCTTATAGTAGAATAGCAGGCTGACGAAAAAAAGGTAGCCGTTGCGCACCAGTCGGCGACGTCGAGTCATCACGTGCGACTTATTGGCCATCGGAAGCCCTACAATGCATGCATAGACGGCAAATACTACGAGGAAGAATGCCCAGAAATTGAACTGGGTGAATAGCAGGGGGCGTGACGAGTCGAACGAGAAGAGGCTAAAAAGATATGTAAGGAAATTCGACATTGCGGACTGTATCGGGTTGGGGTGAGTTATGACCTTGCTGTGCTGATGGAGGAGACTGGATTTTGCTCGAATCTCCCTTCGGAACATCGGTATTCATATTGTCGTCTTCTTCCATCTCCTGAGGGTGTATCGCATAGTTTTGATAGGCTTCCACAAGGGCGTTATATAGCATATCGCCCAGCAGGGCATAGCCTGTGGGGGTGAAATGCACGTGGTCTCGCTGAGATAGTCCCGCTTTGTTCCAGCGATCCATTGATTTCAGACCGCCCATGATTTCAAATTGGTCCCACACGGCTCCATCTGTGGCCGCGGCTATACGATAGAATACCTCGCGAGCCATGGCTCCGTTCGGATTCACCTGTCTGTGTGCTTTGCGCCCTTTGCCGATGCGGCGGTAGGAGTCGTTGTTGGTGATGAATACAAAGGCACACTGTGGGCTGACGCTGCGCACTTGCTCCACCAGCTGCATATAGCGGCTGTAGAACACGGAGGTGTCAAACCCCGTGCCTGCAGCATCGTTGATGCCGATGCCGAAAATCACCAAATCAGGTCGCAGCAGGCGAAGGTCTGCTGCGAAGTGTTCGCATTTTTGGTAGTCGGCCAAGGCGGCTCCATTAACCCCGATGGAATGGTAGGAGAAGCCAGATTGATGGTTGCCCAGGTAGATGCCCATAAGGCTGAAAGACTCTCCTTGCTGGCAGGGTATCACTATTTCGAAAGTGTCGGTGGATTCACTGAGGTTGTAGATATAGCGGCGGGTGGCGGGGTCTATGTAGGATGGGGGCACCTCGCGGTCGGGTAGCGACAGCAGGGGTACGAGGTTTGTTGTCGTTTGTCCGATGAGAATGATTTGCCGTGTGGCATAATCTATATGCGTCTGCCGTAAGGCTATCTGTATATGTGTGGGCACATCGTGAGCCGTAATGGCAATGCCGCATAGCCCTAAAGGGCAGTCGGGATTGGCGTGTACGCAGCGCGTCAGGGTCACCTTCTCAGGGCAGTGCACGACGTAATCGGGCGGATTGTTGCACTTGGCGGCAGCGGAGTAGGGGAATATCATGCCGCGGTCGCCCACAAGGTCGGGCAGCTCTCCCATTAGGTTGTAGCGCACACGGTTGGGGAATGTCCCTCCCTGCACGTGCGAACTACCAATGTGTACGATGTTCACATTCCCCTGGCCAGTGTTGACCACTCGTTGCCACTTGTGAAAAAAGTGCCGCAGGGTTGCTGATGATGTGTCATAGTGCAGATGGTTGGAGTCGTAGCGTACAAATGGATAGTCTCTGGGGATGTCGATGAGTTGCTGGGCTGGTGCAAGCAATGGGAGCATCCATAGCAAGGTCGACAAAAAGTGGGCATAGGTTTGTGGCAGTCGGTACATAGCGTTTAGAGTTGATTCTCAGTCATGGCTTGACTTACCTCCCATCGCTGACGAAGCAAGAAATAGTGGTAAGCGATGTCTATTGATTCGACCAGTCGGTCGCCCATCATGTCGGCTCCTTGTTGTGTGAAATGGATGTGGTCGGCTCCTGCCAGCCCTTGGTGAACCCATGCTGTCATCGAACCATAGCCCCCCATGGCATCGTAGAGGCTCCAGTAGGCGGCTCCGTGGGCGGTAACGCTGTCTCGTATTCCAGCCACGATAGATGGCAGGTAAGGGTATGTCATGGTTTCGCCGTCAATGGTGGTACTCATGTCTGATGGCCCGATGAACAGGATGAGCGCATCGGGACAGCATCGGCGCAATCGGTCTATCTGTCTGCCCAGCGAGCGGCCATAAGTAGCCAATGCCTGCTCGCCACGGATGTAGGGCACCGAGTTGCCTCCGAATTGCAGAATAATCATGCCCACGTCCATGTAGTCGTAGGAGGCTTTGAGCTCGGTAGCATCAATTAGAGAGAACTGCTGTCCAGAGCAGCCACGCATGGGTATATTGTCTACCGCCACGCCAGGCCCATTGTCCACCATGATGCCGTAGAGGTCTGCTTCTCCACTCATTGTCAGGGTGACGCGGCCAACAGGATGTGGAAAATACCATTCCATCAACTGTACCCCCTCGGTGTCTTCGCATTGCTCTATGCTTTCGCCATATTTCGAGTCGGCAGTGACGTATAGGGGTCCAAAGCGGTTGCCGAAAATCAGTCGTAGCGAATTGAACGCCATTACTGCGCTGTCGGCATAGCGCGAGTTAGAGGCTGTGATGGTTGTGCTGGCTTGGCCCTCAATACGGTGGCTGTGTACCAGCGGACCGTAATGCCCGTCACATCGGCTCACGCTGCTATCGCCATATGGAGCCATATAGCGCAGGGTGCCTGTAGTGCTGAGGCTTACGGCCGGTGTGTTAATGACTTGCCGCAGTGGTATCATTCCAGGGCCGCCACCGCCAAAGTTTTTTTGCATATAGCGGCGCAGACGGCTGGTCATGCGGTCCATTTCTATTTGTGAGTCTCCGTAATGTACAATGCGGATGGTTCGTCCTTGTTCTTTTGCATTTTGCAGCTGTGCCATGAGGGGTAGGAAGAAGTCGCCATCGTTGTCAGGAAACCAAAATCGTGCATCACCTTCTTGTTGTTTTGCTCGATAGTGCTCTACGGAATCCTGTAGGCTGGCCAAATGTCTTTGGCTTTCGTTTTCTACCTTTTCTTGTGCCAGATAGTCAGTAACATTCAGCTCCTCGGCCTTCGGTGTAATGATTTTCTCTATAGATGGAAACTTCAGATTGATGCCTATCAACTGCACTCCGTCAGTGGGAAATAAATAGGCCATCAAGACAAGCAGTCCGATGGCAGTGACAATGAATAAAAGTATCCTAAAGGGCTTCAAGTGTTAAGTGTTGGAAGTTTGTTGGTGCGAAAAAAATAATTGGCAAAGATACAAATACTTATTGTTTTATTTAAGATTTTTTATATCTGCTTTCCCGTTTTGAGGATAGGGCACATCGGCTCTCTCAAAATGAATGTTGTACCTTTTGCTTTGTCGTGTTGGTCGGTTGGCTACATTGTTGATGCAGAACCCTACATGAAACTTTCCTATGGCAATGCTGTCGGGCAGTGGAAAAGTACAAGTGAGGGTCACTGTCTGCTCTGCTGGCAGTAGAAAGTCCTGTCGGCTGTTGCACAGGGGTCTCTTATCTCCTATTCGGTAATGCATGCAGAGTCGCAGCGAGTCTGCATGTCCGGAAGCAATGTCATAAGGGTAGGGGTTATACACCTGTAGCGGCACCTGCACCGTGCCAGCTTTCGTATCAATGCACCAGTCTGCTTCGTTGCATTGGAATACGACTTCTCGCACTGGTCGGTAGTTCTTAAGGGTACATATTTGTAATTTCTTTCCGTTGGGCAGTATGGTAAGGCATTGTTCGTCACGCTCGGTCTCGATGAGCACGTCTCTCCCTTTGAATACTCGGTCGTCCTGCCGTAGCGACCATTGGCTCATGCGGCTCCATGCATTGGGCATACAATAAGTTTCGCCGCCGGTATAGTAAGCATATTTCGCCGCTTTGGCGTAGTTCTCAAATACTATGGGACGACCTTGTGCTTTTTGGGCAATGGCATTGTATTGTTCTGCATTATTCCATATTTCACCATTGAATCCGAGTGGGTTGGTTATGGCCACCACACGTAGTAAGACGAAGACAACAATAGCTGCTGAGATTACCCAGCCGAGGTACTGCTGGCACTGGCTGTGGCAGTGTGCATAGTTCCAAAGCAATGCCGTTAGGGGCATGGCTATGGGCAGTAGCCATTGCACTTGGGTACTGCCGTGAAGCGAGGCGGCAAAGAAGAACAGTATTACTCCCCACACGATGCCGCGCATGGCTCTCAGTAGTTCGAGATTGGCTGTATTGGCTCCAGGCGAATGCCTCATCCCTTGCACGAAATGCCAGAGGAATAGGGGATTGAAGAATATCAGCAGGTTAATCCACACCATTAGGGGATTTTCCCAGTCAAAGCCTTTATGCCGTTCTATCAGATGATAGGCGAATGAACACCAGTCATGTCGCCACTGCCACCATAGGTGTGGAACATATAACGCCGTGGCCAAAAGAACAGCGACATAGAACCTTTGGGTTTTAAAGACTCGTATGTTGGACAGAAAGGCGAAAATCACAATTAGTACCCCATGGTATTTGCTATAGGCCAACAGTGTCATAGACACCCCCATCAGTATGGTATTTTTGATGGAGTCCTGTTGAAGGAAACGTTGGTAACTCCACAAAAAAAGCACACCGAAAAATAATAGTGGAGCATCAGGCAGAGCCAGCAGTCCGTAGAGTTGTAATGCCGGCATGGCAAAACAGATGCCAGCATACAGCCATACGTCTCGGTGTGTGGGTTGCGGAGGCTTTATAATTTTCCAAAACAAATAAAGTCCGAGAGGCTGCAATAGTAGGATGGCAAAGCGTACTCCGAGTGTCCCTCCCATCCATGACGTGAGCCATATAAGCAGTGCCACCATGGGTGGGTGGTCATAGTATCCCCAGTCAAGCCTTCCGTTGAAACACACCCACGACCAATAATACGCCTCGTCGTTCGCCAGCTCCATCCGTGACGCCTGCACAACGTTCAACAGCCACCATGCTGACAATAAAACAATTAGCAGACCGTCGGCGGAAAGTCTGTCAATCTTGGGGCGCAATATACTTTGCCATGTCTTGCGCATCGTATAGTCGTCCAGACTATGGTCTGGTTCCACTAAAGAAAGCTTATATGCCTAATTCTTTGGGGTCAAGGCCTTGAGTTTTTTTTCCAACTCGTCTATGCGACTGATTAGGGCATCCATGTTGCGGGTGAAGACATAGTTCCGCCGCTGCTTGGCGCCGTCAATGGCTGGTGAACCCAGCAAAATGCTGTCAGATTTGGCGTTACGTGTTACGCCACTCTGTGCCGCAATAGTCACTCGGTCGCCAACCTCTATGTGCCCAACGATGCCTACCTGTCCTGCCAGGATGCAGTTGCTACCTACTTTGCCGCTGCCTGCCACGCCGCTTTGTGCTGCCATGGCTGTATTATTGCCTATCACCACGTTGTGGGCTATTTGGCACAAGTTGTCAATCTTGGCTCCCTTGCGTATGAAAGTGCTACCCATGGTGGCTCGGTCTATGCAAGTGTTAGCTCCAACCTCTACGTCATCTTCAATGACCACGTTGCCTATCTGGTCTATCTTGTTGTAGGTCCCGTCGCCTTTAGGGGCAAAACCAAACCCATCGGCACCGATTACTGCCCCCGAATGCAGTATGCAGTTGTTTCCCACCACGGTGTCACTATATAGTTTGACACCTGCGTAAAGGGTGGTGTCGTCTCCTATCACACAGCGGTCTCCGATATAGACTTGCGGATATATCTTTACGTTGTTTCCAATCTTTACATCACGACCAATTACGGCATATTCGCCCACATAGCAGTTTTTGCCTATCTTTGAACGTCGGCCTATATGGCTGCGTAGCGAACGACCTTTGGGTGGCTTAGTCATTTGGTTGAAGGTGTGCAGCAAGGTCGCCACGCTTAGGTAGGGATTGTCCACGCGAATCAGGGTGGACTCTACGGGATGTTCTAACACAAAGTCTTTGCTGATGATGATGGCTGATGCTTTCTTTTCATAGATGTAGTGCGTGTATTTGGGATTGGCCAGAAATGTGATGCCACCTTCCTCGCCTTCTTCAATCTTGCAGGGTTTCCATATCAGCACATTCTCGTCACCCTCCACCGTTCCTTTCAGTATCTTGGCTATTTCTTTGGCAGTAAACTGCATATTGATATGTTTTTAATAACTGTTCTAATTTTTTATATGTTGCTCTATGACTTGCACAGTGGGTATGCCTCGTCGTTATGTGCCACTTTTCTCGACCCATAAGACAGGATTATTCGTCCTGCCATTCCACGGTTCCTCGCTGTCTTACGATTTGCGGATTTTCGAATTTGTCGTCAGATTCAAAACTATCGCCATAGGTGATGCGGCTGCCATTTACCGAACGTAAGGGATGTTTGCTATAGATTCGCTTTTGCGGAGCATTCCACACCAAGTCTTCCAGATAGGTAGTGTCGCCTGACCGATAGTCTATTACCATCACGCTGTCGCGAGCCACCATTACATCTCGGTCATCGAATGATACGGCATACTTGGATTGAAAAAAGGCTGTTGCCTCATCGGTTGACTTGTAAAAGGTGATAGCAACTCCCTTGGGGTAAATTGTTTTTTCCTTGGGGTCTGTATATTTGAGAATCAACGGAGCATCCATCACCATCTGTAGATTCCCCTTATCACTGCGGATTACGTGGCCGCCTCGGATGGTCTGTGTCGGCAGGGTCTTTCGTTCGAAATTCTGTATCTCGTCCATGCTGTTGCTACAGCCAGCCATCAGGAGGCCTCCCATAAACCCGAGACAGAGGTACATCGCAGTGCACCTCTCTCTCGGTAAAGATTTTCTATGATGATAGGGAATCAATATGTGATGCTCTTAGCGTGTCCGTACAGTAGTGTTTTCATTAATCCACGACCCAACACGATAGCCATTGCCGTCAATCAGGTCAAGCATGAAGGCGTCATTCTTCTTTGGGAAATATGAAGAGAAGGTACTCACCATTTTGCTCACGGCTTCGGCTGTGGCTTCCGACACATCGGCCTTTGTGGCCCGGCGTGCCATGTCGACGGCAGCCCAATAGACGCTGCGGCCGTTCATCCCGTCATCCACCATGCGGGCACTGGAGGCATACAACTGGGCAATCTGGATATAGGGTTCACCCTTGGTGGGGTCTACCTTGGCAGCTTCCAAAAACGAGGTACGTGCGGCGGCATAGGCATTTTGTTTGCTTTGTGATAACCCGAGGAGGATATAAGCTTTATAGAGGTCTTTGGTCTCGCTGAGTCCTTTGACGGCATCGTTCAAGTATTCAACGGCTTTACCGAATTGCTCCTTGCTCACGCTCATCTGTCCCATGCGTAGGGCCGTGGATGGCGATGGCTCAAGGGCGTATAGTTTCTCTGTGGCATCGAAGAACAGTTGAGTGGTTGCACACCCTTTTTTCATTAGAATGTTGGTTATTTTTTTCAGCAGTTCTATGTTTTCAGGATCTGCATCAAACTTCTTGGTGTAGATGTTCACCAATTCGTCGCAGCCGGCATAGGGGGAGAATGCGTTTTCCACACCGTTGATGTAACTCTCTATGAGTTTCATCTTGGCACTGTCTCCTGCATTGGCAATCAGTTGTTTGTCTAAAAGTTCGCTGGCTACGTCATAGTTGTCCACTACTAACGTTGGTTCTGCTTTTCCGGCCCGGACATAATTGATGGTCGTTTCCATGTATTTCACCACATATGCGGCATCCAGTTTCTCTCCGCCAAGTTTTATGGCCTCGCTATAGAGGTTATAGCAGTCTTCCAGAGCGTCAGAACCTTTCAGTTGCTGAAGATCCATGGCCTTTTTCGCAGTTATCTCTGCTGCCTCGCCATAGTTGGCAATACGGGTATCGTACATGGCCATCAACTCGGTGATGTATCCTTCGCGTTCTTCGGCAGTCTTCGACTGGTTGATGAGGGCTTTAAGGATGTTCACGCCATTCAGATATAGGTTTTTGCTCTGCTTCGGGCAGTTCTCCACAATCATTTTCCATTTCGGATAGGCTTCAAATAGATATCGCTGGTCCTTGGAGTTTTTATACTCCTTAATGTCTTGCTGATAGAGTGATACGGTGGCCAGCATGTCCTGCTGCTTCTCTGCCGAGCAGCCCCAATCTTTGGTCTGTGCGTTCAGTGTAGGCAGTGTCGTTACAACGGCAACGGCCAGTAAAAGCGTTTTCTTCATGTTATTATAATTTATAGTTTCCTTATTAGTTATATTTTCTTTTTACAAACCAGCGTTCGTTGCTGCTCAGGGTGAACCCGATGGAAAAGGTCTCGGTGCATAGCAAATCGGTTTCACCAAAATTAGTGTAGGCGCAACTTAGCACAAATTGTGAACGTCCTTTGCGCATGGGAAATGTGATTCCCATACCCACACCCCATTCGTCCAAAGTCTCTGTGTTGCCTGTCTGCGATACGTCCAGCGATAGTTTCCCTTTTTCATAGTGTATGCCACCTGTCAGCCCCATGCGCCCTATGTAGCGCACTGCCTCGGGATTCCCTAACCAGCCGCCGCCTATGGCTATGCGGCAGTTGCTCTTGTATTGTAGGCCACTGTTTCCAAAGATAGGGTGGGATAGGCCTTCTTCATATTTCATTCCGCTGTGCTCGGCGTAGTAGGCATCTACCGCCACCTCCCAGCGATGATTGCGTTCTATTGCCAGTCCTACGCCAATGCCCATTGGCTGTTTCATTTTGCTATCATACTTACTGCTCTCTCCCCGGGCAGGAAATATGGTGTCTAAAAAATGCTCAGTACCCGAGGTGGTGATGAATGTATATATCAGCGACTCATCTTTTACCGTCAGGGTCTGTGGCAGTTTGCATGTTACGGCGGCCGTAAGTGTGTATTTTTCGTTCAGCGGCTGTCGGTAGAGTAGTCCTATGTCAAAGGTTACATTACTCACGCGTGTGTTTTTCTGTCGTCGGGTATCCTGATAGTAACTGGTGTCCGAACCGACAAAGTCGTAGGTGATAGCTCTCGACACATTACCGTATAGGTAGTTCAGATTGAATCCTGCCTGCAATGTGGGCTTGCCCTCATCTCCACCTATAATGTTGAATCCGTTACCCCAATATACCTGTGAGATACCACCGGTTCCATCATACACGTTTCTCACCAGTTGAGATGTCCCTGTCACCGACTGCTGTACTACGGTTTCGTATTTCGTGGTGCTATAGGGCAACAATCCCAGCGATGTTTTCCACCAGTTGGTAAGTGGAAACGCCACTGCCAGCGAAGACAGTGCCCCGTCAAAACTATTTGAGGTCTGATTTCCGCCAGTTAGATGGGTATTGTCTAAACTCATGGAGATGTCAAATACAAAGCTCTCTTTCTGTATTGACGCGTATGAGGCTGGGTTGAATGGATTCACGTAGTTGTTGCTTGCCCGTGAGTACACTACGCCGCCCATTGCTGCCGCAAAAGGCGTACTGCCTGGCAACTTGTTCTGGCTGAGGCCGTATTGCGAGAAGGGGGAATTCACCCCATTCTGAGACATCAGTATCAGCGGCAGAGCCAAGATGGCACTTATCAGCAATGTGAATTGTCTGTACATCATTCCCTTTTAGTAATTTAGTTTGAAAGGCTTGCTGTTTATTGCTTCGCCAGTGGTTTGTCATACATTTGGGCTATGGTTGCCAGTCCTTTGAATAGCAGGTCTGGTTCGTATTTCGCTCCGTCAATTTCGGAACATACGTACTCGCCTACGCCGCCCGTATAGAGTATTCGTACTTGGGCATCTGCTTTTCGGTAGTGTTGGACTATCCCTTGCACTGCGTATCTTACGCCGCACACCACCCCGCATTTCATGGCTTCTCGCGTGGAGTGCCCCAAGGGATTATTCTTCTCCGTATAATCTAATTCAACGTGCGGTAGTCGTGCCGTGTTTTGGTATAAGCTCAGTAGTTGCATCTCCGCACCTGGCAGTATAGCGCCGCCACGAAACACGCCGTGGGCGTCTATATAGTCCACCGTCGTGCAGGTACCTGCGTCTATCACAACGCAGGCGTCTTTCTGCATTCCCCAGGCCCCGCAGGCTGCGGCAACGCGGTCCTGACCCAGCGTTTGAGGAGTCTCGTAGTCTATGGCTATAGGAAGAGTATCGTCCATGTTGAAACTTCTTGCCATCACACTATGTTCTCTCAAAATTTCACAGTGGTATTCTGGGTCGCCACCCGATGCGCATACGATGGCTTCGTCCATCTGCTTCCCATGCAGCACGCTTTCCCATCCGTCCGTTCCCAACACGCCGCCTTCGTCCAGCAGGCTCCATTCTTCGTTGGCCAGCCGCCACTTTATGTCGGTATTGCCTATATCCACCAGCAGTTTCATCTACTGTCAGCCTCCTCTTAAATATGGATGTTACTCGTTATACATATTCATTGCCCGGTCAGCACCCAATGTGGCAAAACATTTCACGGCCTCCGTCGCCCGCTCAATCTTTGGCTCCATCACTGCCATCTCTTCTTCTGTGAAATGCCCCAGCACGTAGTCTATTTGCCGCCCGCGGCTGAAGTTGTTGCCCACGCCTATGCGCAGTCGGCAATAGCTGTTGTGCCCCAGGGCCTCCTCTATATTTGCCAGTCCGTTATGGCCTCCACCGCTGCCCTGTTTCTTCATCCGCAGGGTGCCTACAGGCAATGCAATGTCATCCACCACGATTAACAGTTGATTCGTTGGAATCTTCTCGGCATTCATCCAGTACCTCACAGCTTTGCCGCTCAGATTCATGTACGTGGTGGGCTTCAGCAGTACCAGCGTGCGCCCTTTGCAGCGCATTTCAGCTCTGTAGGCATGGCGTTCCAGCGTCCAGCGTGCCTCGCTTGCCTTGGCCAACGCATCTACCACCATAAAGCCGCAATTATGCCGCGTGCCCTCGTATTCTGCCCCCGTATTTCCAAGACCAACAATGAGATACTTCATTTCTTCCACCGTTGCATCCTTCGTCTCTCGACCTTTCTGCAACCATTTTAAAAGGTTCATTTCTACCGTAGAATAATTCGGCAAATATACGAAAAACCCTGCAACCCCGCAAATTCCCCCCCTGCGTGGCTTCGGTCCATTGCTTCAAATTCCGATGATGAAGTCTTGTCTCTCGACCAAACAATCTTTTGGGTAGAGAATTTGGTATGCAGGCAGTCAAAATCCTGTTTCTGCACTACTCTTCTATGTGTAACCGATCTTCCAAGGATAAAAAAGTAGGGCTGGGCTTGTATGGTATTTTTCTTTGCGCAATGATTTTACCTTTGATTTTGTATAAATCTTTAGGCCCGTTTTATTATGTGTAGGTATCCTATGCAAAATCATCCTACCCTCTTTTTTTTAACACAAACATCATAGAATTTTTAAAAATCGTATCTTCGCAGTCTGCTAACTAATCCTAAAAGTCATCACGAATATGAATATTCTCCTTCTTGGCTCTGGCGGACGTGAACACGCCATCGCCTACAAATTGGTACAGAGTCCCTATTGTTCTGCTCTTTTCATCGCTCCAGGCAATGCTGGCACAGCCAACTGTGGTACCAATGTTGCTCTCGACCCCTGTGATTTTCCTGCTTTGGCAGAATTTGTCCAAAATCATCAGATTGAAATGGTTGTTGTTGGCCCAGAGGCCCCGTTGGTGGCAGGTGTAACAGACTACTTCCGTTCCCGAGCCGATTTGGCACACATCCTCGTTTTGGGACCTGACCGTGCGGGTGCTCAGCTTGAGGGCAGCAAGGATTTCGCCAAGCAGTTCATGCAGCAGTATGGCATCCCTACGGCACGTTACCAGACATTCACTGCCGATACGCTCAATCAGGGTATGGCGTTCCTCGACACCCTCAAGGCTCCCTATGTTCTCAAGGCCGATGGCCTCGCCGCAGGCAAGGGGGTTCTCATTCTTTCTTCCTTGGAGGAGGCAAAACGGGAATTACGCAACATGCTCCTTGATGCAAAATTTGGCACGGCATCTGCCAAGGTGGTTATTGAGGAATATCTTTCTGGTATCGAGATGTCAGCTTTCGCCATCACCGATGGCAAAGATTATCTTATGCTGCCAGAGGCCAAAGACTACAAACGTATCTTTGATGGCGATCTCGGCCCCAACACTGGAGGCATGGGCTCTGTCAGTCCGGTCCCCTTCGCCGATGTTGCTTTCAAACAGAAAGTTGAGTCACGCATTGTCCGACCTACCATCGATGGCTTGCGTCTGCGTGGCATTGACTATCGTGGCTTTATTTTCTTCGGCCTTATGGCCGTCCCCTCTCCTGATGGCTATGAACCGTATGTCATTGAATACAATGTCCGTATGGGCGATCCTGAGACGGAGAGTGTGTTCCCTCGCATCGAATCCGATGTTGTCACTCTCTTCAAACATGCCTGCCAAGGAACGCTTTCACAGACCTCGCTTTCTATCGATTCTCGCACTGCCGCCTGCGTCATGATGGTGTCGGGAGGTTATCCAGACCACTATCAGAAAGGCTATCGTATCTCAGGGATTGAGCAGGTACGGGACAGCCTCATCTTTCATGCAGGTACCGCTTTTTCTGCCGATGGGGGTATTGTTACTTGTGGCGGTCGAGTTCTTTGCACCACCAGTTTGGCTCCTTCGCTACGCGAAGCCCTTGCTGCCTCCTACGCTGCTGCCGACAGCATCCATTGGCAGGACAAATTTCAGCGTCATGACATTGGCCAAGACTTGTTGCAAATCGTTGAAACCAATTAGTAATAGAGTCTCTGCGTTTAGTGACTGTATTAATCGACGAGAGGGGCTGACATTGTCAGCCCCTCTCGTCGATTTGGCAGTTGTACTCATCTAATAAAATTGGTGCAAATCCAAGGCTCCTCCTCGGGTAGCCCATAGGCCTTTTTCGCCAAAGCAATACCTTTGACAAGAAATGCCATATTACGTCCCAGGACGCGCATGGTCTGTAGTCCTTCTTCGTCTTGCGCCACTTCGTCGGCACTATATCCGTGAACCTCGTTCCAGTATTGGCTTGTGGCTATGGGCATCTGCGAGATAGCGAAATACTTGTTCAATTGGTCGAAGGTGGCTATCGTGCCTGCGCGGCGGGCACTCACCACTACGGCACCCACTTTCATTCGTTTCGAAAAACGCTTGCCTGTGCTGAAAAATAGTCGGTCAAGAAATGAGGTCAGAGTCCCTGCTGCTGAGGCGTAATAAACGGGTGAACCTATTACAATGCCATCGGCATTCTCAAATTTATTGGCTACTTCATTCACTACGTCGTCAAACACGCATCGCTGTAGTTCACTGCATTTCCCACAAGCAATACACCCATGAATCATCTTATGGCCTACATGGATGTGTTCGGTTTCAATGCCATTTTCTTTCAGTGCCTTGTCCACCTCGTCCAATGCGGCTTTTGTACAGCCATTGGCGTGTGGACTTCCGTTGATTAGCAAAACTTTCATGGTTCCTCCTACTATCTCTCTTCAACCCATTTCTTCAATTCGGTCGTGCTTACGCGGTTCAGCAGTCGGCCTTCTTTCCAGTCCACGTTGGGGTAGGCGTTCTTCAAGTCAGCGCAGGCCTGCTTGATGTTGCTTCCTCCGCTGGTTGCAAAGGGTATCACCGTTTTCCCAGCGAAATCATATGCTTCCATAAAAGTATTAATGATGGTGGGCGCAGTGTACCACCAGATGGGAAACCCTACGTAGATTACCTCATATTCTGCCATGTTTTTTATCTTGTCTGTAATAGTAGGGCGTGAGCTGCGGTCTTTCATCTCAATGGTAGAGCGAGACTGTTTGTCCGTCCAGTCCAAGTCGGCTTCCGTGTATGGTTTCTCTGGTTTGATTTCATGTAAGTCGGCATGGGCTGCCTCTGCCAGTTGCCGAGCCACGGCCTCGGTCACTCCCGAAGCCGAAAAATAAGCCACTAATGTCTTCATTTGTTTTATCTCCTGTTTATGGGATTGGGCGGTAGCGGTTAGATTCAGAATCATTATCACCATCGCCACGATACTTATTATTCGTTTCATGTGATTTGCGTTTTTAATGTCTGCCGTAAGGGATGAGTCTCACTGGTTTTACAGGCTCGCAAGCAGAATTTCCTTAATGTCCTTCTCTGTCAGCGGTGCATATGCTTGCTCCAACCCTTCGTTTATGGCAATATGATGTGCCATCTCGTCAATTCGGCTGTCGTCTATTCCCACTTCGCGAAGATGCATGGGAATCCCTATTGACTCGAAGAAACGGTATGTTTCGTCGATTGCTCTTTCGGCAATCTCGAATTTGCCTAAAGTACTATCTATGCCAAAAACATTTACTCCGTATTTGACAAAGCGGTCCACTGTCCGCTCGTTTAATATGTGTTTCATCCAGCGTGGGGTGATGATGGCAAGACCTTCCCCGTGGGTTATGTCATAATAGGCACTCAATGCATGCTCTATCCCGTGGCAGGGCCAGCCGGATGGACTATTGCCTAAAGAGAGTATACGGTTACATCCATACGTGCAGCATAACATCATTTCAGCTCTTGCTCGGTAGTCTTCTGGATTTTCGAGGCAGGCACGTGTATTCACCATTAGGCTCTTCAGCTCTGCTTCACAGAAACCGTCGTTCAGCAGCGTTGAGTCCTCCACGAAATACTGCTCCATCACGTGGTTCATTGCATCGGCGCAACCTGCGGCAGTCTGTTTTTTTGATACAGAAAAAGTATAGGTTGGGTCAAGTATCGAGCATACTGGGTAAAGTAACGGATCCAAGTATCCTATCTTGTCGTTTGTCTCCGTGCGTGAGATAACTCCGCCGGAGTCAAACTCGCTACCTGTTGCTGATAGGGTCAGAATATCCACGATTGGTAATGCTGCTTGGGCTTTCACTTTGTATGAAATCAGATCCCAGGGGTCTCCGTCATACTTGGCCCCAGCGGCAATAGCCTTTGTGCAGTCCAGTACGCTGCCACCTCCAACGGCCAGAATTACCTCTACTTGATGCTCTTTGCATAACCTCACTCCCTCCAGCACACTGGGGTCGTATTTCGGATT
This sequence comes from Bacteroidales bacterium, assembly GCA_017480145.1. GTDB lineage: Bacteria > Bacteroidota > Bacteroidia > Bacteroidales > P3 > Colimorpha. The sequence continues at coordinate 21,965 of JAFVBF010000060.1, forward strand.
TGGCTGGATGTTAGCCAACTCTATGATTTCGAAATCCTTCATGAGATTCTTTACTTTGTCGTAAAGCCCCAGTTTTTTTATACTCCCGCTGCCATAGGCCAGCAACACCTTTTTCCCTAACGGTTTCATCACATCAGGAAGTCGCTCTACTACGCCCTTCCCAAAAATAAGTCTTGTCGGTGTACAATACTCGAAGTTCTGCATATTGATTTTGTTTTTAGGTTAATAAATGTTCGGTAAATAAACGTAATGTCCTAAATAAACTACCACCTGTTTTTCAGAGGTATATGGTGTGGTTGATTTATAAGTATTTACTCTGCAAAAGTAGCAATATCACCCAAATTCCTTTATATCTTGTTTTCGGCAAAATTAACCCATATTTAGTGCGTCAAGTTTGTGGGTATTGCCTATTCATTTGAATTTGGCCGATATAGCATTGAATGCATTCTCGAAATGTTCTACGTTAGGTCCATGTGTCGTTAGTGTTACGGCAATGATGTCGAATCGGACCTCTTCGTCACGTCGTTTTTCAAGTACGTATGTATTCGCAAGTTGTACGTATGCCCTCTGCTTACGTTTGTCTACAAAGGCCTCGGGGTTTCCATAATCCACACTGCTCCGAGTCTTCACTTCCACAAATATGATTACCCCATCTTTATAAGCCACGATATCAACCTCGTATTTCCCTCTTCTCCAATTGCATTCCATCAGTGCATACCCATGTTCGGTAAGATATTGTTGAGCGATTTCTTCACCCATTTTCCCAGTGTCATTATGTTGTGCCATCGCTTATTAATTTAATGTTTCTGCTTTTTTATTTTGCTATTTTATGGGTATATCAATCTGGGTGATTCATTGAAAAATGTATTCAATATATATATGTGCGCTGATTAGATGGGTATTCATTCTCTATTTTTGCTCTTTCGAATCAGGTATTCATGCAGATTTTGTCGTCACATTCATCAAAAATCCCCGCAAACTTTGATGAAAACTCTAATAACACTCTCATTATATTTTCGGCTGTTTTATCGTATATCAATATGAGGCTGTAATACTCGGCCGTTTTTGGTGGCAAATATACCCCTTTTCCATAATATTTGATTCGCAGAAATTCCGGTTCTAATATGGCTATGGTTATTAACACATCATCCCCCTTCTTTGTTCTGCTAAAAATATTTTAACATAGATATATGATGCTGTATTTTAAATTGATATTGAGATTTTAAGAAAAATTAAGCCACAACGGTTGATGTGTTAATCTTTATGTTCAAAAAATGTTGTACTTTTGCAGTCCCTTTTGTGGGTGTATTGTGCCCATAAATAGTTGAAGAAATCAGTAATTTATAAAATATCAAACAAAAAAATGCCAACAATTCAGCAATTAGTTCGCAAAGGACGCCAGCAGATGGAGTATAAGAGCAAATCCCCCGCTCTTGACAGCTGCCCTCAGCGCCGTGGCGTTTGTACTCGCGTGTACACCACCACCCCTAAAAAACCTAATTCAGCCATGCGTAAGGTGGCTCGTGTCCGTCTCACCAATCAGAAAGAGGTTAATGCCTACATCCCTGGCGAGGGTCATAACCTTCAGGAGCACTCCATCGTCATGATTCGTGGAGGCCGTGTCAAGGACCTTCCAGGTGTGCGTTATCATATCATCCGTGGCGCCCTTGATACTTCCGGAGTTGATGGTCGCCGTCAGCGTCGTTCCAAATACGGTGCTAAGCGTCCGAAACAGGCTGCTAAATAAATTAGGTAACCATGTGGCCGTAGGTTCCCTCTCTGATGAATATGCCTGCGGCAACGCAAAGATTTTGAACAAGTCATGAGAAAGTCCAAACCAAAGAAACGTATAATCCTCCCAGATCCTAAGTTCAATGATGTCCTTGTTACCAAGTTCGTCAACAATCTGATGATGGGCGGCAAGAAAACAATTGCATATAAGATTTTTTATGAGGCTATTGATGTGGTTGCTGACCGCACCAAAGAAGATGGTCTTGAGGTATGGAAAAAGGCTTTGGCCAACATCACTCCCTCCGTTGAGGTCAAAAGTCGCCGCATTGGTGGCGCCACATTCCAGGTCCCCACTGAGATTCGCCCAGAACGTAAACAGTCCATTGGCATGAAGAACCTCATCAGTTTCTCTCGCAAACGTAGCGAAAAGACGATGGCTCTCAAACTGGCTGGCGAAATTCAGGCCGCTTATAAAGAAGAAGGTGCCGCTTTCAAACGTAAGGAGGATATCCATCGTATGGCCGACGCCAACAAGGCATTCTCGCACTTCCGCTTCTAACCCATAACTTTATACAACTCCACTTGCTACAAATCTCCTGAACCAACATTAACTATGTCAGACTTACACTATACAAGAAACATCGGAATAATGGCCCATATCGACGCCGGAAAGACGACGACGACTGAGCGCATCCTTTTCTATACGGGCAAAAACTACAAGCTCGGCGAAACGCATGAGGGTTCTGCCACAATGGACTGGATGGCGCAAGAACAAGAGCGGGGCATTACCATTACTTCCGCTGCTACGACTGTTTATTGGGACTGGCATAACAATCGCTATAAACTTAACATTATAGATACGCCCGGCCATGTTGATTTCACGGTCGAGGTCGAACGCTCCCTTCGTGTTCTTGATGGTGCGATAGCCATCTTCTGCGCTGTGGGCGGTGTCGAGCCTCAGTCTGAAACTGTATGGCGTCAGGCTGATCGCTACAATGTCCCTCGTATTGCTTTCGTCAATAAGATGGATCGCGCTGGTGCCGATTTCTTTTCTGTCGTACGACAAATAAAAGAACGGCTTGGTGCCAATCCCATCCCGCTAGAAATCCCTATCGGGCAGGAAAACCTCTTCAAGGGAGTTGTCAATCTCATATCCAACAAGGCTCTAATTTGGGATGAGGAATCCAATGGCACAAAGTTCTACGAAGTGCCTATGCCCGATGACCTGAAGGACGTCGTGGCTGAATATCGGCTCAAACTTATTGAGGGTGTCGCAGAAGAAAATGATGTTCTAATGGAAAAATTCTTCGAAGACCCTGACTCCATAACTGAGGATGAGATGATTGCCGAGATTCGCAAAGCCACGCTGGCTATGAAGATTACCCCTGTGCTGTGTGGAGCATCCTTCAAAAACAAGGGAGTACAGTCTCTTCTGGATGCTGTTGCCGCCTATCTCCCCAGTCCTCTTGACATCAAGGAGGTTGATGGCATCAACCCCAAGACTGAAAAAGCCGAGATTCGCCCTATTGACGTAAAGGCTCCGTTTTCTGCACTTGCGTTCAAGATTGCTACCGATCCTTACGTGGGACGTCTGTGTTTCTTCCGTGTCTATTCAGGTGCTTTGGAGTCGGGCTCCTACGTCTATAATGCTAATACGGGTAAAAAAGAACGCATCTCCCGTATCATGCAGATGCACTCTAATAAGCAGAACCCGCTTGACCGCATTGAGGCTGGTGATATCGGCGCGGCTGTAGGGTTTAAGGATATCAAGACGGGGCATACCCTCTGTGACGAGGGGCATCCCATTATTCTTGAATCCATGAAGTTCCCTGAGCCAGTCATCAGCATCGCCGTCGAACCCCTCACCCAGAGCGACATGGACAAATTAACCAATGCGCTTATGAAGTTGGCAGAGGAGGATCCTACGTTCCGTGTCAAGACGGACGAGGTGTCCGGGCAGACGCTGATTAGCGGTATGGGCGAGCTCCATCTTGATATTATCATCGACCGTTTACGACGGGAGTTTAATGTCGAGGTTAATCAGGGTCGTCCGGAAGTCGCCTATAAGGAGGCCATTACTACCACTGTGCAACATCATGAGATTTATAAAAAACAGACAGGTGGTAAAGGTAAATTCGCTGACATTCTTTTCGAAATTGGCCCTGCCGACGAAGGTGTGATGGGACTACAGTTTGTCAATGAAGTCAAAGGTGGTAATATCCCTAAGGAGTATATGCCTGCCATTGAAAAAGGATTCAAAGAGGCCATGCTGAATGGTGTCTTGGCAGGCTATCCGATGGACAGCATGAAAGTGCGAGTCATTGATGGCTCGTTCCATCCGGTTGACTCCGACCAACTTTCGTTTGAACTATGTGCTCGTATTGGGTTCAAGGCTGCCTGTCGTAAAGCCAATCCGGTATTGTTAGAACCAATCATGAAACTTGAAGTCCTCACGCCCGATGCTTACGTAGGCGATGTTACTGGCGACTTGAACCGACGTCGTGGTATGCTTGAAAGCATCGAGGCTAAGGTTGGTGTTCAAGCCATTCATGCCAAGGTCCCGCTGGAGCAGATGTTCGGCTATGTCACTGCATTGCGCACAATAACATCGGGTCGCGCCAATTCTACCATGGAGTTCTCCCACTATGCAGAGGTCTCTCGTGAAAAACAGGATGAGATTTTGAAAAACAAAAACAATTATTAATATTTAACTCTTAAAACCGTGAGTCAAAGAATTAGAATTAAACTGAAATCTTACGATCATAACTTGGTGGACAAATCTGCCGAGAAGATTGTAAAGACCGTCAAAATGACGGGTGCTGTTGTCACCGGCCCCATCCCACTGCCGACCAACAAGAAGATTTTCACTGTTAACCGCTCGACCTTTGTCAACAAGAAGTCCCGCGAACAGTTCGAACTAAGCACCTACAAACGTCTGATGGACATCGAGATTAATGACCGCAACAAGACTGTTGATGCACTCATGAAGCTCGAACTCCCCAGTGGTGTCGAAGTAGAAATCAAAGTCTGAGTATAAGAAATAAGCAGCCAATGTTCAGAGGCCTTGTGATTCGCATTATAGGCTGAATGATATGCTGTAGTGTTCAACAAAAAAACTAATCCAAAAAGTAATGTCAGGATTATTAGGAAAAAAAATCGGAATGACCAGTCTTTTTGATGCCGACGGTAAGCAAATACCGTGCACAGTTATTGAAGCTGGTCCTTGTGTTGTCACACAAGTTAGAACCATTGAAAAAGATGGTTATGAGGCTATTCAGCTCGCCTTCGGCGATAAGAAGGAAAGCCATACTACAAAGGCAATGAAAGGTCACTTTGCGAAAGCCAATACCACCCCCAAGCGTCATTTGGCCGAGTTCACCCGTTTTGAGGAAGGTAGCCGCAAAAAATATGGCGAGATTCTAACGGTGAATGTGTTTCAGGAAGGCGAATTTGTCGATGTTGTGGGAACTTCTAAAGGTAAAGGTTTTCAGGGCGTTGTGAAAAGACACGGTTTTGGCGGTGTTGGAGACACTACTCACGGACAACATGACCGTCTTCGTGCCCCTGGTTCAATCGGTGCCTCTTCATATCCTTCAAGAATTTTCAAGGGTATGCGTATGGCCGGTCAGATGGGCAACCATCGTGTCAAGGTGCAAAACCTTCAGGTTGTGAAAATTATTGCTGAAAAGAATTTAATGTTAGTCAAAGGTTCTGTACCGGGACCCAAAGGATCAATTTTAAAACTTGAAAGATGGAACTAAAAATATATAACACCAGTGGTAGCGAAACCGGTAGGACCATCACTCTTGACGATTCTATCTTCGCCATTGAGCCTAACGATCATGCGATCTACCTTGACTGCAAGCAGTACTTGGCAGATCAGCGTCAGGGTACCCATAAAAGTAAAGAACGCTCCGAAAATGCCCATAGCACACGTAAACTTAAACGCCAGAAGGGTACTGGCGGTGCTCGTTCAGGAGATTTAAAAAGCCCCGTTTTCGTCGGTGGCGGCCGTATCTTTGGCCCCAAGCCTCGTGATTATCGTTTCAAATTAAACATCAAAGTGAAGCGTCTTGCTCGCCGTTCTGCTCTTTCCTACAAGGCTGCCGACAATATGCTTACTGTTCTTGATGCTTTCAACTTCGAGGCTCCCAAAACCAAGAAGATGATCGAGGTACTCAACAATCTAAAAATTAACGACAAAAAATCGCTTATTGTTGTCGATAAACCAAATAATTTCGTATCTTTGTCTGCTCGTAACCTGCAAAATGTGAAGGTCGTTAGTGTCAGTGAGTTAAATACTTACGACATTGTCAATGCCGCTAGTCTCGTGCTTTGCGAGGCTTCTGTGCCTGAGCTTAATCGCGTTTTGGCTGCCAAATAAACAGATAGAGTTAACTGATTCAGATTTTTTAACATGATGAACATTATAATAAAACCGCTGATCAGCGAGAAGATGACGAGACTTACCGAGGCTGCTGCTGCCCCAAGGCTCAACCGCATCCAGCGTAGAAAAGGTAAGCCCGAACCAGTTGCTCACAATCGTTATGGCTTCATCGTCGATAAGCGTGCAAACAAGATTCAGATAAAAAACGCTATCGAGAAGTTCTACGATGTCAAGGTTCTTGACGTCAATACGATGAACTACTCCGGCAAGGTTAAATCTCGTTACACCAAGTCTGGTTTCTTGGTGGGACGTACCAATGCTTTCAAGAAAGCTATTGTTACCCTGGCAGAAGGCAACACGATTGATTTCTATGCAAGCATCTAATTCGATAAAACATAGCAGAAATTGTGAGGATAAGGGGGTGTCCCCTTTTCCTCATAATCTGCGATAATGAAACTTCTAATAGTATGGCCAACTGATAAGTGGCTAAAAAGAACAAAAAAATGGCTTTAAAAAAGATTAAACCGACAACTCCCGGCCAGCGTCACAAAATCATTGTTACCAATGATGACATTACTGCTACCAAGCCGGAAAAAAGCCTGGTGATCGGATTCGGAAAATCCGGCGGTCGTAACAACCAGGGAAAAATGACACAGCGCTATATTGGCGGCGGTCACAAGAAACTTTATCGTATCATCGACTTTAAAAGAGACAAGGATGGCGTTCCTGCTACGGTCAAGACTATTGAATACGATCCCAACCGTAGCTCCCGCATCGCCTTGGTGTTTTATGCCGATGGTGAAAAACGCTACATCGTCGCCCCTCAGGGACTTAAGGTAGGTCAGACCATTATGTCTGGCAGCGGTGCTGCTCCTGAAATCGGGAACACCCTTACCCTTGCTGAAATCCCTTTCGGTACGCTTATTCACAATATCGAACTTCGCCCTGGCCAAGGAGCCAAGATGGTTCGTTCTGCTGGTGCCTATGCTCAGCTGATGTCGCGTGATGACAAGTACGCTATCATCAAGATGCCTTCGGGTGAAATGCGTATGGTTCTGCAGGCTTGCCGTGCAACTGTCGGCATCGTGTCGAATCCAGAACATAACCTTGAGGTTGGTGGTAAGGCAGGCCGTAGTCGTTGGCTTGGTCGCCGTCCTCGCAACCGCGGCGTTGTTATGAACCCTGTTGATCACCCGATGGGTGGTGGTGAAGGCCGTCAGTCTGGTGGTCATCCTAGATCTCGTAAGGGTATTCCCGCCAAGGGTTACAAGACTCGTGCTCCGAAGAAACAATCGAGCAAGTATATTGTTGAAAGAAGAAAGAAGTAGTTAATTTGTGAAAAACGACATCCGTCGCAATCACAACAAAACATACACAAGAATGAGTCGTTCATTAAAGAAAGGTCCGTACATCTTCCATAAGCTGGAAAAAAGAGTGATCGAGGCACAGAAGTCCAACAAGAAAGTTTCCATCAAGACTTGGTCGAGAGCATCCATGATTTCCCCCGATTTTGTTGGCCAGACCATTGCCGTACACAATGGCAACAAGTTCATCCCTGTCTATGTGACAGAGAATATGGTCGGACACAAACTTGGTGAGTTTGCTCCTACACGTATCTTCCGTGGACATGCCGGATCCAAAGATAAAGCAAAGAAATAAATAGTGATGTAATGCTGGTCAGAGAATTGCCTTCTGGCTGGCTCCATCGCCAAATAGAAAAGAACAATGGGACGTAGAAAACACAATAGTGCTGAAGCACGTAAAGAAGCCAATAAGACCCTGTATATGGCGAAGTTGATGAATAATCCCACTTCGCCTCGCAAGACCCGCTTGGTCGCCGATCTCATCCGTGGCGTCAATGTAGATAAGGCTCTTGCTATCCTTCAATACAACCCGAGAGAATCTGCTCCTAAAATTCGCAAGCTTCTTCTTTCTGCTATGGCTAATTGGCAGGCAAAGAATGAAGGTGCTCGCATTGAGGATAATGCTCTTTATGTTAAGCAGATTATGGTTGATGAGGGTCGTACGATGAAGCGTATGCGCACTGCACCTCAAGGACGTGGCTATCGCATCCGTAAACGTAGCAACCACATCACCATTATCCTGGGAAACCGTAATGAAGAGGCTCCCAAGGCAGCAGCTGAAACAGAAGAAAATAAATAAAGTAAACAACAAGAAGAATTTCAACAATGGGACAAAAAACTAACCCAATTGGAAACAGATTAGGTATCATCCGCGGATGGGACTCAAACTGGTATGGCGGAAGAAAATTCGAACATAAGTTGGTCGAAGATGAAAAAATCCGCAAGTATCTCAATGCCCGTCTATCCAAGGCAGGTATTTCTAAAATTTATATCGAAAGAACACTTAAACTTCTCACTGTCACCATTAACACCGCTCGCCCAGGTCTGATTATAGGTAAGGCTGGCTCTGAGGTTGACAAGTTGAAAGAAGAACTTAAGAAAATCACTGATAAGGATGTTCAGGTTAATATCTCAGAGGTGAAACGTCCTGAGCTCGATGCAGTTCTTGTCGCACAGAATATTGCCAAGCAGATTGAGGGTCGCGTCCAATACCGTCGCGCCATCAAAAATGCGATCTCTTCCACTATGCGTATTGGTGCCGAAGGTATCAAGGTCTCCATTGCTGGTCGTATTGGTGGGGCTGAAATTGCTCGTTCTGAACATTTTAAAGAAGGTCGCACCCCACTACATACGCTCCGTGCTGATATTGACTATGCACACGCAGAGGCTCACACAACCTATGGGCGTATTGGCGTGAAGGTCTGGATTTGTCGTGGCATGGTTTACGGAAAGCGTGAACTTGTCTCCTCCACCGTTGGCGGTCAGCAGAAGGAGCATCGCACTTCTGCCAATGGCGATCGTCGTCAGGGAACTTCCTCCCCTCGTCGTCGTCAGCAGGGAAACAGAAATAACAACAGTAAATAATAGGTGAATTAGGTCATAGATTCTGCATCTATCAATCCTCCATGGCTCTTGCTGGATGCCTCGTTAATCCTAACAGCCTTAAATAAGAAGAGAAATGTTACAACCTAAGAAAACAAGATATAGAAAGCAGCAAAAAGGCAAAATCAAAGGCAATGCTTTCCGTGGTCACGAATTGGCTTTCGGTACCTTTGGTATTAAATCGCTCGAAACCTGTTTCATTACAGGACGTCAAATAGAGGCTGCTCGTCAAGCTGTAACGCGTCACATGAAACGTGAAGGTCAGATATGGATTCGTATTTTCCCGGATAAGCCCATCACCAAGAAACCTAATGAGGTTCGTATGGGTAAAGGTAAGGGTGCGCCTGAATATTTCGTCGCTCGTGTGATGCCTGGCACTATCCTCTTCGAGTGCGAAGGTGTCCCTATGGACATTGCTAAGGAAGCTCTTCGTTTGGCAGCTCAGAAACTTCCCATCACCACCAAATTCATTGTGAAAAGAGATTATATTGAAGAATAATTTGAAGGAGAACTGTTATGAAGAATGAATTAGTTTTGAAAGAGCTTTCAACTCCCGAATTGAAGGAAAAACTCGACACCGAGCGCGACGTGTATCAGAAGATGCTGCTGACCCACGCTGTCTCCCCGCTCGAAAATCCTCAGAAAATTAAAGAAAGTAGAAGAAACATTGCCCGCTACCTTACCGAACTCCGTGCAAGGGAGATCGCTGAGCAGAAATAGTCCTAAGGCAATCTAAAATCCAATTCAAAATGGAAAGAAACTTAAGAAAAGAAAGAATCGGTGTCGTAGTGAGCAACAAGATGGACAAATCCATCGTGATTTTGGTGGAGCGTAAGGTCAAGCACCCCAAATATGGAAAATTCGTTAAAAAATCCACCAAGTTCATGGCTCACGACGAGAAAAATGAATGCAACATCGGCGATACCGTTAGAATTATGGAAACACGCCCCCTCAGCAAAAACAAATGCTGGCGTTTGGTCGAGATCGTCGAGCGTGCCAAGTAGCATTGGTGCTTCAAGCTAACCCCAATCTCTAAAGCTAAATAAGAAAAAAGCAATGATACAACAAGAAACAAGAATGACAGTTGCCGACAACAGCGGTGCTAAAAGCGCTCTCTGTATCCGCGTACTGGGTGGCACCAAGAAGCGTTATGCTTCTATCGGCGATACCATCGTTGTCGCCATCAAGGATGCCATGCCCTCGGGCAACATTAAAAAAGGAGCTGTCTCCAAAGCGGTCGTGGTTCGCACCAAGAAAGAGGTTCGTCGCAATGATGGATCTTATATCCGTTTTGACGATAATGCCTGCGTGCTTCTCACTGCTGCTGACGAACTCCGCGGTACCCGCATCTTCGGCCCAGTCGGACGTGAACTCCGCGAAAAACAATTTATGAAAATTGTTTCGTTGGCTCCTGAAGTATTGTAAAAATTAAAACTTTGAAAAGAAATGAAATTGCACGTTAAAAAAGGGGATATGGTGCAGGTCATCGCTGGCGATGATAAAGGCAAGATCGCCAAAGTCCTGAAAGTCTATCCCGAAAAGAATCGCGCCATCGTAGAAGGAGTGAACGTCAATAAGAAACATACCAAACCCAATGCTAAAAACACTCAGGGCGGTATTGTTGAGCAGGAAGCTCCTATCCACATCTCCAATCTTATGGTTGTGGCTGGCAAAACGCCTACGAGAATAGGACGTCGTATTGATGAGAAGACTGGTAAATTGGTTCGCTATTCCAAAAAAACAGGGGAGGAAATTAAATAATGACATACATTCCTACATTAAAGACTAAGTATAAGGACGAGATTGTTGATGCCCTCATGAAGGAATACAACTACAAAACCGTCATGCAGTGTCCTCGTCTGTTAAAAATTACTTTGAATCAGGGTTTAGGCAAAGCAGCTATCGCTGACAAAAAAGTCATTGACAAGGGTGTTGAGGAAATGACAATGATTGCTGGTCAGAAAGCTGTCCCGACAAAGTCTCGTAAAGACATTTCTAACTTTAAACTCCGTCGTGGAATGCCCATCGGAGTCCGTGTCACTCTTCGTGGTGAGCGTATGTACGAGTTCTTGGAGCGTTTGGTCACTGCCTCTATCCCGCGTATCCGCGATTTCCGTGGCATCAATGATAAGGGCTTTGATGGACAGGGTAACTATACCTTTGGCATCTCCGAGCAGATAATCTTCCCTGAAATTGATATCGACAAAATTGACCGTATTCAGGGTATGGATATCACTTTTGTGACCTCTGCTAAGACCGACAAAGAGGCGATGTCCCTGCTTAAGCAGTTCGGCCTCCCTTTCAAGAATCAACAAAAATAAGAGATAATGGCTAAAGAATCAATCAAAGCAAGAGAACGTAAGAGAGCTAAGATGGTGGCAAAATATGCCGCAAAACGTGCTGCGCTCAAGGAAATCGTCCGCACTGGCGAACCTGAAGAAGTAGAAAAGGCAGTTATCGCCTTGCAGAAGCTCCCCAAGAATGCTTGTCCTATCCGTCGGCACAATCGCTGCCAACTTACCGGACGTCCAAAGGGTTATATGCGTCAGTTCGGTATTTCGCGTATCAATTTCCGCGAGATGGCTCTTGCGGGGCTAATTCCTGGCGTTAAGAAGTCCAGTTGGTAAAATTATTTATTGGTAGCTTTGCAAGTTGGATTTACAGGCTCCAATACTACAAAACTTAAATCAAAACAATCAATATGGTAACAGATCCTATTGCAGATTACTTGACCCGCATGAGAAATGCTATTGCGGCTAAGCAAAGAGTGGTCGAAATCCCTGCATCAAAAATCAAGAAAGAGATTACTAAGATTCTCTTTGAAAAAGGTTATATCGCTAACTACAGATTCGAGAATGACGGTACTCCCGCACAGTCAATTAAGGTCGCTCTCAAATATCATCCAGTAACCAAGATGTCCGCTATCTCTGAACTCAAGCGAATCAGCAGCCCTGGCTTGCGTCGTTATGTCTCGGTTGCTGATATGCCACGCGTACTCAATGGTCTTGGCATCGCCATTGTCTCTACCTCAAAGGGACTGATGACCGACAAGGAGGCTCGTACGCTCAATGTTGGCGGTGAGGTTTTATGTTACGTCAGTTAATCAAAGAGAGGAGAATTAGATTATGTCAAGAATTGGAAAAATGCCTATCCACCTACCTAAGGGTGTGGAAGTTTCGGTATCTGATGATAACGTATTGTCTGTCAAAGGTCCTCAAGGTCAGATGACCCAGAAGATTAATCCCTGTATTAAGGTCGTCGTAGAAGACGGTGTGGTCCACCTGCAGCGTCCATCCGATAGCAAGGAGCACAAAGCTATGCACGGTCTCTACCGTGCCCTTGCAGCCAATATGGTTAAGGGTGTCTCCGAGGGATTCAAGACTGTCCAGGAAGTGATTGGTGTCGGTTATAAGGTGCAGGCTAATGGCAATGTTCTGGAGATGGAACTTGGCTACTCTCACAAGATTTATTTTGAGTTAGCCCCTGAAATCAAAGTTGAAACTGTCACTGAGAAGGGTAAAAATCCTATCATAACTATGACTTGTTGTGACAAGCAAATCCTTGGTCAGGCTGCTGCAAAAATCCGTTCGCTGCGCAAACCTGAGCCTTATAAAGGTAAGGGTATTCGCTTCCAAGGAGAGGAAATCCGCAAAAAGGCTGGTAAAGCTGCTGCTAAGTAAGTAATTTAATATGGTATCGCCCTTGTCATAGGCGTTCCTACGATTCAAAAGGACAAGGGCGGACCAATAGCCTATCAAATGTATTATGGCAACAAAGAAAGACATAAGAAGAAAGAAAATCAAATTCCGTATTCGTCATAAGATTAGTGGCACTGCTGCAATGCCACGCTTGTCTGTGTTCAGAAGTAATAAGGAAATCTATGCACAGTTAATTGACGATGTGAAAGGTGTGACACTGGCCGCTGCTTCCTCCCTTGAGAGAACTGTCGAAAAGAGTGGCACAAAAAGCGACATGGCCGCTAAGGTCGGCAAGATGATTGCCGAGCGCGCCACTGCTGCTGGTATTAATACCGTAGTCTTTGATCGTAATGGTTATCTCTACCACGGTCGTGTAAAATCATTGGCTGATGCAGCCAGAGAAGGTGGTTTAAAATTTTAATAAGTCATGGCAGAAGTAAACGTAAAAAGAGTTAAGTCTAGCGAGATCGAATTTAAAGAGCGTCTTGTTGCAGTCAATCGCGTAACTAAGGTTACCAAGGGTGGTAGAACCTTCACTTTCGCTGCCATCGTCGTTATTGGAAATGAGAATGGCGTCGTCGGTTATGGTCTGGGTAAGGCTAAGGAAGTTCAAGCTGCTATTCAGAAAGGCGTTGATGATGCTAAGAAGAACTTAATTAAGGTTCCTGTCCTCAAGGGGACTATCCCGCATGAGCAGAACGGCAAGTACAGTGGTGCTCGCGTATTCCTCAAACCGGCTGCCCCTGGTACGGGTGTGATTGCTGGTGGTGCTATGCGTGCCGTCCTCGAAAGTGTTGGAGTAAAGGATGTGTTGGCCAAATGTAAAGGCTCGTCCAACCCTCACAGTGTTGTAAAGGCCACCATTAATGCTCTCCTTCAGATGAAGGATCCTTACATGGTCGCTCAACTGCGTGGCATCTCCATGGACAAAGTATTCAACGGTTAATTAGGAGGTTATATTATGGCAGAAAAGAAATTAAAAATCAAGCAGGTCCGTAGCGTTATAGGTCATCCTGCTCGCCAGAAAAGAACGATGCAATCCCTCGGACTCAAGAGAATCAACCACGAACGTGAAGTGATTGCTAACCCTCAGACGCTTGGAATGATTGAGAAGGTCAAACACCTCATTACTGTCGAGGAACTTTAATTTGCCTGTCTTTTCTCAGGCTATACATTCACAGATATAAAGAATTTTAGAAATGAATTTACATAATCTCAAACCCGCAGAAGGTTCAGTTAAGCATTCCAAACGCGTTGGTCGTGGTGCTGGCTCTGGTAAGGGGGGTACTGCTACCCGTGGTAACAAGGGTGCTAAATCTCGTTCTGGTTACCATCAGAAAATTGGCTTTGAAGGTGGTCAAATGCCCATCTATCGTCGATTGCCTAAATTTGGCTTCAAAAACCGCAATCGTATTGAGTATGTAGGTATCAATATCGATACGCTCTCCAAACTTTCAGAGGCTAAAAATATCACGGTTTTTGATTTTGATGTCTTCCGTCAGAATGGTTTGATTTCTTCTCATGACAAAGTCAAGATTCTTGGTCGTGGGGAACTCACCAAGTCTCTCACTGTCTCCGCCCATGCTTTCACGGCTTCTGCTAAACAGGCAATTGAGGCTCAGGGCGGTATGGCCACCGTTATTGAATAATTGCGCTTTTGCGCATTGATGTGGCCGGTTAGTTCCGAGTCAGTTCCTGCACCCTGTGCTATCTGGCCACATCAATTATCAACTTCTAAATGATATTTTTTAATGAAGAGATTTATACAGACACTGAAAAACATCTGGTCTATCGAAGACCTGCGGAAGCGTATCCTCTATACGCTCGGTCTGGTGCTCGTTTACCGTATCGGTTCTTACGTAGTCCTGCCTGGCGTTGACCCTTCCCAGTTGGGTGCTTTGCAGAGTCAAGGGGCTGATGGTTTGTTGGGATTGCTCAATATGTTTTCTGGTGGTGCATTCTCCAACGCATCCATTTTCGCCTTGGGCATTATGCCGTACATCACTGCGTCTATTGTGATTCAGTTGTTTGTTATGGTTGTCCCTTATTTTCAGAAGATGCAGCGCGACGGAGAAAGTGGTCGCAGGAAAATGAATCAGATTACACGCTGGCTTACGGTTATAATCACTGCTTGTCAGGCTCCTGCCTATATCACAAATATGATGTATCAGTTGGGCGCTTCATCCACTGCGATTTATCCCTTTGATGGAAGCAGTCCTTCGGGCTTATTCTGGGTTACAAGTATTGTTATTTTGGTCAGTGGGACATTATTTGTTATGTGGATGGGTGAACGTATTACTGATAAAGGAGTTGGCAATGGGATTTCTTTGCTAATTATGGTCGGTATTATTGCCCGTTTGCCTTTCGCGCTTTCCGCCGAGTTCGCCTCCCGTCTTTCAGAAGGTGGGGGACTGGTAATGTTCCTTTTTGAGTTGGTTGTTCTTTTGGCTGTCATTTTGCTTGTCATTCTTCTTGTACAGGGTACGCGTCGCATCCCAGTTCAGTATGCTAAGCGTATTGTCGGTAACAAGCAATATGGTGGGGTCCGTCAGTACATCCCGATTAAAGTGAATGCCGCTGGTGTGATGCCTATTATTTTTGCGCAGGCCATTATGTTCCTGCCCATCACATTTATGGGTTTTACCAACAATACTGATTCTGCTTTTGCTCGTGCCTTCGCAGATTTTAATGGTTTTTGGTATAATCTTACGTTTTTTATTCTTGTTGTTGTTTTTACCTATTTCTACACGGCTATTGCCATCAACCCAAATCAGATGGCAGATGACATGAAGAAAAATGGTGGATTTATTCCCGGTGTTAAACCAGGCAAGAAAACCGCCGAGTATCTGGAAGATATTCTTTCTAAAATTACGCTCCCAGGTTCAATCTTTTTGGCCATAGTAGCTATCCTCCCTGCCATTATCCGTTTATTTGGTGTAAACACACAGTTCGCTCAATTCTATGGTGGTACCTCCCTTCTCATTCTTGTAGGTGTTATCCTCGATACCCTTCAGCAGATCGAAAGCCATCTCTTGATGCGTCATTATGATGGTTTGACCAAGACGGGTCGAATTAAAGGTCGCTCATCAATGTCTATGTAAGTTTTATCCTTATAGCAATGATTCTGCTTAAGACAAAAGAAGAAATTGAGCTTATTAGAGAAAGTGCCCTCCTCGTTGGTAAAACTCTGGCTGAGGTGGGACGCCATATCTGTCCGGGAGTTACAACAGGCTTTCTTGATAGACTTGGGGAGCAGTTTATCCGTGACCATGGTGGCATCCCGCTCTGCAAGGGTTATGAGGGCTTCCCTTCGGCATTCTGCATATCTGTCAATGATGTTGTTGTTCATGGCATACCTTCAGACTCTGTGTACCTAAAAGATGGGGACAATGTGTCTGTCGATTGTGTCATCGAACTTAACGGTTATGTGGGTGATTCGGCTTATACGTTTGCAGTCGGTGAAGTGTCCCCTGCTACACAGCGCCTCATGAAGGTTACAAAAGAAGCCTTATTTATTGGCCTTGAAAAATGCAAGGTGGGCAATCGCGTGGGAGATATTAGTCATGCAGTCCAACAACATTGTGAAAAGAATGGCTACTCAGTGGTTCGCGAGCTATGTGGACATGGCGTAGGATTCAAGATGCATGAGTCTCCCAATGTCCCTAACTATGGTACGGTTGGCACGGGCCCCTTATTGAAAGAAGGAATGGTCATTGCTGTTGAACCGATGGTATGTATGGGATCTAAAAATGTGAAATTCTCTAAGGAGGACGGTTGGACTTGTCGTACTAAAGACGGTAAGATGGCTGCTCATTATGAGCATACTGTAGCGATTGGTTTAGATGGCCCTGATATCCTCTCAAGTTTTGAGTTTATTGAAAATAACTAATCAAGAAAACATAACAGGTTAATGGCAAAACAAGCATCCATACAGTTAGATGGTACTGTCACAGAGTCTCTTGGCAATGCAATGTTTCGTGTTGAGTTAGAAAATGGGCATCAGATTCTCGCTCATATTTCTGGCAAAATGCGTATGCATTATATTCGGATTCTTCCTGGCGATAAGGTTCAGGTAGAGATGTCACCGTATGACCTTACTAAAGGCCGTATCACCTATCGTCATAAGTAGTTTTGCCTATACGGTTAAAAACCTGTTTAAAAGAAGCAAACAGACAAAACAATAAAACAATGAAAGTAAGAGTTTCTGTAAAAAAACGTTCCCCTGAATGCAAAGTCGTTCGTCGTAAGGGGGTTGTTTATGTAATCAACAAAAAAAATCCCAAATTCAAACAAAGACAAGGTTGATGAGTGTATTTGTTTGATAGGCTATTCTGGAGTCTGTCTTATGGCTGAGTCGTCTCTTTTGAATGCCTTTCACACATGCTAGCTCCAATGAGTCTAACAACAAAAAGAATTAAATCAGTTTATGGCAAGAATTGCAGGTATTGATCTACCCAAAAACAAAAGAGGTGTTATAGGTCTGACCTATATCTACGGTATCGGCAGAAGCCTTGCGGCAGAGATTTTGGCCAAGGCAGGTATCGATGAGAACAAAAAGGTGCAGGACTGGTCCGATGAGGAGCAGAACACGCTTCGTACTATCATCAATGATGAGTATAAAGTAGAAGGTGCTCTCCGTTCCGAGGTCCAGATGAACATTAAGCGCCTTATGGATATCGGTTGCTATCGTGGTATACGTCACCGCCTGGGGCTCCCTCTTCGTGGACAGAGTACCAAGAATAATGCTCGTACGCGTAAGGGTAAAAAGAAGACTATCGCTAACAAGAAGAAGGCTACTAAGTAAATTATTGTGGTAGCAACCAGCGGCGGATTATAGGAATGACATAGGAGCTGCTGGAAGTTTAATGTAAAATCAAGCACAAAAACAATTATGGCAAAAACTTCTAAACCGACTAAAAAAAGAGTCGTAAAAGTTGAAGCACATGGAAGAGCATGTATTTTTGCCTCTTTCAACAACGTTATCATTTCGTTGACAAATAATGCCGGTCAAGTGATTTCTTGGTCGTCTGCTGGAAAAATGGGCTTCCGCGGATCGAAGAAAAACACTCCGTATGCTGCTCAGATGGCTGCGGAAGATTGCGGCAAGGTTGCTTATGATTTGGGCCTAAGAAAAGCAAAGGTTTTTGTTAAAGGACCTGGTTCAGGACGTGAATCTGCAATCCGTGCAATCAATAGTTGTGGCATTGAGGTTACGGAAATCGTCGACATTACGCCGCTGCCGCACAATGGCTGCCGTCCGCCGAAACGTCGTCGTGTCTAAATTTAATATTTTGTAAACGGGATTTATTATAGTACGTCCATTAAAATATTTTCGGAGACTATTTCTGAAGTATTATCCCGTTCGCACAAACCACTACAAACAAAATTAAGTTATGGCAAGATACACTGGTCCTAAAACCAAAATTGCAAGAAAATTCCACGAACCGATTTTTGGTCCCGACAAGGTTTACGATAGAAAACCTTATGCGCCTGGTATGCACGGTCAAAACCGTCGTCATGGCAAGTTGTCGGAATATGGCATTCAGCTTCAAGAGAAGCAGAAAGCAAAATATACTTATGGCATTTTAGAACGTCAGTTCCGCAAACTATACGCAGAAGCTTCTCGCCGCGGTGGTATCACTGGTGAAGTGTTACTTCAGCTTATCGAGGCTCGTCTTGATAATGTAGTTTACCGTTTGGGTATTGCTCGCAGCCGTGCCCAGGCTCGCCAATTGGTCTCCCATTGCCATATAACTGTCAATGGCAATGTTGTTAATGTCCCCTCTTATTCTCTTCGTGAAGGTGACATTGTTGCTGTTCGTGAGCGTTCTCGTTCTCTAGAAATCATTACAGACTCACTGGCATCTCGTGGCACCACCTATTCTTGGCTTGAATGGGATGCAAACCTCATGAGCGGCAAGTTTATGAACTACCCGCAGCGTGCTGATATCCCTGAGAATATCAATGAGCAGCTCATCGTCGAACTCTACTCCAAGTAGTAGTATCGGTTGTTGATTTGTTGAGATGTTATGATTGGCCGCACTGCAAATCAACGTTCATTTCCACGGTCAACAATCTACAATTAAAGAAAGGAATACAATGGCAATATTATCTTTCCAAAAACCAGACAAAGTCGTTATGCTTGAGGCGGATGATTTCCGTGGCTCTTTCGAGTTCCGTCCATTGGAACCTGGCTACGGCACCACCATCGGCAATGCGCTGCGTCGTGTGCTGCTCTCCTCCCTGGAGGGTTTCGCCATCACCTCCGTTCGTATCGAAGGCGTCGACCATGAGTTCTCTTCCTTGCCAGGTGTAGTCGAGGATATGACCGACATTATATTGTCGCTCAAGCGAATTCGCTTCCGTCGTCAAATAGAGGATACTGATAGCGAGAAAATCGCTTTCGAGGTTGTCGGACAAAGCATTTTTAAGGCAGGAGACCTAAATAATTACCTTAATGGATTTCAGGTTCTCAATCCAGACTTGGAAATCTGTCACATGGAGCCAACCACGTCTCTTAAAATTGAACTCTCCATTGAGAAAGGTCGTGGTTATGTTCCTTCTGAGGAAAATAAAAAGGTTTCCGACCCCATCGGTGTTATCGCTATCGATTCTATTCACACCCCTATCAAAAATGTGAAATATGAGGTGAGCGACTACCGTGTCGAACAGCGTACCGACTATGAAAAACTGACTTTCGATATCGAGACAGATGGCTCTGTCCATCCAAAGGAAGCACTTAAGGAGGCTGCTACGATTCTCATTCAGCACTTTATGCTCTTCTCTGACGAGCGCATTACGCTGGAAGTTGAAACTAAACAGCCTACGGAGGAATTTGACGAAAGTACGTTGCATATTCGTCAATTGCTCAAGACGAAGCTTGGAGATATGGATCTCTCCGTTCGTGCCCTCAACTGCCTTAAGGCTGCTGAGGTCGAAACATTGGGAGAATTAGTCGCCTATAATAAGGCAGACTTGCTGAAGTTTAGAAACTTCGGAAAAAAATCCCTTACTGAGCTTGAGAATTTGGTTGCTTCCAAGAACCTCGAATTCGGAATGAATATTTCCAAGTATAAATTAGATAAAGAATAAGATTGTTTTCCTTGCCCAACATTGTATCTGCTTTGTCGGAAAGGAACAAATAAATGAAATTGAAGTTATGAGACACGGTTGCAAAGTAAATCATCTGTCAAGAACTCATGCGCATAGAGTTTCTATGCTCTCCAATATGGCCACCTCTCTCATCATGCATAAGCGTATTGAGACGACTGTCGCTAAAGCCAAGGCCCTTAGAGTTTATGTAGAACCTCTCATCACCCGCTCCAAGGATGACACCACCCATAATCGCCGTATGGTTTTCAGTTACTTGCATAGCAAAGAGGCTGTCAATGAACTGTTCCGCGAGGTGTCGCAGAAAATTGGTCAGCGTCCTGGGGGATATACCCGCATTTTGAAGACTGGCATTCGTCATGGCGATAACTCCGAAATGTGTATTATGGAGCTTGTTGACTATAACGAAAATATGTTGAAAGAGGCTGCTCCTAAGAAGGCTCGTAGCACTCGTCGTGGTCGCGGTAAAAAAGTTGATGCACCTGTTGTGGCTGATGCTGCCGAAACTACGGATGCTCCCGCTGCGGAGTAATACATGGCGAAGCCATACAGAATTGTCTATGAGGGTGTCTCGGGTTTATGGGACACCCTTTTTTTGTATTTTGATGCAAAGTTTCAACGAGGATATATGTGTTCTGCTTTAGACCGAACCCATTGTCTGGGGTTATAACTATTGCTGTCCGCTAAAATTTGAAACATTGAAAAATATGTGTCTGTAAAGACAATATCCCCAAATCGGTCATTAGAGGTTAATGCCTCTTGTATTTCTAGTGACCGCCATTAGAAAAATGTTTATGAAACCTTTTTTTATATCAGATGGCTATAGTTATGACGTCGGTTTTTAGGAGTACTTTTTAAGTGACGAAACCATCGTGGGTCATTAACTGTTTTGTTGACATTTTTTGCTGCAAAGTCTTAATGACCGTTTTGGGATAAACAGGCATCGCAGATTCTTTCTGCAAAAGAAAAGCCCCCTGTGCCATCTCTATACTTATCTATTTTAGCGGACAGCCGCTTTTGATGACGAAATATGGCCATATAATTGAATTATTCATTCCATAGCAAGTTGATAAAATGCTTACAGAGCCAAAGGATGTGATATCGTTGTTCTTTTTTTACTCATTTTAGCGGACAGCCGCTGAATATTGCTCATTTTCATTTTTTTGGGGGGGGCTTTTGAAAAATGATGCCATCAACCTCATGAAATTGGGGCATACAGCTTGTTTGTGCAGTACTGAAATGCTTTAGTGACAGCTCGACCACTCCGGCATCTCTCCTTGTGCAACTTGTTTGTTCGGTACTGAAAGGGGTTTCGGACAGCAATAGTTTACAATATGTTTATGTCTATTTGTCTTCTCACGCTTTAGGAAGAATATTACAGACTCTAATCGTATATTTCTGTCGGCTATTGATAGAAAAAAATACCCTGATATTACGAAAAAGTCGTAACTTTGCAGTCTCAATGTGGGTTTTGAATGCTACGGCGGAATACGGGGTATTAGCTCATCTGGTAGAGCGTTTGGTTCGCAATCAAAAGGTAATCGGTTCGAGTCCGATATACTCCACAAACTAAAAATGTAAATCAATTATTTATGTTTTTAATTCCCCGAAAATTCACAGGAATTCGGGGAGGTCAGTAACAAAAACGGCTGGATTATCCAGCTGTTTTTGTTACTGACCAATACCATCAATCCCTCCTTGCATGTGTCAGATGCCCATGCCTATATGTGAAATAATCGTTATTTTTGCAATTCAAAATATTAGGGGACTTATTTTATTGATTGTCTTAGGTGGACGAAGTCTCCTTATTAAATACTGTATATGCTAGTTAAAACTTACGGAAGTGCGATATTCGGAGTGAATGCCATGCTTATCACCGTGGAAGTGAGTGTGGATCCAGGAGTGAATTTTACCATGGTGGGGTTGCCTGACAGTGCGGTCAAGGAGAGTCAACAGCGTATTGCTACGGCTTTAGAACAACATGGATTTCATGTGCCAGGCAAACGCATTGTGGTTAATCTGGCTCCTGCTGATGTCCGCAAGGAGGGTGCATCGTATGACCTCACTATCGCCATTGGCCTTCTTGGTGCTTCGGGACAAATGAGGGCCGATGATCTTGACAAATATGTCATCATGGGTGAACTCTCATTAGATGGCAGTCTCCGCCCTATCAAGGGTGCATTACCCATAGCCATCGAGGCTCGTCGCCAACACTACAAGGGGCTTATTGTCCCCGTTGACAATGCTCGTGAGGCGGCCATCGTAAATAATCTTGAGGTCTATGGAGCAGAAAATATAGGACAGGTTGTGCAATTTCTCAATGGCGAGGGTGGACTTGAACCCACGGTGTTTGATACCCGTGCCGAATTTGCCAGTCACCTCAATCAATATGAGTTTGGTTTTGCAGATGTCAAAGGTCAGGAGGGCGTCAAACGTGCATTGGAAATTGCTGCCGCAGGTGGGCATAATGTCATTCTTATTGGTCCTCCTGGTTCTGGAAAGAGTATGCTGGCCAAGCGCCTGTCCTCCATCCTACCGCCGTTAAGCCTCGAAGAATCACTCGAAACCACTCAGATACACAGCGTGGCAGGCAAACTTCGCCGAGAGGATTCCCTTATTGCCGTGCGTCCGTTTCGAGCCCCGCACCATACCGTGAGCGATGTGGCCTTGGTGGGTGGTGGGGCAAACCCTCAGCCAGGTGAGATTTCTTTGGCTCATAATGGTGTGCTGTTCCTTGATGAACTTCCTGAATTTCGTCGGCAGGTACTTGAGGTGTTACGCCAACCCATGGAGGAGCGACGCATCACAGTCTCTCGTGCCAAGATGTCGGTTGATTACCCTGCAAGTTTTATGCTGGTGGCTGCCATGAACCCCTGTCCCTGTGGCTACTACAATCATCCATCTATTGAGTGTAGTTGTGCTCCTGGCGCAGTGCGCAAATACATGAACAAGGTGTCGGGGCCGCTGCTGGATCGTATTGATATACACATTGAGGTGACCCCAGTTCCGTTTAAACATCTGGCCACGTTGAAATCAGGCGAGTCGAGTGAGGTGATACGTGAGCGCGTCATTGCTGCCCGTCGCATTCAAGAGGAACGTTTTCGCGGCTTCCCAGGTATCCATTGCAATGCCCAGATGACATCCAAACTCTTTCATGAATATTGTGTACTCAATGCCGAGTGTCAGGAACGAATGAAGCTGGCTATGGAGAAACTCGGGCTGTCTGCCCGTGCCTACGACCGCATTCTCAAAGTGTCTCGCACCATTGCTGATCTTGCAGGTTCTTCAAATATTACCGTAGAGCATCTTGGCGAGGCCATCACATATCGTTCTCTCGATCGTGACACTTGGGGTCGATGATTTTGTAAGTCATCATAATATTATAGGAATGCTAAAATTCACATCCTTCCATGCATTGTGAAATAATGCTTATGGATTAGAGTAGAACAACGTGCCTCAAATCCGGCTGGGTGTATCAACGATGTCCTATTCTTCCTCTATCACTATTTTGGCTTTTTGGGGAGGGAGAGTACTTCGTTTGGTAGGTCTTCTATGGCAATGCTTTCATATAGGATTATACCAAAGGCGAGTCTGATAAGTAATGCTCCTACGGGTTGTATTCCTAATCGACAAATTTCGCAGTAATTCTTGAGAAAAACGTATCTTTGCAGACGGAACCGACAAGGCTGGTACGGCAAAGGCCGAAAGCTCCATAAGGTTTCTCCCCAAACATGGCATAATGGTCTTATGAGTATTGCGAAATACGCCCTGTTGATTCTCCCGTTGCTGATGGCTGCCTGTAGTGGCAGTGGTGGCTATACGCCCAAGCCCACGGCTTATCTGCGCCTTACCCTTCCACAGCACAGTTACCAGCTATATGATACGGTGGCATTGCCTTTTGTGTTTGAATGCGCAGAAGGTACCACTATAGAATGGAAGCGCAACACCTCGCAGGATAAGTGGTTTGATTTAATCTATCCTCAGTATCGTGGGGTGATATTTATTAGTTACAAGGCGATGCAGAGCAAGGCTGATTTATCCAGGCAAGTGAATGATGCTAATGAGTTGTTGAAGGCCCACTATGGCATTGCCTCTGGGGTTGATGAACAACTCTACGTCAATAATGAAGCTCAAGTCTATGCCTCTACGTTCCGTCTCTCTGGGCGCAGCGTGGCCTCCACCTACCAGTTTTGGGCTACTGATAGCATCCACCATTTCATTCATGGCTCCTTCTACTTGGATCGCACCCCCAATAACGACTCTCTCCAGCCGCTCATTAGCTACATACAGTCTGATTTGGACCATTTTCTTGAATCGCTTCGTTGGCGGTAGCCTATGGGGGCGCAGTCCATTATCCACGAATCACAAATCATAAAAAACTGATAATAATGTCTAAAAACCTTTTCCTTGGCGACGAAGCCATTGCGCAGGCCTTTATTGATGCCGGCGGAAGTGCTATCAACAGCTATCCTGGCACCCCCTCCACCCAGATTACGGAATATGTCATGAAGTCTAAGGAGGCGGCCGCAAAGGGCATTCGTGCCAACTGGTGCTCCAATGAGAAAACGGCCTTGGAGGCTTCTATCGGTGTTGCCTATAGTGGTCGACGTGCCATGACCTGCATGAAGCATGTGGGTATGAATGTTTGTGGAGATCCTTTTATGAATGCCGCTATTATCGGCACTAAGGGCGTGCTCATCGTCGTGGCCGACGATCCCAGTATGTTCTCTTCTCAGGACGAGCAAGACAGTCGCTATTATGGTCATTGGGCCATGATTCCCATGCTCGAACCCAGCAACCAGCAGGAAGCCTATGATATGGTGTTCCATGGATATGATATTAGCGAACGCTTTGGTACCCCTGTGCTAATGCGCATCCCAACTCGGTTGGCACATAGTCGTGCAGGAGTAGAGCGTCGCCCTTCTCGCGAGCAGAATCCTATCTCCATGCCCGATGACCCCAAGAGCTTTGTCCTCTTGCCTGTCAACGCCAAGAGGCTTTACCGTCAGCTTATTGACAAGCAGGCGGCTTTTGTCGAGAATTCGGAAACCAGTGGTTTTAACCGCTATGTTGATGGCAGCGACCATTCTCGTGGCATCGTTACCACGGGTATCGCCTACAACTATCTGTTGGAGAATTTTGCCGAGGGCAAGTGCCCTTATCCTGTGGTAAAAATTTCTCAGTATCCGTTGCCTATGGCTATGCTTGACCGCCTCTATGACGAATGCGATGAAATTTTGGTATTGGAAGACGGTCAGCCTTACGTTGAAGAGCGGCTGACGGGTTTGGCCAAAGGCAAGAAGATTCATGGACGTTTGGACGAGACCATACGTCGTGACGGTGAACTGAACAGCGAGAAAGTGGCTGCCGCATTGGGATTGCCTGTGACTTCGGGACCCAAGGTCCCCGAGGTGGTCGTCAATCGTCCTCCTGCTCTATGTCAGGGTTGCCCTCATGATGACAGCTACAATGCTGTCATAGAGGTGATGAAGCAGTACCCTCAAGGACGTGTATTTGGCGATATTGGTTGCTACACGTTAGGTTACAACAAGGGTGCCATCAACACCACGGTTTGTATGGGAGCCTCTATTACAATGGCCAAGGGTGCCGCCGAAAGTGGTATTTTCCCTGCGCTTGCCGTCATCGGTGATGGAACGTTTGGCCATAGCGGTATGACTGGCCTGCTGGATTGTGTCAATGAGAAAGCTAATGTAGTTGTTCTCATTCTGGACAACAACATCACTGCAATGACTGGTGGTCAGCACTCTAGTGCCAACCAGAAGATTCGTAACATCTGCGTGGGACTGGGTGTGGATCCCGAACACATCCACATCATTGAACCCCTCCGCAAAAATCATGCTGAGTTTGTCCACCTCCTGCAAGAGGAGATTAACTACGATGGTGTCAGTGTTATCATCCCACAGCGAACCTGTCTTGTGGAACTGAAAAAGCATCTGGCACAAAAGAAGGACAGTAAATAACAGCGATTTATCTCAAAAGTAATATCATGAAAAAAGACATCATACTTTGTGGCGTTGGGGGCGATGGCATCGTCTCAGTGGCCAAAATTATCAGCGATGCGGCTCTGGGACTGGGACTGAATGTCAAACAGAGCGAAATTCATGGCATGTCGCAGCGTGGGGGGGCTGTGTTCTCTCACCTACGTGTCAGCAGCGACCCTATCTTCTCAGACGTCATCCCCGAAGGCAAGGCTGACATCATTCTCAGTTCTGAACCCATGGAGGCGCTGCGCTACTTGCCATTTCTGGCTCCCGACGGACAGGTCATTACCAATAGTGACCCTTTCATTAACATTGGACATTATCCCGAGGTAGAGAATGTGCAGTCTGAGCTGGCCAAACTGAAAAACTGTGTCTCTTTCAATGCCAATGAGATTGCCAAGCGTCTCCGCGCTCGCGGCAACATGGTGCTGCTTGGAGCTGCTGCACCATATCTCGAAATAGAGTTCTCCGAGTTAGAGAAAGCTATCCGCAATATCTTTGGCCGCAAGGGCGACGATGTGGTGGCTACAAATATTGAGGCTTTGCGAGAAGGCTACAAGCAGACGGCATAACAAACTTTTGTGATTGCGTAATTAGAGGATTCCAGGCGCTTTCTTAAGAAAGATGTGAGGAGTCCTCTTTTTCAATTAGCATCCGTTCGTAGACAACCGCTACTCCATCATGAGTTATCATTACGGATTGATAGGCAATCCTGTGGACCATTCCCTTTCGCCAGAACTTTTTCAGAGTTATTGTGCAGTTCACGGCATTGAGCATTGTGACTATCGCTGTTATTCTTTGGATGAGGAGTTAATGCAACGTGACCGTTTGCGTGCGTGGGTTGAACAAACGGGGTTATTAGGTTTCAATGTTACCATACCTTACAAACGGTCCATTCTTGCAGCTCTCGACTGTCTTAGCCCCGAGTCACAAATCATAGGAGCAGTGAATTGTGTCCGCGTGTTGCATGACGCATCCACTGGGAACGTTTGCCTGTATGGGTTTAATACCGATGCACAAGCTTTTGCAGAGACATTGCGTCCCTTATTGCGTCCATGGCATAGGTCGGCACTTATTATGGGCACTGGTGGTGCCGCTCAAGCTGTGGCTTACGCATTAAGAGACCTGCATATTACTTATCAATTCGTTAGCCGAACCCCTGATGCCAGAGATACTATATGTGCACCGACGGCCATGATACACCCCGCCATCTCCTATGCCGAGGCCGCTTCCATGGCTGCCCAGCATACCTTGATTGTCAATGCCACCCCTATAGGTATGTTCCCTCACGTTGAGGACTCTCCCTGTTCGTTTGTTAATCGTCTTTCCCCGCGCCACCTCTGCTACGACCTTATCTACAATCCTCCTCGAACCCGATTTCTGATTGAGGCCGCAGAACAAGGGGCAATGGTGTGTAACGGTATGGACATGCTTCGTTGCCAGGCCCTCCTAAGTTACCGACACTGGCATCTCGGACAGTCTTAACTTGAACTTTTGCAAAGCATGAAATGTTAAATCTGATGGTTTTTAACATAAATGGCATTGTATTAACACAATTTTATTTATAATTAAGCGTTTTTAAGAATTGTGTATCGCATTTTCGTTGTTTCTTTGCAAGTTTTTTACAGCGTTGTGATACGTCTAACACAACCGGTTATTACTAAATATGCTAAAGTATGAAAATTATCGGAACAGGCAGAGCGCTACCTAAGCACACGGTAACGAACGATATGCTTTCTGAAATTTTGGACACCAGCGACGAGTGGATTGTGCCACGCACGGGCATACATACTCGGCAGGTAATTACAGACGAGACTCTGCAGGAACTCAGTTGTGCTGCGGCCTGTCAGGCTCTGAGTGATTCGGGCTTGAAGCCAGAAGAAATCGATTTTATCATCTGCTCTAACGTGGCCAACAATTACATTACGCCAGCTATGAGCGCCTTTATTCAGGAGGCTACGGGTTGTACTTGTCCTTTCTTTGACATCAATGGAGCCTGTGCGGGATTCATCGATGCCCTCGACATCGCCGATGCCTTTATGCAGAGTGGTCGTGCCCAGAATGTCCTTATTGTGGCTGCTGAAGAGGTGACGAAGTTCTGCAATTGGGAACAGCGCGAAACCAGCGTGCTTTTTGGCGATGGTGCAGGTGCTGCCGTGGTCCAAAAAGACGATGTCCCTTGCTACACGGTGCTTACAGGTGACTCGCACCACAAAGGATGTATCACCTACCTTCGTCCTATGGAGAAAACACCTTATGAGAAAGATGGTATGGCAATCCATCAGCCCATGATTATGAAAGGGCGCGATGTATTCCGTATGGCAGTGACTACCTCGCCTCGCGATCTTCGCAATGTGATTGCTAAGGCAGGCATGAAGCCCGAGGACGTGACTTTCTTTTTGGTGCATCAGGCCAACAAACGCATCGTGGATGCCATCCGCGAGAATCTCAATCTGCCCGAGGAAAAGTTTCCGACTATCATCGATCATACGGGCAACACTTCTTCGGCCAGCATTCCACTGTTGATTGACGAAGTGGCACGGCAGGGCAGGTTCAAGAAAGGTGATGTTTTGGCCCTCAGTGCTTTTGGTGCAGGCTTTGTTACGGCCGCAGCCATCCTCACATGGGGAAAATAGATTTAATGTCAACCCTTTAACACGCAATTGATATGAAAAGAGTTGTGATTACAGGCCTGGGGTGTGTCTCGCCGCTGGGCAATAGCATTAACACGATGTGGAGTCGCCTGCAGAAAGGCGAATGCGCTATCCGTCAGATACAGACCTTGCCACTGGACACTATCCCCGTCCAGATTGCCGCCGAGGTTTTAGATTTTAATCCAGAAGAACACGGACTTGACAAGTCCACCATACGCCATAATGACCGTTATGCACTTTTTGCTCTGGCAGCTGCCAATCAGGCTATGGCTGACAGTGGGCTGAACGTGGGTGTTGATGTGGCACCCGAACGTTTCGGCACAGCCATCGGCTCAGGTATCGGAGGCATTCACACTTTCAACAGCCAGCATACCGAGTTGCTTAAAAGTGGTGCACGACGCATCTCCCCCCTATTCATTCCCATGATGATTGCCAATATTGCCTCGGGCAATGTGGCCATAGCGCATCATGCAGAAGGTCCCTGCCTGCCTGTCGTGACGGCTTGTGCTACGGGTACCCACTCTGTGGGTGAGGCTTTTCGCATGATTAAAGAAGGTCGTGCTGATGCCATGATTACGGGTGGCAGCGAGGCGGCCATCTGCGAGATTGCCATTGGAGGTTTTGCTAATAGCAAGGCTCTCTCCACCAGTACCGACCCCAATGCGGCATCGTTGCCGTTCGATGCTCGTCGCAAAGGTTTTGTGATGGGCGAAGGTGCGGGTGTCATGATTCTGGAGGATTATGAAATTGCCAAACGCCGCGGGGCACACATCTATGCTGAGGTCATAGGCTATGGCAATACCTGCGATGCCCATCACTATACTGCTCCGCGTCCCGACGGCAAGTGTGCCGCCAACGCCATGAAGCTGGCTTTGTCCGAAGGGGGCTATCAAGGTGAGAGTCTATACATCAACGCTCACGGTACGGGTACCCCGCTTAACGATAAGTCTGAAACCAGTGCAATCAAGCAGGCTTTGGGAGAATCTGAAGCTCGCAAGGCGGTCATCAGTTCAACCAAGTCCATGATGGGTCACA
Organism: Bacteroidales bacterium; assembly: GCA_017480145.1. Lineage (GTDB taxonomy): Bacteria > Bacteroidota > Bacteroidia > Bacteroidales > P3 > Colimorpha. The sequence continues at coordinate 51,548 of JAFVBF010000060.1, forward strand.
TGCTGGGTGCCACCGGCGCAGTGGAACTTATAATTAGTGCGCTCACGCTCAAGGATGGTATCGTGGCTCCTACCATCAACTTGATGGAGCCCGACCCCGAGTGCGATCTTGACTATACTCCCAACACCGCACGTCAGTATGCCGCCGATGTCGCAATCTCTAATACTTTTGGTTTTGGTGGCCATAACGCTTGTGTGGCACTGAGAAAAATCTAATACATATGCCCTATGATTATCAATAGAGATGAAATCAAGACTTTTATGCCGCACCGTGAACCGATGCTGCTGGTAGATGATATGGAAATCAAGGATAATGTTTCCATCGGGCATTATCATGTGCGTGGCGACGAGTTCTTCTTGCAAGGCCATTTCCCTGGCTATCCCGTGGTGCCAGGTGTCATCCTTTGCGAAATCATGGCACAGTCAGCCAGCATCCTTATCAAGGATGTAATGGTGGGTCGCACTCCGTTCTATAGTGGCATCGACGAGGCTCGATTCAAACGACAGGTCCGTCCTGGAGAGACTGTCACCATCGAAAGTCGTATTACCAACAACAGAGGGCTTATCTATTTCATCGAGTCCAAGGCTACGGTTGATGGTCAGCTGGCTGTCAAGGGCAAGTTTATTGTCACTTTGGTCGACAACAAATAAGCAAAAATAGCAGACTTCGTATTACGGGTCTCTCAAATCACAAATCATAACAATACTATGAAACTTCTCGAAAACAAGATAGCATTAGTCACGGGAGCCTCCCGTGGCATTGGTCGCGGCATTGCCAAGGCCTTCGCCGAGCAGGGTGCGGACATCGTTTTTACCGACCTCGTGGAGAACGAGAATAGCCAGTCGCTGGTTGAGGAGTTGAAGGCTATGGGTGTGCGCGCCATGTTCATTGCCTCCGATGCTTCTAAGTATGAGCAGGCCGAGGCCGTGGCGGCACAAGTGGCCAAAGAGTTTGGTCGCCTTGACATTCTGGTAAACAATGCTGGCGTGACGCGCGACAAACTGCTGCTTCGCATGACTCCCGAAGATTGGGATTTTGTTATCAACATCAATCTTAAGTCGGTGTTCAACTACACCAAGGCCTTCGCTCAGATGATGATGAAGCAGCGTTCAGGCTCAGTCATTAACATTAGTTCCATCGTGGGCATCAACGGCAATGCCGGACAAGGCAACTACTCGGCTTCTAAAGCAGGTATTATTGGGTTCACCCGCTCTATGGCCAAGGAGTTTGGCTCTCGCAACATTCGCTGCAACGCCATTGCGCCTGGTTTCATTGAGACCGCCATGACCGACCAACTGGGCGAAGAATACCGTCAGAGTTGGATTCAGCAGATTCCGTTGCGCCGGGGTGGCAAGGACACCGACATCGCCAATGTGTCTATCTTTTTAGCCTCCGATCTTTCCAGTTATGTTACTGGTCAGGTCATTCGTTGTGATGGAGGTTTGTCAATCTAAGCAATGGGACTTATAGGTTCTTTGGACTTATAAGTCCCATTTTTATAAAAGAGAATTTATGAGAATCATAGTTTTAGCCAAGCAGGTACCCGACACTCGCAATGTGGGTGCCAATGCCATGAATCCCAATGGCACCATCAATCGTGCTGCTTTGCCCACAGTCTTCAATCCCGAAGACCTTAAAGCCCTCGAAATGGCTCTGCGTGTCAAGAATCAGATGCCCAATACTACCGTCACGGTCATAACTATGGGACCTCCTCGTGCCGAGGAAATTATTCGCGATGCTCGCAATCGTGGAGCCGACGATGGTTTCGTGCTGAGTGATGCGCGTTTTGCCGGATCCGATACGTTGGCCACCTCTTATGCGTTAGCGCAGGCCATCCGGTCGGCAGGCGATTTTGATTTGGTCTTTTGTGGCCGTCAGGCCATTGATGGCGATACTGCGCAGGTCGGACCTCAGATTGCTGAGAAACTGGGTTTGCCGCAGATTACTTATGCAGAGGCGTTGGAGTCTGTTTCTGAACAGGAAATTGTTATCCGTCGTCGTTTGGAGCAAGGGGTCGAGACAGTTTGTGCAGCATTGCCTGTTCTTGTCACTGTTACTTCTGCTGCCCCCGACTGTCGCTATCCGCACGCCCATCGGCTACTGCGTTTTGCCAAGACGCCTGTAGAGGTGCGCAATGCTGATGATGTTCAGCCCGATTTCGCTCGTCTGGGATTGGCGGGTTCTCCCACTAAGGTTAAGAAGGTGGACAACGTGGTGCTGGCACACAAGGACAATGTTCATCTCGAACCAACGGAGGATAATCTGAACGAGATGATGAAAAACCTTATCAATGAGCATATAATATAGTGTTTTGGCAACCTGGGATGGCTGTTTGAAGAGGTTATTGCTTTGCTTCATTCAGTATATCCTTTGGCCATAACGCCTCAGGCTGCCAATCACCCAAACACGATAAGAGCAATGAATAACGTATTAGTATATTGTGAACTTTCGGAGCAAAACCGCATAGCAGATATCAGTCTGGAACTGTGTACTAAAGGTCGTCAGTTGGCCACGCAGTTGCAGGGTCGCCTGCAGGCTGTAGTGCTGGGTCATAAAGTTGAGGGCCTTGAAAAACAGCTTTACCTCTATGGCGTGGATGAGGTTTTTATGGCCGATGACGAGCGTCTTGCTCCCTACCGCACTTTGCCGCATTTCGAACTCCTTTCAGCTGTCATTAAGGAGCAGCATCCTGACATTGTGCTATTTGGTGCTACCAGCGTGGGACGCGATATGTCGCCACGCATTGCTTCCTATCTGCGTTGCGGTTTGACGGCAGACTGCACTACGCTGGAGATAGGCAGTCATACCGATGCCAAGACCAAGCAGACCTACGAAAACATTCTGCTACAGATGCGTCCTGCATTTGGTGGTAACATTGTGGCTACTATTGTCTCTCCCGAAACCCGCCCGCAGATGGCCACCGTACGCGAGGGTGTGATGAAGAAAGAAGTGCTCGACGCCACCTATAAGGGTTCGTTGACCCGCATTGCTACCGATGGTCGCCTGGACAAGGCCGACAAGGCGGTGCGTATCATCAGCCGCGAAATCAAGGAGCAAAGCATCAATATCAAGCCAGCCTCCATTATTGTGGCGGGTGGCTATGGTATGGGCAGCAAGGAGAATTTTCAACTGTTGCATCAGTTGGCTGATGCCATTGGCGGCGAGGTAGGTGCCACGCGTGCCGCCATTGATGCTGGTTTTACTGAGAGCGAACGTCAAATTGGGCAGACGGGTGTCACTGTGCGTCCTAAACTCTACATTGCCTGCGGCATTAGTGGGGCTATTCAACACACTGCCGGCATGGAGGAATCGGGCAAGATTATCTCTATCAACACCGACCCCAATGCCCCTATCAACAGTATTGCCGACATCACCATCGTTGGCGATGCTGTGGCCATCGTGCCTCAGCTCATAGCATGTTATAACAACAACCTGAAATAAAGCGATATGAATTTCTATACCGATAACGAAAGTCTCTCCTTCTATCTGCACCATCCCGAGATGGTCGAGATTGCAAGGCTGAGGGAAAAGGATTTTGCTGAGGCAGGACTTCATCCTGAGGCTCCTGCCAATGCTGAGGAGGCTATTGAGCAATATGACAGCGTGATGCGCTTGTTGGGCGAAATCACTGCCGATGTTGTGGCTGCCAATGCTGAAGAAGTTGATCACGAGGGTCCTCACATCGAGAATGGACGTGTGGTCTATGCCAAGGGTACGCAGCAGAACCTGCGGACCATGATTAACGCTGGTTTGTATGGAATGACATTGGAGCGCAAATATAACGGACTCAACTTTCCCCGTGTGCTGGCCGTCATGGCCGGCGAGACTATAGCCCGTGCCGATGTGGGGTTTGCTACCATCTGGGGTTTGCAGGACTGTGCCGATACCATTCAGCAGTTTGCCTCTGACGAACTGAAGGAGAAATACCTGCCCCGTATTTATCAGGGTGCCACCTGCTCTATGGACCTTACCGAACCCGATGCTGGCAGCGACCTCCAGTCAGTGCGTCTGCGCGCCACTTTTGACGAGACTGCCAACTGCTGGCGCCTCAACGGGGTTAAACGTTTTATTACCAACGGAGATGCCGACCTGCATTTGGTGTTGGCTCGCAGTGAAGAGGGTAGCACAGACGGTCGTGGTCTCTCTTATTTCATCTTCGATCGTGCTGATGGCGGCCTGACGGTTCGCCGCATAGAGAATAAGATGGGTATCAAAGGGTCTCCCACTGCCGAGCTGGTCTTCACCAATGCGCCAGCCTATTTGGTGGGCGAACGCCGTCTGGGACTTATCAAATACGTCATGTCACTAATGAATGCTGCGCGTCTTGGCGTTGGTTCTCAGGCTATTGGTCTTTGCGAGGCCGCCTATCGCGAGGCCGAAACCTATGCGGCTTCCCGCCAGCAGTTTGGTCATCCGATTAATCAGTTTGTGGCAGTACAGGATCTTCTGCGTGCCATGCGTGCCCGCACAGATGCCGCTCGCAGTTTGATGTATGAGACAGCTCGCCTTGTTGACCGTTCGGCCACGTCTAAGCCGGCTTCGCGTATTGCCGACATCCTGACCCCGCTGGTGAAACTCATGGCCAGCGAGTTCTCTAACCAGAACGCCTATGATTGCATACAGGTGCATGGCGGCAGCGGATTTATGAAAGAGTATGCCTGCGAACGGCTCTATCGCGATGCCCGCGTGCTTTCTATCTACGAGGGTACCAGTCAGTTGCAAGTGGTGGCCGCCATCAAGGGCATTGCCAATGGTTCTTACCTGAAGCGTATTGAGGAGTATGATCAGCAGGTTGCTGTAGGGCAGTTGACAGACCAGCAACAGCAGTTGCTCTCTATGTTGCGTCAGAGTACAGAGTCCTATCGCGCCCTCTATGAGAAAGCCACGGCTAACGGTTCTACCGATGTGCTGTTTGAGCATAATGCTCGTGCGCTCACGGAGGTACTTGCTTACACCATCATGGGCTACCTCTTGCTGCTCGACAGTCAGCGCGATATGCGCTATGTTGATTCCTGCGACTATATCACCCGTCATGCCCTCGGCGAATCTGCCAAGGCACTGGCCATGATGGCATAGTCTGAGTATTCCGTCATATACATCATGCTGAGGGGCTGGAAATCCATCGTTTCCAGCCCCTCAGCATGATTGGGTGGTTATTGGTATTTGTGTTATTTCAGCAATCCATATTTATAGTCGCCACGTCAATCTATTAATGTTTTCTCGCTGATATGAAATCGTGTCGGTGCTGCGTCATAAGTCAATTCTTGTCCAACTGCGACTCGCATCGTTCCAATATCACGACGATGGCAGCCGTCAGTAGCAGGGATGTGGCGATGATTGCTTCTGATGGCAGTGGGATAACCACAGTGCTGTTGATTACAGCGAACAACACTACCAGTAGCAATATGATGATGCCGTAGGCACGATAGCGTAGCCCCTCGGGGTCTGGGCCTTGAGTGCGACGTACAAAGCGTAGCCGTCCCTCCACTCGCCGCAAGGTGTACTTTCGGTTGATTTGCGGGTTGCGTAGCGCGGCGTATATGATGAGAATTACTATGATTTCGGGAAGCAACGTGGAGAGCAGGTAACTTGTGCGCTGTGTCGCTGGAGCAGGCATGAGAAAAACAGTTGTTAGAGTGCTGCCTGCCATGATGACGCAGGAGACTGTTGCCAGAATTTTGAATATCATCTTATTCTTTTCCATGCGGAAGAATCGTTATGGGTGTTAGGCAGTGATGGGAGATAGATTGGGTTCGGTGTGTTCCGGTAGTGGCTGCTCAGTCGTTTTTCGTAGCGTTGTTCATGGTCGGTGTCTGATTTGTGCGTGCTGTCTCTTTTCGGGGCAGCCGCCGCGCTTTGCGCAGAGCCTCGGACAGCAGGTATTCTATCTGCCCATTGGTGCTGCGGAACTCGTCTGCCGCCCATCGCTCGATGGCTTCAAGCATCTGTCCTTCGATGCGGAGCACAAAGGCTTTCTTAGTCGGTGAGGCCATGGTTCGGTTTTATTGATAAAGCGTACCGGTGTTGATGACTGGACTGGCACTCTCGTCGGCGCATAACACTACCAACAGATTGCTGACCATAGCGGCCTTGCGTTCCTCGTCCAGCTCCACTACGTGCTGTTCGCTGAGCCGATGGAGGGCAAGCTCCACCATAGAAACAGCTCCTTCAACAATCTTCTCGCGGGCTGAAATGATGGCATCTGCCTGCTGGCGGCGTAGCATCACGCTGGCAATTTCAGCAGCATAGGCCAGATTGTTGATGCGTGCTTCCACAATCTCAATACCCGCTATGCCCATATGGCTGCGCAGTTCCTCTTCCAGGCGCTCATTAATCTCCTTACCACCGCTGCGCAGTGTGATTTCCGTAGAGTCTGATTCGATGTTGTCGTAAGCGTAAAGGCTGGCAACTTTGCGTAAGGCAGCATCACTTTGCACGCTGACAAAGGTGTCGTATCCCTTCAAACCCTGTGGCTCTGTTGTTTTCTGAGCAGTGGTGAGGGTGTCCACATCTATGTCGAAGCAGGCTTTATAGGTATCTTTGATTTTCCACACCAGCACCAGACCAATCATGATTGGGTTACCATTCTTATCGTTCACTTTGATGGGTGCCACATCCATGTTTCGGGCGCGTAGCGATATTTTCCGGCGTAGGTAAAAAGGATTAATCCAGAAAAATCCGTTGTCGTAAATGGTTCCGCTGTAGCGGCCAAAGAAGGTGAGCACTCGCGACTGGTTGGGCTGTATGATCATGAATCCGCCAAGATGGAGACAGTAGATGAAAGTAAACAGGCAGCCCAGGATAATGGGCAAGGCAATCCATGCTGTGCCATCGGGGTGTTCGGCATTCGTCATGCAGTCCCAATTGGCTATCCACACGATGCACAGAATGAAGGCTACAAGCATCATAATGTTGAGGCAGAGATGCAGGAATCCATTGTTCCCTGCATTCATTTTTCTTGCAAATTCTTTTGTGTTCATGTTCTTTTTGTTTGCTGAAATTTAAATTATTGTGATAATATAGTGATATTATTTTAATATCACTATAGGGGGCAAATATACAACTAATTTTAAATGGTGCAAAAGATCTGTGTGCTATTTCTGTTGGTCTTTTTTTGGGGGACTAAGCCTAAAAAGAGATCGTTAGGCAATAAAAGTAGTGAATATGGGTTCTTTTGAATATGAAAAGAATCATGATAATCAATGGCCCCAACTTAAACCTGTTGGGCCTCCGTGAGCCTGACATTTACGGACACGAAGGCTTTGCATCCTATTTGGAGAGGCTTCGACTGCATTTTGCCTCAATAGAGATAGGCTACTTTCAGAGCAACGTGGAAGGTGAGATTATCAACCAGCTGCAAGCTGTAGGATTTTCGTATGACGGCATTGTGCTCAATGCTGGAGGTTACAGCCACACCAGCGTAGCCATACGTGATGCTGTATCAGCCATCAGCACCCCTGTTGTCGAGGTGCATATTAGCAATATTTTTGCCCGTGAGGAGTTCCGCCACCGCTCGGTGTTGAGCGATGTGTGCCGAGGTGGAATTTTCGGTCTTGGACTGGATGGGTACAAATATGCCATAGAGTCTTTGGTTGATTGATCGTTAGGCGGGATGTGAAAAATGAAAAGGCAGTCGAAAGAAAATCAACTGCCTTTTTTGTTTGGCATATCCCGTAGATGCGGGTTATCGAAAACGTACCATGTCAATAAGCCGCACACCATCAAGCCATACGGCAATGCAGCCTACAATGCCTTCGGCATCGTCCCATGAGTTGATAGGTTGAAGCGTCGTGTCATTCACTATCTCGAAGTATTCGGGTTCGAATTGCAGACCGTTGGGCTGGGGATTCATCTCATGGAAAGAGACCAGTGTGGAGAGGACCCATTCGCACACATCTTCTACCTCCTCATAGTCGGACATCTCTATGGCCTGTTGAAGCGTGTCATAGATGGCGGGGGCTATGGCGCGAGCCTCGGGGCTAAGCCTCATGTTACGGCTGCTCAGCGCCAGTCCATCGTCGGCGCGCACAATGGGACAGGCTATCAACTCGATGGGGTATTCGATTTGCTCCAGCAGGTTACGTATGATGGCGATTTGCTGGAAATCTTTCTCTCCAAAATAGGCTCTTTGTGGATGCACGATGTCGAACAGACGACGTACCACGACAGCCACACCCGAGAAATGGCCTGGTCGGCGTGGCCCTTCCATCACATCTTCTATAGGGCCGAAGTGATAGGTTTCTGTCACGGGGGTGGGATACATCTCTTCCACCGTGGGTGTCAGCACCATGACTTTGCACTCCTCAGATTTGTGTTTGTCTTCGAGCTGCTCAATTAGCCGAAGGTCAGCCTCCACCGTACGGGGATATTTCTGTAGGTCCTCGGCGTTATTGAACTGAATAGGATTTACAAAGATGCTGACCACCACTACGGCATTTTCGTTCATGGCTCTGTCGATGAGCGACAGATGTCCTTCGTGAAGTGCCCCCATGGTGGGGACAAGGCCGATGCTTCCGCTTTCGGCCAGGGTCAGGACCTCTTGGAGCGAGGCCACAGTAGTAAAAACTTGCATGGAGATTATGATTAGTAATGACTTTCTATGGTCAGTCCTCGTCCGAGGTGTCGGTGACATCCTCATAGTTGGCATAGCCTTCTTCGGCTTCTGTCGGGGTGGCCGAATTGCGTTGCTGATAGCGTGGCCGCCGCATCATGCGGTTTGGGATTTCCAACATGTAGTTGAATGCCGTGAGAAGTATGCTGAACAATAGCGCACTTCCGAAGGTGTCCACGTGAAAACTGGGTACCAAGGCTCCCGCCAGCAGGATGATACATGCATTGACGATGAACAAAAAAAGTCCCATGGTGAACACCATAAACGGCAGTGTCACGACAATCAATATGGGACGGATAAAGTTGTTTAGCAGGGCTATGACCACTGCGGTTACGACGGCCGACCACACGCTGTCAAAAGATACGGCGGGCAGCAGTGCATCGGCCAGTATGGCGGCCAGCGTCATCACGATGACCTGTGCCAGAAAACCCCACTTGCCGGCATAGAGCGAACTTTTGTTTTTGATGGTGATTTTCATGTCTTTCTTATTCTTGCCCCTCGATAATGCCTTTGCCCTGACGCACGATTTCGAATCCGCCTCCCGAGCAGTCCACTACCGTAGAGGGAACGTCCTCGCCAATGCCGCCGTCCACCACCATGAACACGCGCTGCCCCAGCAGGTCGTGAATCAGTTCGGGGTCAGTCAGATACTCTTTTTCGCGGTCTTCGTTGATTAGCCGTACTGATGTGGATATCAGTGGCGTCCCCACGGCGTCGATGATGGCGCGACAGACATTGTTGTCCGGAACGCGCAGACCAATGGTCTTGTTTTGGTTCTGGTAGTTACGTGGCACGTTGTTGTTAGCATCCATGATGAACGTGAATGGGCCTGGCAGTGTCGATTTGAGCAATGCGAAGGTTTCGCGATCCATGGGGCGCACATATTCCGACAATTGGCTGAGACTGCTGCACAATATGGAGTATTTGGCCTGTTTCAGCGAGAATCCTTTCAAGCGCGCTATGGCTTCTGCCGATTTCTTCTGTTCAATGCCGCAGACAAAGGCGTACAGCGTGTCTGTCGGAATGATGATTACGGCACCGGCATTGATGGCTTCGGCAGCACGCCTCACATCGCGGTCGTTAGGATGGTCGGGGTAAATCTTCAACAGCATGGTAATGGTTTTGAGTCTGCAAAAATACAAAATATTCCCATATATGGCTCCTGTCGGGTAGTCCTCTATATGTCTCGTTTGGGCTGTTTTAATCGTACAGTTACAGGGTATGGCGATACCCTTCCAATGGTGTATTGTCAGAACTTGTGCACCGCATGGGTGCGCCATTCCAATATGCTTTCGGGCAGGATTTTTCGTGCAAAAAATGTATATTTGCATCGATACATTGCGTGGAAATCTTAAAATGATTCCATGCAGTGCTTTGATACACATAATATTATGAAGAAATTCCTCATAAACTACATATTGCTTGTAATGGGAACCGTGATGGCCTTTGCCCAAAGTGTGCCGTCTAATGTGCCGACGGCTGGTCTGGTGGCTTACTACGGCTTTGATGGTGATGCGAGCGACCTTAGCGGTAACGGTAATAATGGAACGTTGCAAACAGATGGAATCAGTGTGCCGCAGTTAACAACAGACCGATTTGGAAATGGTAATAGTGCCTATCTGTTCGGGGGGGTGGATAATGCAAACTATATTGAGGTTGTCAATAGCTCTTCGCTGCAGATGAGCGACGGGTTTACAGTTTCATTTTGGATAAAGCAGACCTCCGGCAAAGGTACCAGCAGCGGACAATGCTACTACTTTACGGATTTGGGAACGGCCACGGATAATACTATTTTCGCTGTCCTCACAAAAGGGGGAAACAATGACGAAAGCTGTGGCAGTGCGCCTGGCATGGCTTTCCTCAATAAACTCACTGGGCGAACGCAGACATTGCAGTTATACAATCGCACTGCTACTAATGACGTGATTCGCAGTGCCGACTACAACTGCTACTCTCTGGGCGAATGGATTCATTGTGTAATGGTTTGTGGAGCGGGGTTCACTCGGATTTACATCAATGGCAGTCTGGCATTTCAGAATGTTTCGGCTAATGACAATCACACTTTTGAGGCTGCCAATGAGAGGGATTTGATTATCGGGGGCATGATGGCTACGCTCACCGTGGGTGATAGGCAGATTGACACCCTGCTCTATCCGTTTTCTGGCTGTATAGATGATATCGCTATCTACAATCGCCCCGTCAGTGTGGAGGAAGTGCTGAGCCTTTTTGGGGGATACCAGGATCCCCTGTCGTCAGAGGCAGCCATAGAGGTGGCTGATGCCAGAATAGTGAATCCATGCGGCACTACCAATGGCATCATCGCCATCACTCCCAAGAGTGTGGCAGGCGTAACCTATCGCTATGGCACAAGCATCAACAACCTGCAGGATTCCAAAGAAGTGAGTAGTGGACCTGGCGAGGTGCATTATTACATTGCTTCCACTTGCCGCCAGTGGGACACCGTCGTTACGCTTGTATGCGACTGTTCCGAAGACCCGTCGTTGATAAACTACGAGGAGGTGTGTCCGGGGACCAGTGGCGAACGTGGCGACCCAGCCGAAGTGCTGGCCCAGTTCACTTGTGAAGATGGGTCGGAATGGACAACGCAGGGCTACTGGAACCATGGCAGGGGAGAGACCAATTATCGTTTCATGGATATGCCGAATTCGGTCTTCAGTGCCCATGAGGGTGACTTTGCCTACTTCTGCTCTAACTTGCAAAGCAACAATACCAGTTTTGAATTTCCAAGCACTATCTCCAACCTCACATCTCCAGCCATTGAGATTCCCTATAACCCAGCGACGACACCGGTAAAACTTACGTTTTGGTACTATTCCTGTGGTTTTGCCAGTAGCACGGCGGGTAATTTCTTCAACACAGTTTCGTTGTCCTATGCTACGTCGGCCGATGGCCCTTGGACGGAGATTTGGGAAATCAGTGGCAGTGGACATGGCTCCTGGAACGAGGTTACGCTTTCGCTCTCTTCTTATCTCAATGGTGCGGGTACCTACTATTTCCGTTTTGTCGTTGAGGGCGAAGGCTACAGCGTAGGCATGGATGATTTTTTAATCACGGCAGACACACGGTGGATGATTCCCGAAGAGGTGACGGTTGCTTTGGATGGCGACACTGTCCGTACCGAAAAAGAGTTGTCGTTTGAGGGCGCCTGCCCTATGACGGAGATAACCTATTGGTACATCATTCCCCGTACACAGTCGGATACCACCGTTTACAATCCTAATGGCGTTACTTGGGAGGGTAATTTTTATGCCGAAGGAGGTAATTACACCAAGACAGGCATGACCAATGCCCGAGGCTGTGACAGTATTGCTGTGCTGCATCTCTACACTGATGTCAATAATTCGGCAGACATCTATATCACGGCCTGTGACCATTACACATGGGAGGCTAATGGCAGGACTTACACTTCTTCTACGCTCGACTCGTTTACCTGTAGTCGCTGCAATCTGCTGACGGGCGATAGCACCACCCGCCTGCACCTTACAATTAATCGTTCTTACAGCCGTGACACAGTGGTTCACTCTTGCAGCCCGCTGACTTGGCAGGGACGAACATTCCTGACCGATACATCCCTCACCCTGCATTATACCAATGTCTACCAGTGCGACAGTACCCTTTCGTTGCGCTATATGCGTCACTATAGTGATACTACCTATATTGTCGATTCTATCTGTCAGGGCGAGAGCTACCCTCTGGTGGGCTATCAGATTAGGGTTTCTGGCGAATATGCTGCCAGTACCGATAATTTGGGAGGCTGCGATAGCACTATTTTCCTTAAACTTACTGTCAAGGAACGCCCAGCCATCAATGTGGGTTATGAATACGATTGCCACAACGAGCGGTTTATCCTTTGGGGGACGACTGACAGGGGGTATTCCAAGTGGGTAAGTTCGCCGACTGACCCCTCGCTGGTGGGTCACGAGGGTGACGATACCATTTACCTTGGGGCGCAGCAGAATTACCTATATACGTTTTATGCTGATATTGACGAGCCGATGAGCTGTCCTACCAGTGAACAGGTTGAGTTGCCCACGCCAACGGAAATTAAGGCTCGTCTCAATGTGATGCCTACCTATCTAACGCTGGACAATCTCACGCTTACCGCTACGGACGGCAGTGTGCTTGACGAGCACCGCACATGGTATATAGATGGCGTGGAGCAGATGCCCACTTCGCGTAAGATTAGTTACACCGCCTTGCCCACCACTGACTCTGTGGTCATCTCGCTGACTATTGGTGACGGTAGCTGTGCGGATTCGGCTTCTGTAGTCATACCGCTGATTCATTCTTCTCTCTATGTCCCTAATGTATTTATCCCTACCAAGCCTGGCGAAGGCGATGCTTTCCATGTGGCCAACAACACCTTCCGTGCGCAAGGGTCTGGTATTACGGATTTTGAGATATACATTTACACCCGTGGCGGTGTACAGGTGTTCCACTCCACAGACCTCAACGAGGGATGGGACGGATTCCATGAGGGAAAGCTGTGTCCGCAGTCGGCCTACACATATATTATCCGCTATAAGGATGACATTACTCCGGGCAACTGGCAGTATAAGAAAGGCACTGTAACCCTATTGCATTAATTTTCTTTTCTTGATATGAAAACATTACGGCTATTTTTGGCGGCTGTGCTGGTAGTGCTGGCCGCCTGTTGCACGTCGCCCGAAAAGGCAGACCTCAAGAAGATGGATTTTTTTATCGATGACTTGATGGAGCAGATGACGCTTCGCGAAAAAATAGGGCAGCTGACGCTGTTGGAGGGCGAGGCCTACCGCTCTGCCAAAGAGGGTCGAAAAGAGGAGTTTATACGTCGTGTTCGAGAAGGTGAGGGTGGCAGTGTGCTGGATATGTATGGAGCACGTCAGGTACGCGAAGTGCAGCGTATCGCTGTTGATCAGAGCCGGCTGCACATCCCTATGTTTTTCGGATTGGATGTGATTCATGGCTTTAGTACAGTGTTTCCTATCCCTCTGGCTTTGGCATGTTCGTGGGACATGGAGGCCATAGAGCGCAGTGCTCGTGTGGCGGCGCGCGAGGCTACGGCAGAAGGACTCTGCTGGACATTCAGCCCCATGGTGGATATCTGTCATGACGCCCGTTGGGGACGTATTGCCGAAGGGGCTGGCGAAGACCCCTATCTTGGTAGTCGTGTTGCCGAAGCCATGGTGAGGGGCTATCAAGGGACATGTCTGGCTGATAGCACGACGATGATGGCTTGTGTGAAGCATTTCGGACTCTATGGTGCGGGTGAGGCAGGACGGGAGTACAACACGGTCGATATGAGCCACTGGCGGATGTACAACGAGTATTTGCCCCCCTATAAGGCCGCTATTGATGCTGGGGCATTCAGCATGATGTCGTCTTTTAATACCGTGGATGGTGTGCCAGCCACAGGCAATTACTGGCTGTTGACGGAGTTGCTGCGCAATGAGTGGGGGTTTCAGGGCTTTGTTGTCTCTGATTATGCCAGTATTTCGGACATGATTGACCATGGCATGGGCGATACCGCTGCCGTGGCCGAACTGGCCATTGAGGCTGGTCTTGATCTGGATATGTGCAGCGATGCCTACGCCCACAGTCTTGAGCAGGCTGTCCGCTCGGGACGTATCAGCATGGAACTGATAGACCAGTCGTGCCGCCGCATCCTCAAGGCCAAATACCTGCTGGGATTGTTTGATGACCCTTATCGCTATTGTGACACCACAATGGCCGAACGAGTGGTGCTTTGCCCCGAACATCGTGCCGAGGCACGTCGTACTGCTGCCGAGACGTTTGTGCTACTCAAAAACCAAGGCAACCTGCTGCCGCTCCAAAAGAAAGGTCGTATTGCCCTGGTGGGTCCCATGGCCGACGACACGCTGAATATCAGTGGTATGTGGAGCTGGTGTGCTCGTCCAGATCAGTATATCACGCTGCGCGAGGGTCTGCGCAAGGCCGTGGGTAGCAATGCCGAGATACTTTATGCCCGTGGCTGCAACCTCATCTATGACGCTGCAACCGACAAGAAGTATGCCCGCAAATATATCACCCGCGACAGTCGCAGTGACAAAGAGTTGCTGAATGAGGCGTTGTCCGTTGCGGCAAGAGCCGATGTGATTGTTGCTGCTGTTGGCGAATGCTCTGAGATGTCGGGTGAGGGAGCCAGCATGGTCAATATACAGTTGCCAGATGCGCAGCGCGACCTGCTTGAGGCTTTGGCCAAGACGGGCAAACCTATTGTGATGCTCAATTTTACGGGTCGTCCTGTGGTACTCAATTGGGAGAATGAGCATCTTGATGCCATCTTGCAGGTGTGGTTTGCTGGCAGTGAGACGGCGGATGCTGTTGCTGACGTGCTCTTTGGCGATGTGGTGCCATCGGGCAAACTTACCACGACTTTTCCCCGCCATGTGGGGCAGTATCCGTTTAGTTATGCCTGCTACAATACGGGACGTCCGCAGTATGGCGATTTTCAACGTTGCCGCACCAACTATCTTGACGTTGAGAATGACGGTCTCTTCCCCTTTGGCTATGGTCTAAGCTACACCTCTTTCGACTATTCTCCTATTACGATGAGCGACACCGTGATGAACAGCAAGGGTGAGATTGTGGCCAGCGTCACTATCACCAATACAGGCAACTATGATGGATGTGAGGTTGTTCAGATGTACATCCGCGATGTTTATGGTAGCGTGGTACGCCCTGTGAAGGAACTGAAGGGCTTTGAACGCATCATGCTTAAGAAAGGCGAGAGCCATACCGTATCGTTTTCTATCACTGAAGAGACGTTGAAGTTCTACAATGCTGCCTGCCAGCATGTGGCGGAGCCAGGCGATTTTGTTGTGATGATTGGCCCTAACAGTCGCGACGTGCAGCAAAGACGCTTTGTCTTGAATTAGCAGGTGGTCTCAAATCTTTTATACTGATATAATTAAGAAGCCCCCTTGAGTGTTTGGGAAACTCTCTGGGGGGCTTTCCTATTTAAATAACATTTTTACAGGCCGCTGCGGGTGGGGCTTTCGGATTGTCGGGAAATCTATAAATTGAATTTCTTTGATGTCGCAGACTATTTCCTGCTGCTGTGAGTCTGTCAGTCTGAGGCGTCCATAATCGTCCACGTCTTGAATGATGGCGTTGATTTCATGCCCCTGATATTGGTATCGGGCTGCGGTGCCACGGTTTAGCAGTAGTGATAGGTAGTCATGCTGTAGGCCATTTTGTGCGTCATCACGCAGTTCCCTATAGCGTCGCTCCATGCATTCCAGTAGGTTTTGGAGGGCTGTTTCTAATGGGTATGACCTCCCTGCGACCAATGCCATTGAGGTCGGATTTGGTATGTCGTTCGAAAAGGATTGTTGATTGACGTTGAGTCCCACTCCGCATATGGCCGAGGCGATATGTCCGTTGGCTATGTGAGTCTCTGTCAATATGCCGCAGATTTTACGTGTTCCGACGTATATGTCGTTGGGCCACTTGATGAACACTTGTGATGATGTCAGCATCTGCCGCAGGAAGTCTACAATGGCGAGCGATAGCATCTGTGTCAGCAGGAATTGGCGTGAGGCGGGTAGAAACATGGGGTGGAGTACTACGCTAAAGGTTAGGTTCTGCCCTGGAGTGCTCTCCCATCGGTTGCCCCGCTGTCCCACGCCGGCGGTCTGTGAGACGGCCCATATAGTAGTGAACTCCTCGGTTTTTGACAAATCGAGGAGTTCACAATATTTGTTGGTTGACTCAAGTGAGTCAAAACGGATGACGTTCATGTCGGGCTATATTTACACCGTCATGATTTCCTTCTCCTTGGCTGCGTAAATCTTGTCGCATTCGGCCACAAATTTGTCAGTGATGTCTTGGAGCTCTTTTTCTACCTGTTTCACTTCGTCTTCTGGCACGGACTGGTATTTCAGTTTCTTCACCTTGTCCATCACCTTGCGGCGGGCGTAGCGAATATTGACTTTGGCGTTTTCAATCTCCGCTTTGGCGGCCTTGGACAGTTCTTTGCGGCGTTCCTCGGTCAGAGGGGGGACAATGATGCGAAGTATGTCGCCTTCGTGGCGGGGTGTGAAACCCAGATTGGCATCGAGGATGGCCTTGTTTATGGCTCCGACAATGGTTTTCTCCCATGGCTGGATAACGATGCTGCGGGCATCGGGCGTGTTGATGTTGGCCACCTGGCTGATGTCCGTCATAGTTCCATAATAGTCAATCTTCACCCCTTCCAGCATGCCTGGATTAGCCTTGCCAGCGCGAATCTTGGCCAGTTCTTTCTCCAAAAAAGACACGGAACTCTGCATACCTTTTTTTGCCTCTTCCAGACAGGATTTTGATAAGTCGTTCATACGTTGTTATTTTTATGGGTTATTGTTCACGTTGTATGTGGATATTATTGTGCCGATACCTCGGTACCAATGTCTTCGCCAGTCACCACTCGGAGCAAGTTTCCAGGACGATTCATGTCGAATACGTAGATGGGCAGGTTGTTCTCCTCGCAGAGGGCAAAAGCGGTTAGGTCCATGATTTTGAGGTGCTTGGAGAGGGCTTCCTGAAATGTGAGGTGCTGGAATTTGGTTGCGGTCTTGTCTTTTTCCGGGTCGGCAGTGTAGATGCCGTCCACGCGTGTGCCTTTGAGAATGGCATCAGCCATGATTTCGACGGCTCGCAGGGCCGAAGCTGTATCGGTAGTGAAGAAGGGGTTCCCGCTGCCTCCGCCAATGATGACTACTCGTCCATCCTGCATGGCCTCCACGGCGCGCCGACGGCTCATCTCCTTGCATATGGGTTCGATGGATAGCCCGCTAAGGAGTTCGGTCCGAAGGCCTTGCTTCTCCAGTTCGGCCTGCAGGGCCATACTGTTGATAAGTGTGGCCATCATGCCCATGTAGTCTCCCTGCACGCGATCCATGCCCTGGGCGGCACCGCTGAGCCCTCTGAAAATGTTGCCACCGCCGATAACGATGGCTATTTCGACGCCTGCTGTCACAGCGGCTTTAACATCGGTGGCATACTGGCTCAGAACCTCGGGGTCTATGCCATAGCTCTGTTTCCCCATCAATGACTCACCGCTCAACTTTAACAAAACACGTCTGTATTTCATGATGTTTATTTTGATTTAAAATCCGTATTATTAGGTGTTTATAAAATGAACATTAGTGCATTTTATGTAACGAAGATAAGTTTTTTTTCTCACATAGTGTGCCAGACTGGCGAGGCATAAAACAGGCTGCTGTTTTTTGTCTCCGTGCTGTGTTGTGGGTAACCAGAAAAACCGTTTTTTTTACGTATCTTTGCATCTTTGAATCATCTATTTTATTAATCATTTAATACTTATCAGATTATGAGCCAGATTATAGGCATTCGTGGCCGCCAGATTCTTGATTCTCGCGGCAATCCTACTGTAGAGGTCGAGGTTTTCACCGAGCAGGGCGCCATGGGCCGCGCTGCCGTTCCGTCAGGTGCTTCTACGGGTGTGCACGAGGCTTGCGAACTGCGTGATGGCGACAAGTCCGTTTATATGGGCAAGGGTGTCATGCAGGCCGTGAACAATGTGAATAATGTCATCAATGAGGAGCTGCAAGGTATGTATGTCACCGAGCAGAAAGCCATAGATATGAAGATGATTGAGCTGGATGGCACTCCTAACAAGAGTCGCCTGGGTGCCAATGCCATCTTGGGCGTCTCACTGGCCTGTGCCAAAGCTGCTGCCATGGAAAATAATCAGGAACTTTTCCGTTATTTCGGTGGGGTAAACTCCTATACACTCCCCATCCCCATGATGAATATCCTTAACGGTGGTTCTCATGCCGACAACAGCATTGATTTTCAGGAGTTCATGATTATGCCGGTGGGCGCTCCTACCTTCTCTGAGGCTCTGCGTATGGGCGCCGAGGTGTTCCACAACCTCCGCAGTGTGCTGAAGGCCAAGGGTATGTCTACTAACGTGGGTGATGAGGGTGGCTTTGCCCCCAATCTGGGTAGCAATGAGGAGGCTATCACCTGCATCCTTCAGGCCATCGAAAAGGCTGGATATCGTCCGGGCGAGGATGTCTACATCGCTCTTGATGCTGCTGCCAGCGAGTTCTATTTGGCTGACGAGAAGATGTATCACCTCAAGTGGTCCAGCGGCGAGAAACTGACAGCCGCTCAGATGAGCGACTTCTGGGCTGATTGGGTGAAGAAATACCCTGTCATCAGCATTGAGGACGGCATGGCCGAGGATGATTGGGATGGTTGGAAACTGATGACTGACACTATTGGTGACCGCTGCCAGCTGGTGGGTGACGACCTGTTTGTCACTAATGTGGAGCGTCTTCGCATGGGTTTGGACAAGAAGGTGGCCAACTCCATCCTTGTCAAACTGAATCAGATTGGTACTCTTACCGAGACCATTGACGCTGTCAATCTGGCTATGCGCAACAACTATACTGCCATTATCTCCCACCGTTCGGGCGAGACAGAGGATACCACTATCGCTGACCTTGTGGTGGCTATGAACGCTGGATTGATAAAGACAGGTAGTGCCAGCCGCACCGACCGTATTTGCAAGTACAATCAGTTGATGCGCATCGAGGAAAGTCTCGGCAATCAGGCCTACTATCTCGGCAAGGACTACAAGTTCATCAAGAAATAATTCTGAGATGTATCTGTAATGATAAAGGCTTCCTTGGCAGCAAGGAGGCCTTTATCATTTTTGGACTGCACATTTGCCTTGCAAGGGCTTATTCAGCGGCGAATGAACCAGTCTTGGATTACGATTCCAGACAACCAATGTAAAGCCTATTCAGTCGTTGCATTATCAAGTATTTCTTAAACATCATTTCTCCAAATAGGGTAAGATTGAAGTCCTACTCGGTGCTGACCCGTCCATTGATATCAACGCAATGGAATCCCCCGTAGTTGGGTGAATGAACAGTTGTGGAGGAGTATCCTGTCGTTTTATAAAGTGAAATAGGCAAATCGCAATTTATTCGTGAACGTCCCCCACGGATAGAAGATATTCTAAAGGAGAAGCGTGGCAGCTTTTGATATTATCAATCTTGCTTGCGAATAAGGAAAGTTTAAGGAGCAATATCCACCTGCGGACATTGCTCCTTTTTTTTACTATTTGCTTTTCTCAATTACCAAACCTGACCAAGCATCATCAGTGGTCCACAGGTGGTGGTGGGGAAGGCATAGATGTAGTAGGCGAACTGTTCTCGGGTCATCTTGTTGAAGATGACAAGCGTAAGCACGTCAATCCATGCACCGGCATCCGAGCCCATGGCGGCGGCACCTACCAGCAGATTGCTTTCCTTGTTGAAGATGAATGCCAACTTGGCACTTGCCTCGTTGTGAGTGTTGAAGAGGAACGCCTGTCCGTATGGAATATCTACCACTCGATACTTGTCGTCCTTGCGGGCTGCGTCGAGGCTGACACCCACCTGGGCGATGCGTGGAAATGTGAACACGAGGTTGGGCACGGCTGGATAGCATATAGGCCCCGTGGTCTTGCCCAGTAGCAGGTCGGCGATATACTGGCTCTCAAAGAGGGCCGTAGGAGTGAGCTTGGGGATATGCTTGTCGATGGCATCGCCCGAGGCGAAAATGTTCTTCACCGAGGTGCGCAGATGGTCGTCGACTTTAATGCCGCGAGGACCGGCCTCAATGCCGAGGGCCTCCAGCCCCATGTTCTCATAGTTCACGGGGCGCCCCGTAGCCTGTAGCACGTAGTCGCATTCCACCTCGAAGCCTTTCTGGGTCTTCACCAGTAGTCCTGTAGCAGTCTTTTCGATAGCACATACATCCTCACAGTATTTGAACTGAGCGCCCTTCTTTTCCATCCGAGCCACAACTTCATCGACATACTCACGCGGGTAAGCCTTCAGTGTGTGGTCGCCGTGGTCAATGACAGTCACCTCGCGTCCCATATCAACAGCCATCGATGCAAATTCCATTGAGATTATACCACCACCGATGAACACGACGCGCTGGGGCATCTGCTCGATGCTGAGCATGTCGCGGCTGTGGCGTATATACTCTTTGCCGGGAATGTCGAGCGTGTCATCGCGCTGACCGGGGCCGAGGATGATGTTCTCGGCAGTGTACTCCTTGCCATCGACCACCACGGTATGGGCATCCTTCAGTGTGCCGCTTCCCTGAATGCAGACACAGCCGCTTGCCTCCATATTTGCCTTGGTCATCGGCTTGACGGCTTCAAAATACGGCAGTTTGTACTGCATGAGTTTCTCCCAGTTCACCTCGGGAACCTTGTCGAACACTCCGATCTCGCGGTAGTTTTCCATAGCGGTGGTGAGTTCAAATGGGCCGTCGAGCAGAATCTTGGCATTGCATCCGTAGTTGGTGCATGTGCCCATCCATAGGTCGCGCTCGATGGCTGCAACTCTTTTGCCGGCTTTAGCCAGTATGCGTGCCGCTAAGTCACAGCCGTGACCACAGCCCACGCAGATAACGTCAAAATCGTAGTTTGCCATTCTATCTTCAGTTTAAAAGTTCACTGTCTCTACCAGTTCCATCATCTTGAAGAAGTCGGCCTTGGCATCCTTCAGATAATACATCACGCCGTTCTCACCATTCTCGCCGAGGGCAGGCTTCAGCACGGGCATCTTGTCGACGAGTGCCTTGCCTACCTCAGGCCGGTTGTCCTCTACCAGTTTGCACTCGATGCGGAGCGTCTGACCCTTGAAGGCACATATCTCTGCTTTCTGATTCTGGGCAATCTGGCGGGTGGCATTAGTCTGGCCAAATGCCATGATGTAGATTTTGTCCTCGAAGTAGAGCATGGCTCCATAAGGCCGTACGCGGGGCTGGTCGCCCTCTACTGTTGCGAGATAAAACGTTCCTGCGTTCTCCAGGAACTCGAATACTTTCTTTGCTGCTTCCATTGTTATAATTGTTTATTTGTTGACTATTATTCTCCTACGGGTACGAACTTTTCCTTCTTGCGCTTGCAGCGTGGACAACGCCACGTGTCGGGCAGATCTTCAAACTTGGTGCCAGGAGGTATTCCCTGCTTGGGATCTCCCACTTCGGGGTCGTAGACGTATCTACAAGGGCATTTCATCTTTGCCATAGTCGTAAACGTTTCAGGTGAATGGAAAAGGGAGGTTGGCATGATGTCGTTCAGTCACTTCTGCCAGACCGCCCTTAAATGGATAGAATTACTTTGCAGGTTCCCACTTGCAACGAACGGGCGAAACAATCGCCCCCTCTTTCTTCAACTCGGCAAAAGCCTTGTCTACTTCCTTTCGGTCGGCACCCAGTGCCTTCGTTACGTCGCCTGCGGAGACGGGCTTTCCAGCCTCGCGCATACATTGCAATATCTTTTCTTTCATACTGATGGATTCTATATGTTTAATGTTTTGATGCACATACTCTATGTTCAACGGATTACATCATAGCGATAAGGAAGTTCTCGTAGCCCAGTTTCTCGATATAGTTCAGGTATTGGGCCTCCCAGGCCATGTGGCCCTTCTCGCTGTCAATCCACTTCTCGATGAGCTTTTTCGTAGGATAGTCGTCGTTGAAAGCCTCGGCCAGCTCGCTCAGCTGCTTGATGGCATCAGGCGTGAAGTCGTTCTCAATCTGTTGTTTGGGGTCATCATAGAATGGGAATTCCATCGTCTTCATAGCCTCCTGTAGGTCAGCGGGCTTGCAGCCCAGTTCTACAAGGCGGTTCAGTACTTCCTCTGCCTCTTCCCATTCTTCTTCAGCCTCTTCCTTCCACTTGTCGGCCAGTTTGTTCCAGCCCTGCAGACGACAGTATGCCGAGAAGGCAAAATGTTGCTTACTGTTTCCAAACCAAGCAGAGCCGAGCTCGGCAAACTGTTTCAATGCATCTTCTTTTGTCATAATTTTATTGATCTAAGTTATTTATTTGAATAAGATTTCTATCATGTAGTCGAGTGTGGGTATGATGGTGGCGAAAGTCTCTCCATCGAGTCCCTTTTCTTGAAGCAGGGCTGACATACAGTCGGGGATGGCTGTTGCCTGCTGCTTCATTGCTCGCCCGTGCTCTGTCAGTGCAACGATGGTTTGGCGGGCATCGTCCTTACTCTTCTTACGCGTCACTATCTTCATCGCCTCCATGCGCTTGATAAGCGGGGTGATTGTGTTGCTCTCCAGAAAGAGCCGTCGCGAAATGGCATTCAGTGGTAGGCAGTCTTGCTCCCAAAGCACCATCAGCACCAGGTATTGTGTGTAGGTAATGCCCAGCTGTGCAAACCAGGGTTGGTAGGCTTGTATCATCAGTCGCGCTGCCGTGTATAGGCGGAAACACCCCTGGTTACTCAGTTTCAGTTTCTCGTCACTCATGCAAATATATTTAATCGTTCACGATGCAAATATATGTGGTTTTGTTCAAAAATCAAATGTTTTTTTGTGATTAGATGTGTTTTGACAAAATAGTCGCTTGCGATTAATTGGTAAATGTTTGTAAAGAACTAAAGTCTTCTTGAGTGCAAAATCTTCATAAAGTATCAAAAATGAAAGGCGGAAAGTTAATCATCGTCAGTTTAATTGTGTATTTTTGTAAAGAGTTTAAGTGCAAAACAGAATCGGTTGTAGGTTATGGATTTTTTGTTTCGTAGTCGCCAGCAAGTGCTGGACAAAGTGCTGGAGTGGGGCTTCTTGCCCTTTTTCAAAAATGGCATTGATGGGTTTTCCATCGCCGAGCATACGCCCGAAGAACTTTGGTTTGAGAAAGATGTGGAAGGCCCTTGGGAGTGGAAGGGTCCCATAATAGGCGAGTGGCAATGTGCCTATGGCAAGTTTTTTGCTGGCAAGGCGGGTTTCGTCAGCTTGGAATGGCTGCCCGATTTCATTAATTGGCGGCGTTTTGCCCGTCCGTTAACGGTTCTGGGCGGGGATGCACAGCACATTCTCACTGTGCTTCGGCAGAATGAGACGCTACTTTCACATGAGTTGAAAAAAGCCAGTGGCTACAGCCTTAGCCGTAGGCGGTGGAAGGGAGCGGAGCAGGATAAGGAGCGGGTGGAAAAGACAGGGGCTGAGTGTGACTCGCTGCTCAACGCATTGGAGATGTCTACTTACGTCTGTATCGCCGATTTTGAGTATAAATATACTCGGGCAGGCGAACGCTATGGATGGGGTGTTGCCCGCTACTGTACGCCCGAAGCCATGTATGGAGACGGCATAGTTCACTGTGAGCGTATGCCCGAAGAGTCTCGCCAGCGCATTGCGAATCATTTGCAGGCTCTATTCCCTCAGGCTACAGCCAGACAGATTGAGAAAATGATATAGAAGTCGGACCCGCCAAGGCCTGGGGTGGGGCATCCTGTTATTCCTTTGCTTCGTAGGTTTGAAATACCAATAGTTTCCCTCCCTGTAGGGAAAACGTGTTGCCGAGTGCGGAGTTGAGCGTGGCCTCCCACCATTCTGTTAGGCAGCGGTTCTCCAACGAATATTGCAGCCCGGTGGCACTGACGGGCACATCGGGTGAGAGGGAGAAAATGGACACTTGCTGGCGTGCGAATGAGGTGAACGTGGCACTGCCGTTGACAGCGGTAAAGGTGCCGTGATTGGTCAGCATTTGTATTTGTGAGCCTGGACGTTTTTCGTCAAGCTGCAGATGGTAGCGCATCAGCAGGCTCAGATTTCCCATCGTATGGTCTTCACGTAATCCTGTTGCACCGACAATGTCAATACAGAGTGGTTCGGATGTGTTGGCCAGGGTCCAGCGAAAAGCCTTGGTAAGGTCGTTGTCGTCCTGCTCGCTTTCAGGGTGCAGGGGGTAGGGTAGGGCGGCTCTCAGATTCTGGGGTAGAGAATCGCAGTCGCCTACCACATCGATAGTCTGATTCTCGGCGGGTTGGAATCCAGTGTCGAGCAGTGTGACAATCGCGGCATCGCAGCATACAATTTTATCCGCTCTGCGAAGGGAGTTAAGCGGCAGGGGATGTGTGGGGAATTCGCCGTTGGCAACCAGTGTGACTCTCATGGATATTGTTTTGATGCTATGGTTATTGTATGTCGGTTGTGGTATGCTGTTCATCCTGCAGGGCTGTCAGTGCCTCCCGTTTCCATCGCAGGTAGCCGAAAATGACCACCACAGAGAAAATGGCATACAAGGCTGCCGAAGTCCATAACCCCGACAGGGCATACATGACACACATCATCGGATCGACAATCAGCCAGCAAATCCATTCCTGGTAGTATTTTCGAATGAGCATCCACGTGCCTGTCAGGTTGATGGATGTGGTCAGGCTGTCGAAGAGCAGGTTGTCACTCTCTCCTACCCATTGCAGAATGCCTATGGCTGCCAGGGTCATGGCCAGCGTTATGCCTATCAAAGTGGGAACCATGCTTCGGGGCAGGGATGTGATGGGGCGGTTTTTCTGTTGTCGCAGTCCAACCCATTCCAGCAGTCCCACGACGGCCATCGCTGAGAACACGACCTGTAGCACTGCGTTGGCATACAGATGGTGAGTGAAGTTGATGTAGGTGTAGAGCAGAGACATCAGCAGGCTGAACACCCACATCCAGGCGTTGGCTTTGTATTGTAATACCAGATAGGCGATGCCGAGCAGGGCACCGATGAGTTCGATGGCTTCCATGTCGGGTTATTGTACTCTTTGATAGTAGCGCCACCAGAGTTCGGGTACTTCGTTCTGCATGGCGCGCTCGTAGTCGTCATAAGTGCATGGCACCAGCAGGTGTCGCATGTAGCGTTGGCGTCGTTCCTCGTTGTCGCAGGGGACCTCCATCCACCAGCGGTCGCTGATGCGACTCTTGTAGAAGTTGATGGACAGGTCGTGGGTCTCCAGCTGCACGATGTATTGTTTGTAATTTTGCTTGTCCAAGTAGGGGTTGTCGGCTTTGCGGTTGTAGAAGCCTTCGATGAAATACCATAGGGCATGAGCTGCCATATGGGAGGTCTGCCCCTCGTTGTCGTAAGCTGGATTAAGTTCAAAAAGACCTATGCTGTCTATTTTGTTGCTCATTCCGGCAAAGCGGGCCATCTGGCATAGTTGTTCGCCATAGAATCCATGGGGCGAGGGGTTGGCATTGGCCGGGGCATCGCTCTGTCGGATGGCGTTGATGTCGATGGTCATTAGGTCTGCGTTGCGTATCAGAGGCTCGGCTCGGCGCATGTCTTCCTGTATATGCCCCAGACGGTAAGCGTCAAAGTTCAGTTCGTCCATTAGGTGTATGTAGCCGCCGCCCACCAGATAGGTCTGATAGCCTATGGTGGTGAAATTGAACATATAGTTGGGCTGCTGCATGATGATGTGGTTCAGGTAGGAGCGTGAGTTGATGGTGGGTGTGTCGCTGATGTCAAAACGGGGGTCTATGGCACAGA
The DNA here is from genome assembly GCA_017480145.1 of Bacteroidales bacterium. Classification (GTDB taxonomy): domain Bacteria; phylum Bacteroidota; class Bacteroidia; order Bacteroidales; family P3; genus Colimorpha. The sequence continues at coordinate 77,476 of JAFVBF010000060.1, forward strand.
TATTGATGACGCGCCCTACTCGTTCGTAGGCCTTGTACATAGCGTATGTGAGGTCTTGCCCGCCACCGATGAGTAGTGTGGTGACGTTGTGCTCTATCAGTTGGCACATCACGTCAGTAATGGCGTAGTAGGTGTCCTCGGGGCTCTCTCCGGCCACGATGTTGCCCAAGTCGTATAGCTGCATGTTCTTGGATGGCAATGCAAGCCCGTAGAGGTAGCTGCGCACATGGTCGGGTGCGGCTCCACAGCCTCGATTGCCAATGGCTCCGCGATCATCGTCTACGCCGAAAAGCACCAAGGCTCCGTCTTCCACTTCGGGAAACTCCTCGCCTTCGCGGTAAGCAATGATTTTGTTGGCTATAGTGGTGGCGGAAATCTCGCTCAGGAACGTGTGTACGTCGGGCGAGGCAGGCTCGAAATAGTGGCTTATATTCATGGGATATGTTTTTGTTGATTTCAGAATTTAGTAGATGTGCAGATGATAGCCGTCATTGTCCATGTACGTGTTGTATTGATAAAGACTGCATGGCGTCTGGCTGCCCTCTACGGGGGCACCTTCGGCATATAGGCTGAAGATGCTTTTGCATCGTGGGCATTGCAGCAGCCACCCACCCCATCCGTCGGCGGGCTGCACCGTTGTCTCATTGTCGCGTGGGCAGGAACACTCATAGGCCATAAATTCGTTCAGCGAGGTGCGCAACACAAAGATACCGCGGTAGCAGATTCCGTCATAGAATATGCTGCTGTAGCTTGAGTCTATCATCACCGAGCCGCCAACGGTACTCAGTGCGTACATTTGGGGCAGCGAGAGGTCCAGCGTCACGCCGTAGCCATGTGGTACACCGCAGGTGTTGTCTTTGTGGCATGACGTGATGGCAAAGAGCAGCACCGTGAGGCATACGGCGACGGTGGCTCTCCCCGGGGTCTTACTTATGAATAGAACTGACGGTTTCATGAAGGATTGCGAGGATTGGCTTACACGCCCCACATTAGTTTCTGCCGTATGGCGGTGAAGAAAGTCTGGTTGTTCATGCGGGTGAGACGTATGGTGAACGCGGCGCGTTTCAGCAGAATGTCTTGTCCTCCGACTATCTCCTCTTGGCGTGAGTCGAGGCTGAGGTGTATTTTGGCGTGTTCGGGGTCGGTGGCAAGTCGTAAGGTTGCACTGTCTGGTACAATCACAGGGCGCAGGGTCAGCGTGTGTGCCGCAATGGGTGTCACCACGAAGCAGCCACAGTCAGGGGTCAGTATCGGGCCGCCACAGCTCAGCGAATAGGCCGTGCTGCCTGTGGGAGTGGCAACGATGACCCCATTGCCGGCATAGGTGCCTACACATTCGTCATTCACGTACACTTTGGTACGCAACATCTCGCTCTCTATGTCGCGGTGCAACACGGCTTCGTTTAGTGCCGTCATGTGCTGTCCGCCTACTTCAATGTCCAGCAGCGTTCGTTGCTCAATGGTGTAGTGGCCTTTGACCAGACTGTCTATGAGGGCTTCCATGTCGTTGCGTCCGGCTGTGGTGAGAAACCCTAAATGACCGAAGTTGATGCCTACTACGGGTATGTCTGTAGCACCTATGATATTCAAGGAGTTCAACAGCGTTCCATCGCCTCCCACCGTCAGTAGGAAATCCAGTGGTTCGTCGGGCAGGCAGTCATTCACCTGCAAGGGCCTGATGCCACGCTGGCGCATGATGTCTGTCAGTTGCTGTATGGATTGTCTTGTGTCGGCATCGCCTTGTCGGCGTGTGTAGATTCCTATGGTCATCATATTCTGAGAAAGATGGATTCGTTAATCCAGAAGTAACAGTGTGCCGCGCCATTCATCGAGTGTGCCGTCTATGTAGCGGCAGCGCACCTGATATACATACACTCCTTGGGCCATTGGTTGCCCATTGTGGGTTCCGTCCCAGCATTGCGATGGGTCGTTGCTTTCAAACACCCTCATGCCCATCCGGTTGTAGATGTCCAGCCGGTAGTTGTCGCGCGTGATGAATCGGTAGCTGGGACAGAACTGGTTGTTGTCCACCCGTGATGGCGTGAAGATGTTGGGAAAGAAAGCTCCCTTACTGTCAGTGGAGGGCAGCACTATCACGGCTGCCGAAGAGCGTGTCTCGCGCAGGCCGCAGTGGTCATACACTCCGATGGTGTAGCTGTATCGACTGGCTTCCATGGGGCGTATTCCGTAGTCTTCGTATTCCAGTTGCCCGTCTTCCTCGAAGGGCAGCCAGGCAATGGGGACAAACTCCTCGCTGTCCGCCGCACGATAGAGGGTGTAGCCATCGGTGGCATAATCGGTGTCGGCCACGATGTTCAGCCGTACGGCTCCCCGCCCAAAATCATATTCGATGTGGGCGATATTCAGGTAGCGGGCGGTTTCGATGGAGTCGAAATGATAGATGGTTTCGTTGGAGAGGGCTTTGGTGCTCCTGTCATGGCTCACGGCAGTCACGGTGGCTCGCAGCCAGTCTACCTCGTCGGTCAGTGCGAGAGTTACGCTGCGGTCGTCATTACTGGGTACCGAGTCTTCCAGCACCACGCCGATGGGTTGTAACTCTACATGCAGCAGATAGTAGTCCACACCGCTGGGCATATTCTGATATTCGTTCCACCGAAAGGTCGCTGTGCGTGAGCATTCGGGAGCCGAGGCCTCCAGGACCAGATTGCCATAATAAGGAGTGAGCGGGCTGGCCTGAAAGCAGCTGTCGAAGGCCAGCACACGGTATTCGTGCGCTTCGTGTGCTTCGTGGTCCAGACACACGTAGGTGGTGTCTGTTCTACCCCACACGGTGTCGTAGTCTGTGCAGGGGTGCCCGGTGCATATGTAGTAGCCCATGATGTCGGCATCTGGCGAAGGATGCCACGACAGCAGGATGTGCTGTGAGGCGGGGTCCACCGTCACGCGGTCCACCGTACACCCCGACGTCGGCTTGTTGTCGCTAAAGGATTCTGCTGCATAAGGTGAAATCTGGTTTATGATGCTATAGTCGTCACTCCGGCGAGAGATGCGGAAAAAGACGGTGTCGCCGCATAGGTGGCGAGGCAGGCAGTAACGGTATTCGTGCTGCCATGTGGTGTCCACGATGTTGTATGCGTTCTCATTGTTATATCGCACGTTGATTGCATACAGGTGGGGGTTCACGGTGTCAAGGTCGGTCCACGTCAGCGAGGCACACAATCCCTCGGCCACCACCGTGAGGCGCAGCGAGTCTCCTATGGTGAGCTGCGCCTTGCTTAGTTCGACACAACTCAACAACACTATCAGAAAAAACAACTGTTTCATCCGTACAGCATTATAACTTATTTTGAATAAATATATTGCCCTGCCTTCCTCCAATGCGCAACAAAACGATGCTATATGCATTAGAACAGTCAGGGTCGCAGTGTAGCCATCCCTATTACGGAGGCTTCAAAATGCTAACTTACTTTATGGATGGTCGAGATTTCCCCCTTCTACGGGCGTGATTTTCGTTGGTTTAGAGATACATCTTCTTGCTACGGCATGGCATTGTCATCGCGGTTATCCCGTTAGCTTCACTAAATCTTATTCCGCAAAGCATTGCTATCAAAAATGTATGTATCTGCATTCGAAAAGATGATTCGAGAAGTCGTTCAATGCAGTGATAGCGTTTGGATTGGGTCATTCCATAGGGACGTCATAATGGCAACTGACTGGAATTTGAGGATGCGGAGAAGAAACGGGGAAGTTTGTGCCAATGTTTTTTTGGGGGTGGAGGGGATGGATGTGTACGTATCTGGTAAAATGGAAATCTGAAGAACGTTGAATGTCTTTTATCCGCCGTCGGCCGATATAATGCCGTTGGTTATTTCTTTTAACTTTTTTTCAAAATGTTAAATTTTTTACTCCTTTGAATATCTGTATATTTGCAATCTCAATAATGTGTTCATGCATAGATTTAATACGCTTATACTTGGCTTGTTGAGTTTTTTTGCACTGCCCGTCTCGGCTCAGCAGGTTCTCACGTTGGATCAGTGCCATCAGTTGGCATTACAGTCGAATAATAGTATTAAGATTCTCAAAGAGAAAGCCGCCGAGTCAGAAGACTTGCGCAAACTGGCTCTCAGCGAGTTCTTCCCCCGTTTTTCGGCCAACGCCCTGTATCACTGGAATGAGAAGAACATCTCCATTCTGAGTGACCAGCAGAAGCAGAATCTATCCACTATCGGCGATCAGGCCACCAGCAATTTGGCCTCGGCCGTCCAGTCGCCCCTCCTGTCCTCCATTCTGGGGGCGGTTTTGGCAGAGCCGCTGTCAAATATGGCTTCCGACCTCAACGGTCTGGGACAACAGATTGTGGATGACTTTGACATAAGTTCACGCAATGTTTTCGTTGGGGGTGTCACCATGACGCAGCCCATCTTCTTGGGGGGCAAAATCCGCGAAGCCTACCGGATGGCTCGTCTTTCGGCTGAGCTGGCAGGCATTCAGTATGACAAGGGGCAGGAAGACCTGCTGGTTAGTGTCGATGAGGCTTACTGGCATGTTGTCTCTCTGCAGCACAAGGTGGAATTGGCGCGCCAGTATTGCAAGTTGCTGGAGGATTTGAGCCGTGATGTGGATGCCATGGTGGAGGCCGAGGTGGCTACCCGTGCCGACCAAACCAAAGTGCGTGTCAATCTCAACGAGGCGCAGATGAAACTTACTCAGGCCATCAATGGGCTGGATATGTACAGGATGCTTCTCTTTCAGCTCTGTGACCTTGATTTGCGTGGCGACTATCAGATTGTAGAGGACTCTACGTGGGTCAACCTACAGTCCTATAGCAACATTAATATGCAGGCCGTATGGGACAGCCGTTCCGAATTGAAGATGTTGAACATTGCCGAGCAGATGGCGCATTCGACGGTCCGTCTGGCCGTCTCAAACCTGCTGCCGAACATTGCGGCTACGGCATCTTATCTCTGGACCAGTCCCAGTTTCTTCAACGGGGTGAGCAACAAGGTGGAGGGCATGATTACACTGGGCGTGGTGGCTAATGTGCCTCTCTGTCACCCCGATGCTGTTTACGGTGTGCGCATAGCCAAGCACAAACGCAACGAGGTTCTCTACCAGATTGAGGAAGCCAAGGAGAAGATAGAACTTCAGGTGACAAAGCTGAACTACGAACTTGAGGTGGCCAATAAGAAGTTGGTGCAGGCGCAGAGCAATCTGGTCAATGCCGAGGAAAATCTCAAACTGGCTCAGGAGTCGTTTGCCGCTGGCGTGATAAGTAGCAGCGACCTAATGGCGGCTCAGACGGCATGGATGTCGGCCAAGAGCGATGTGGTAGATGCCGAAGTGGAAATACGACTGGACTACCGCAATCTCTGTCAGGCAATGGGACGCAAGTAGGCCCCCGGCTGGTCTCTAAGAATCTTTGAACGGAAATAAACAACATATCATGGAACGCAGCATAGAACAGAAAAACAAACGAAGCACGTGGATTGGACTGGGCGTGGTTCTCGCCTTGGTCCTTACCGTTGTCATCATCGGACAGGTACTCCTATCCCCCGAACCCGACTTGATGATGGGTGAGGTGGTTGCCAACGAATACCGTGTCTCCAACAAGGTGCCGGGTCGCATAGCCTATATCTATGTGGAAGAAGGAACGCAAGTCCGCATGGGCGACACGCTGGCCTATATCAGTAGCCCCGAGGTTGATGCCAAAATGGAGCAGGCCAAGGCCGCTCGCGCCGCCGCCACGGCTCAGAGCAACAAGGCTCAGAATGGTGCACGCCAGCAGCAGATAGATGCAGCTTACGAGATGTGGCAGAAGGCCCTCGTGGGGGTCGATGTGGCCAAGAAGTCCTATGACCGTGTGCATCAGCTTTATGAAAAGCAGGTGGTGTCGGCCCAAAAGCATGACGAGGTAGAGGCGCAGTATAAGGCTGCTGTGGCCACGGCCAATGCTGCCAAGACGCAGTATGACATGGCTTTGGAAGGTGCACAGGCCGAGGACAAGGAAGCTGCTGCTGCATTGGTGTCCAAAGCCGATGGTGCCATCGCCGAGGTCAGCAGCTATCAGAAAGATCGTTTGCTGGTGGCCCCCAATGATGGCGAGGTGGTTGAGGTCTATGTGAAGCGTGGCGACCTGGTGGGTACGGGTGGTCCAGTGCTCAGCATTCTCGATTTGAGTGATGTGTGGTTCAGTTTCAGCATACGTGAAGACCTGCTCAAGGGTCTTTCCGTCGGACAAGAGGTGGATGTCGAGATTCCCGCGCTGGGCGAACAGACCTATCGTGGTCGCGTCACCTATATGCGGGCTATGGCCAGCTACGCCACATGGCGTGCCACCAAGGTTAATGGCCAGTATGATGTCAAGAGTTTCGATGTCAAGGTGGTGCCGGATGGTCCTATTGAGGGTTTGCGTCCAGGCATGACGGCCATACTGAAATAGTTCGTATCGCATACCTCTGCCATGAATAGGTTTATCCGTTCCTTTCGACGCGAACTCCAGCAGATAGTTATTCATCCACGCTATCTGCTGCTGCTCACTGCGGGGCTGGTCTTTAGCTTCATCTTTTTTCTGACGTTCATGCGTGAGGGGCAGCCGCAAAAACTGCCGATAGCCATAGTCGATCAGGACGGAAGCTATTTGTCTCGCCGGCTGTGTCACGAGATTGACGCTACTCAGGGAGTCAGGGTTGTGGCTGTCTACCAGAACCACAATCAAGCCCGCGATGCCATGCAGCGGCAGCGCATTTTTGCCTTCCTCGAAATCCCCAAAGGAACCTATAATGATGTTTTGGGATTCAAACGACCCCACATCTCCCTTTATGCCAACAATGCCTATCTGCTGGGCGGCTCGTTCAGCTACAAGAGTCTGGCCACCATGACCAAACTCGCCTCTGGGGCTGTACAGCGTGAAATCCTGCGCAAGAAAGGTTATAGCGAGAAAGCCATTTCGGGTCTCATACAGCCTGTAGAGCTTGACACTCATGCCATCAGCAATCCTACGACTAACTATCAGCCCTATATTCTTACCACTATGCTCCCGGGCATTATCGGTGTCATGGTGCTGTTGCTTACTATTTTCCAATTACATCACTGGCTGCAGAACCCCTATGAACGATTACATGTCAGTGGTGGCGACCTTGCAGCGTCTATCTTTGGCAAATTGATGCCTTACACATTGTGGTTCAGTCTAATGGGGATAGTAGGTAATCTGGTCTTTTTTGGATTTTGCCATTACACCATGCTGGGCAGTTTCTGGATGTTGTCTTTGACCATGCTGCTCTTCATATTCGCCGTGCAGGGCATGGCGCTATTTCTTACTGGACTGCTGCCCGAGATGCATATGTCCATCAGCATAGGCGCCATCTATGGGATGTTGTCTTTCACAATGTCTGGTTTTTCCTATCCTGCTATCAGTATGCCGGGCGGTATGCAGGCTTTCGGCTACATCTTCCCACTCCGCCACTACTATCTTGCGTATGTTGATATCGCTTTGTATGGCAGCGGATTCCGTCAGTATATGCCTCATATTATAGCCTTGATTCTATTCCTTGTGCCGGGTATCATAGGCATCAGACTTATCCGCAGTCGGCTGAAGCGTGAAGGGGTCTTGGACCGTGTGGAGATGGAAGCCTTGAAACAGCAGGCAGAGCAAGGGGTTCTCGAATCCGAAATCGTCTGATATTGCTAATGAATGTATGCCATAAATGATAAGACTCTATAACATAGTAAAAGATATCTGGGATGTGGCGGCATTGGAGCTGGATCGTATTTTCCACGACGGGGGAGTGGTGTTGCTGTTCTGTGTTGCCACGCTTATCTATCCCTGGATTTTCTCTTATGCCTACCAGAACGAATGTATTCGGAATTTGCCCATGGCCGTCGTCGACGACTCCCATAGCGTGGAGAGCCGTCGCTTTGCCAGCAAGCTGGATGCCACCCCCGAAGTCAATATCTGCTACAAGTGCAACACTATTGAGGAGGCTCATCGTCTCATGCAGCAACGTGCCATCAATGCTATTGTCTATTTCCCTAAAGACTATGGTACTCGGGTTGTTACTGGTGAGACTGCCCGTGCTTGCTTGTTTTGCGACATGAGCAGTTTCCTCTACTATCGCAGTGTCTTCACGGCTGCTAATGCCGTTTTGGTAGATGAGATGCAGTTTATAGAGGCCGACCGTTATTCTCGGGCCGGGCTTTCTGGCGAGAGCCGGGCCCAACTGGTGCAACCGATACAGGTTGATGATGTCAAACTCTATCTGCCTAATGGAGGCTTCACCAGTTTCCTTGTCCCAGCCTTGCTGGTACTGGTGCTCCATCAGACGCTCTTCCTCGGCATGTGTGTCCTCTATGGCACCACGCGCGAGAAACGGCTCATCGTACGCTCCGTACCTGCCCGTCTGCGCCATCAAGGCATTCTGTACCGTGTCACGGTGGGCCGCGCCTTGGCCTATCTCATCATTTATCTGCCCATGACGGCTATCAACTTGCTGCTGCTGCCCCGCATCTTCAATCTTCCGCATATCGGCAACCCCATGTCTATTGTGGTTTTCGTCATCCCATTTCTGTTAGCTGCCATTTTCTTCAGCATGACGATATGCAGTTTTGTGCGCAATCGCGATGCTGGCATCGTGGTTTGTATCTTCTTCAGTGTCATTCTGCTCTTTTTGTCAGGTGCCATTTGGCCACAAAGCAATATGCCTCGTTTCTGGCTTTATTTCTCTTATTTGTTCCCCTCCACGTTCGGTATACAGGGCTTCATCCGCATCAATTCTATGGCGGCGACCCTCAGTCAGGTGAAATTCGAATACCTCATGCTCTGGCTTCAAGCCGTGGTCTATTTCTTCACAGCCTCAGGAGCTTTGCACTATCTGCTGCATCTCCGCTCCGGACGACATGTCAGCGAGCGTATGTAGTTTTTCTCCCTCTTTTGGGGTACCCGCAAACTCATCCTATTGCATGGGGCGAGGATAGGGCTTGTCCCTAATCATTCTTGCCAAAAGGATCAATATGGGTATGGCCTCCATGTGTTGGCCATACTTTGTATGCAGCACGGATTGCTCAAAGTCCCTCAACTTTCATAATCAAAATCCTACAATTTTAATGATGAAAACGCCACAGTTTTTATAATGAGAATTACTCAACCTTCTCTCTGTCTGTCTTTTTATTGGTATTCAATAGAAAAGTATTTTTTGTACGGCAAAAACATGGGTGGCGAGTCACAAAAAACGGGTTGCCGATAGGCTGTTGCAGGATAAACACGAAGAGATAGGGACCATACTTATCCGAGGTCCCAAATGGCGGGACGGCTATGCCTGCCAGCGCAAGGACCGGTGTGTGGGGCGTGCGGATGTATGAAAGATTGGTGCGCAAGGCTTGTGCCAGATTAGCAATATTGGGCGTGATGAATTTGGCGAGAAGTTGTCCTCGGCCATATCATAGGTCGATAGTTCTGTGTTGGTGCGTAATCTCCAGTTCGGGAAAAGAGGATGTCCCAAGTCTTTTTCGAGACACCCTCATCTTATTGAGGTTCAGCACTGCGGAGGTAGATGGCGGTCCGCTGTGTTTCCTGCTACCGCAGCACGGCGATGCGCTGGACGTGGTAGTTGCCTATGCGCACTATGTAGATGCCTGTGGAGGGGACGGTGATGCGTAGAGGGTCATGCGCCCCGTGGCGGACGGACACCATCCGTCCCCGCACATCGTAGAGTCTCACTGGTAGCCCGCTGGCACCTTCCACCACCACCTGTCCTCCCGCCGAGTATGTCCTAACCCCGTCGGGCAACGAGGCGCTGCTGATGCCCTCCGTGCCCGAGGTGTCCTGCGGCATGTCGGGGTCAGCCACAAAGATAGCGGTGATCAGCGTGTCCGAGGTTACCACCATGTAGCGCGGGTTCTGCCTGCTGCCATCGCTCCAATGGCTAAAGACGAAGCCGTAGTATGGGTTGGCCTGAATTTGTGCCTGCCGGTTGAAACAAGAGGGTGTCTGTATGACCGTAACGCTGCCTAGGTTGATGTCGCTTGACGTGGCCGAGAACAACCAGTCAAACTGTCCCTCGATATTGTTGAAGTGGCTCCAGTAAGGTGCGTTCTGGTAAGCTTCCACGGCCACACAGGGCACATTGAGCGTGATGTTGTCGTCCACATCCTCGAAGGTGCCCCGGTCCACCACTGGCGGGTTGAATGCTCGCGAGGTGATGCGCCGTATCTCAGTGCAACCAGAGAATGCGTCCGCGGCAATGGTGGTCACTCCGCGTCCGAGAGTGACGTTGGTAATGTGGTCGCAACCCTCAAAGGTTCTGGACCCTATGGCAGAAAGTTCGTTGCCCATCTCAACGGACGAAAGTCGTCCACATCCTCGAAAGGCACTGCTGCCCAGTTCCTTGATGTTGGGCACCACAATATGCCCCGCCATATTGCCGTTATCAGCAAAGGCATTACTGCCAATAGTGCGGAGACGGTTGTCCACAGACATCAGTATAGAGCCTATCCCGCACCTCTCGAACATGGAGGGATTGATGTCCGTGACATTGTCCTGAATGACCAGCGTGTTGATTTTTATATTGCCGTATTTAAATGTGTTTTTCACATTTGTGGCGCCATACACCATGACGTTTGCAGAACCATCCAAGCCGTATTCGCCTATGTAGGCGAAGTTCTTGCCGATAGTGATCGTGTCGAACAGGCAGTCGCTGAAGGCATGATGTTCCAATCTGATGCAGTTGGTCAGGTCGAGGTTCACACGCTGCATTTGGTCCCAGAAGGGGAAGGTTCCATCGAATGCGTAAGCTCCTACCACCTCGACAGAGTCCCCCCATATGAAATCGGTAACGCTGAACAAGGACCCGAAAGACCCTGGGGGTATGAGTTTTACGCGGGGGCCGATAACCAGACGGGTTACTTTTCTACAACGTGCAAATGCCGCAAGAGAGCGGGTCGTATCCACCATTCTGGTACAATACTCCGCATTGAAGACAATGGACTCCAGATTGGAAAAACTCCGGAAGGCCGTGTCCTCCACCGTGCTGACATGCTCGCCAAGGGTTAGGCTGGTAATGCCCTCCTTCACGTTCTTTGGTACAAAGTCCTTTGTAAACTTAGCCGCATCGAAAACCAAAGTCCGCAGTCCCGTGCAGCCATAGAAGGCATCTCTGGGGGCGGTGCTCCCGTATCCGAAAGAGAGGTATGAAGCACGTGAACATCCTCTGAAGGCCTCAGATCCGACCCGAACATTTTCCGGAATGATGATGGAGTCTATCTTTGTACCAGCGAATGCCTGATTTCCGACATAGGTTATGCTTCGGGGTATGTTGGCACTGGTTAGGCTGGTGCAGTAAGAGAATGCACCCTCTCCAATAGTGGTTACAGTGTTAGGTATGGTTACATTTTGCAGTCCAGGAGAACAAAATGTGAGAAATGTCTTAGTACTATCATCATAAAACAACTCATCCTCGAAATACCCACTGACACGATGCGCACCCCAAGGGGACCCAGATGCGTGGCAAAGATTAAAAATATGAGCCGCATTACGGAACGCCTCCCCGCCGATGGTGGTTACAGAGTTAGGTATGGAGACGCTGATTAATCTGGTGCAACCATAGAATGCAGAATCCCCGATGGTGGTTACAGAGTTGGGAATGTTGACATTGGTCAGGCTGTTGCAGCCACTGAAGGCAGATTTTCCAATCTTGGTTACAGAGTTAGGTATGGTGACGCTGGTCAAACTGGTGCATGATTGGAAGATGCCATTTGCGATGGTGGTTACGGAGTTGGGAATGTTGGCGTTGGTCAGGCTGGTGCATCTATAGAATGCAGAATCCCCGATGGTGGTTACAGAGTTGGGAATGTTGACATTGGTCAAGCTGGTGCAGCCACTGAAGGCAAATTTTCCAATCTTGGTTACGGAGTTAGGTATGGTGACGCTGGTCAAACTGGTGCATGATAGGAAGATGCCATCTGCGAGGGTGGTTACGGAGTTGGGAATATTGACGTTGGTCAGGCTTCTGCAGTCAGAGAAGGCAAAATTCTCGATGGTGGTTACGGAGTTAGGTATGATGACGCTGGTCAGGCTGGTGCAGATTGCGAAGGCTTCGAGTCGGATGGTGGTTACGGAGTTAGGTATGGTGACGCTGGTCAAGCTGGTGCAAAACATAAATGTAAAACTATCAATGATAGTGACGGCATAGGTACGCCCATTGGAACTATTCCTAACACTATCGGGAATAGTCAAATCCCCAGTGGGCACACTAAAACCATAATACCCATCATGACTTATCGACCTTTCATCATATTTTGGATATGTTACGGATACCTCTCTGCCAGACGAAGTTGTCACATACTTGAAATAGAGTGTCTGGCCGCTTGGGACAGTTGCAGAAAAATCAAAGTCTGCGAACAATTGCGGTGTAAGGACGAAATACAGGAATAACAACAGGGCGAAGGGAATTGCTTTTCGCATGGTTTTGGGAGTTTGTATGTCTAGAGCCGATCCCGTAGTGCTCGGCGTAATGTTTTTTTTTTGATTCAATCATGAAGACATGAAATAAAAAGCGCGGGATCTTACTTTCTTGCTTATCCCGCACTTTGAGGCTCTCGCATCACCTGGTCAAACAAGATAAGCAATGCCGAAGCCCGTGCTGGCGATATATACAAAGGTATATACCCAACACATGGACGCGAACCATTGCCCTATCGCAGTTTGACAAAAGAATTTGCGAGATACCAAAGTGCTGCGGATAAAACGTTCAGTACACGTCTTATTTTATTCTTTTGCCATCCTCGCCCACATGACACGTCGCTATGCCCCGGCGCGAGAGAGGAACGCTGTATAAATGCGAGTTTTTTCAGAAATGGTATACGTCCCGTTTTTTTTTATATTCACCAAGCCTGTTTTGCTGGTAAAAGTTTGGTGATGAAGTATTAACAAAGTATAGGTCTCTTTCGCATGACAGGGATGTGGATACTCAGCATGGCTTATGGACAACCCCGATGTGGAAAGCATAGTCCGCTTGGAAATAGAACAGGGCGGGCCTGCGCCAATTGGCGCAGG
>JAFVBF010000061.1 GCA_017480145.1 Bacteroidales bacterium
CGGACACACGCTATCTCTCTGTCTCCTCATTTCTAAAAACTCTCGCCCCCGACGAACCCGACGCCCTCCCTCGCGAACCTCCCTCTAGTCCTGGCGCCTCTCTGCCTCGATAGCGGGTGCAAAGATATGCGTTTTTTCCTCACCAGCAAAACTTTTTTTGAAAAAAATCCCAGAAGAACATCGCAAAACAATGAAAATGAAACAGAAAAATTTTCTATTTTTTTGAAGAAATCAGGGCGCAAGGAAGGCTTGGACCACCAACAAATGGCAAATATAACGACCTTTTTCCGACCTACACAGAACACGGAAAACAAAAGATAAGCGTTTAGAAAAGGTGCAACAACATGATTTCTAACATATTACCCCTACACTCAACCAAGCTGAGATACGAGCAACATAATAACAATGAGATATTTGCAATGAAACCAGTAAGGTCTCGGACAGGGCAGACGGAATGGATATGGGATATCTCATTAGGATTGCAGGGCACGGCTATTGGCGTACGGAAAAAGGCTTGGATGATTTCTAAAAATAGAGGAAGGGCATTGCCGATTAATGGCAATGCCCTTCCTGCTGTGACCTCGGCGGGATTCAAACCCACGACTTTCGGAACCGGAATCCGACGTTCTATTCAGCTGAACTACGAGGCCGAAAAAACAATATGATAACGAGACGATACTTGTGTTTATTGCATACGTTAACGTTTTTTTGTTCCATTCGAGGCTTAAATTCATGGGTACGCATACTATAGTGGCAACCTATTATATAATAGCGAAGGGTTGTCATGTAGTAACTTCCAGAGAATGGTGAAGGTTCCTTTTAGGCAAATACTATAAATATGTCATCCCAAGAAGAGGATAGTCTATCATTCCAATGAGAATAGCATGTCATCCCCCTAAAAAAAAGGAGTATGTCGTTCTCAAAAAGAGAATGGGGGGGCACCTTCTAAAGGATGGGGTGAGAAGACCGCTTGCAGTGCCGAGCCATTGCCGCACTTCGGCATGGCAATGGGGAGGAATCCTGCCCTACGGGGAAAAATAGAGACGGAGACATGACTGTCTCCGTCTCTGATTTGGTAGCGGGGGCTGGATTCGAACCAACGACCTCCGGGTTATGAGCCCGACGAGCTACCTCTGCTCTACCCCGCACTCTGTTATCTCGCTGTGCGAAATCGTTTGCAAAGGTACTGTTTTTTTTGATTCTGTCAAAAATATTTATCGGAAGCAATGGTCTATTAGACTCCAACACATTATTATATAATAGGTTTCAAATGCCAATATTTTTCAAGGAAGGAGCACTATGTTTTGGGGGTGGGACACTACAACGGCCAAGATTTTAGCTGATTTCATAGGGGACGGACGGCATCAGAACTCATAGCGGCGGAGGCATCGGCATGCGTAAAGGCGGAGGCATCGGCACGCGTAAAGACGAGCAGGCATGAGTGGGTTTATAGCTTAGACGATGCCGCCTTGCCGAGTGCTTCCTGAAGCCAAGCCTCGAAGTGTCGGGGATTGCGGTCATACTGATAGTTTTGGCGGGTGAGCGTATTGCCGTCGGCATCGGTGATGACGTAGTAGGGCTGGGCGTTCATATTATAGAGTGTCTTTTGCAAATAGAGATTGCGGCGGCCGAGGGTTTTGATTTGCCGACCATCCGAGGTGGTAATCCATTCGGACTGAGGCAGCGTGATGGTGTTTTCGTCGGCGAAAAGGGCGCAGATGACGAAATTGTCGTTGAGCATCTGGCGGACGACAGGGTCGGTCCACACGTAGTGTTCCATCTCGCGGCAATTGGCGCAGGTTTTGCCTGTGAAGTCGATGAATATAGGTTTGCCCGTGCGACGGGATTCCGCACGAGCCTCTTCGAGGTCGAAATAGCCCTGAAATCCTATGGGCAAAGACAGTCTGTCGGAATATTTGCGGGCTGCCGACGGGCTGGCCGCCTCAGACGAGGAGGCCGCCACCGGGGCTTGATATACTATTTTCTCAATATTGAAGTCCTGCGTTTCCATGGGAGGCAGAAATCCGGAGATACCTTTAAGGGGGGCTCCCCATAGGCCGGGAATCATGTAGAGGACAAAAGCAAAGTCAAGGATGGCCAAGAACAGGCGCGCCACGCCGACATGGCGGACTTCGGGTTGGTCTTTGAAGCGTATTTTGCCCAGCAGGAAGAAGCCCAGAAGTGCGAAGATGACAATCCATAGAGAGAGGTAAATCTCGCGGTCGAGGAGATGCCATCCGCAGTAGAGGTCGGCCATGGAAAGGAACTTGAGTCCAAAAGCGAGTTCGAGGAATGCAAAAGTGACTTTAACCGTGTCGAGCCAGCTGCCAGACTTAAGCCCTTTGAGCCAAGAGGGGAAGAGGGCCAAAAGCGTGAATGGGGCGGCGAAGCCGATGCCGAATCCAAGCATGGTGACAAGGGAGACGAGAGCGTTGGTGGTGGAGGTGGCGAGGCCTACGAGAGCGGCGCCAAGGATAGGGCCGGTGCAGCTGAAAGAGACAAGCACAGTGGTGAGGGCCATGAAGAATGGTGCCAGCCAGCCACCCTTATCAGCCCGAGCATCGGAGCGATTGACCCAGCTGGAGGGCAGGGTGATTTCGAAAAGTCCAAAAAAGGAGAGCGAGAAGGCAAGGAATACGAAGAAGAAGATGAGGTTGGGCAGCCAGTGCGTGCCCAAGAAGTAGAGTGCCTCGGGGCCGAAGAAAAGGGTGAGGATGGCACCGAGGACCGCAAAGATAAGGATGATGCTGATGCCGAAAACCCAGGCCTCACGGCGTTTGCCCTCGTGGACAAAGTAGTTGACCGTCATGGGCACCATGGGAAATACACAAGGGGTGATCATGGTAAGCAGCCCGCCGACGAGGGCGAGCAGGAAAGCCATCCAGAGAGACTGCCGACCCGCAGGGGCATCCGCATCGGTGGGCTGAACGACCTCTGCGAAGGCCACACCACTGTCGTCGATAGATTCAGGCTGGCTGACATCCAGAGCAGACAGAGTGTCGAGAATGCCTGAGGCATCCTGCGAGGCTGACGCGGAAACTTGCTGAGTGGTCGGATTAGGGGTCTCGGGCTTAACGGCTGTTGTCGTGGCTGGCTTGGAGGCCTCGGGGACAGAGAAAGAAAAGGGGAAGTCGTCGGGAGGTATGCAGGAGCCGTTGTTGCACAGCTGATAGGACAGCGTGCCGCTGACAGAGAAAGGCTCCGCGGTGGCACGGCGGATGGTCTGCCGAAAGGTTGCCTGACCAGAAAAAGAGCGCACAGTGACATTGAAAAGCTCGTCAAATTCCTCATGAGGCTTGGGTTCCTGTATCGAGCCTTTGAGCTGGTAGGAAGTGCTTGGGGAGAAAGCGAACTCTGTAGGCAGCGGGCCATTGGGGTCGGTACGGGTAGAATAGATGTGCCAGTCTGGGTCGAGGCTGACGGTGAAGCAAAGATCGGCGGTCTCGGAGGTAACATTCTCGACAGAGAAGTTCCAACGGGCCGGGTTGAGCTGCTGGCTGTAGACCGATGCTGAAGCCACAAGGAAAAGCATCTGCAAAATGGATGGAAGAGGGCGGAGGATTAGGCGTGCTTTCTTAGGATAAGGTTTCGTGGATTGGCTATGACATTTTATCAATCGACACTGGATTAACGATTTGATTGGCATTTTCGTATATGGGTGATCAAAATGGCATAGTCCCACTTCAACCGCATCTAATCATCTTGTGATGAGAAATGGGGTCATGGTCTTTGACTATCAAAAAGCACAAATACGATATGTAGAAAGAAGATAATAGTGTTCAGAGAGGAGCATGGTCTGTTGCAGCGGCAGCTGTCGGCAGCATTAGGGATTGACACCCCAATGTATAATAATGGGCTGCTGGGCTCTGGTTTTCGAGAAAAGAGATGCCGGGAAAAACCTCGTTACAATTTGTTTTTTGATGGCATAACGTCAAAGCAGAGAGGCGGTTATATATGCCATTGGGGAGGTAATCCCGCAGACTGTAGGCGGGCTACCTCAGCGGGTACACCGTTAGGCCTGCCTCCCGACATTCGGGCATGGCCTGGCCTATAGAGGCCCCGATATAGGTTGGGTCACAGATGGTATAGCGTTGTCCATCCAGTTTTAGGTAGTCGCCCTCGGCGGGCTGAGAGAAACGGACAGCGGTAAAAAGATGTCCCGGAGCATGGACTAACACAACATCCAGACCCAGAAGATCGCGCACCAAGATGCTGTAAAGGATAGAGCGATCCTCACAGTCGCACGAGGGATAGAACAGGCTCTCATCGGCAAAGAGGCTTCGTTCGCCCCCAAACTGTTCTTGGTCAGTAGCATAGCTAAATCCTGTCTGAATCATGTTGAGCAACATGTCGGCCTGCTGCTGTTCGTCATAGCCGTGCAATTTTTCCTTGAGGCGGGGATAGATTTGCTCTTTGACACCCGAGCTAAGCGATGCGCGGGCATAGACATCCCAGTTGCCATCCACACGCGGATAGTGGTTATAGAAATCAATAAGATTTTGATTCACAGAGACCTGAATACTAAGTAAAGGATATTGCGTGGAGACAATGGTTCGGCGATCCGAAGTATAGCGCTCAAGATGCGGGGGATTCGCCAGGCGCAGGCTGGCAGTCCGCTCGCCGGGATAAGCGTGGTCCAAGATGTAAAGTTGTTCCTCGCCATCTCCGCCAAGGACATAGTAGTCAACCTCGTCAATCTGGACATACATATAGCCATACACATCCAGATCGAATGGGACAAGGAGCAGTAGCCGCCCGCCCTCAGTGCGAGCCATGCGGGCCTTGTAACCCGACTGGGCAAGGATCCACAACTGGAGCAACACGGCTTCGCCACCATCGACAATGAAAAAATCGGTAGTCAGCCGCCTGACGAAATCGATGTATCCCCAGTCGCCGAGCGCGCGCGACTGCCTGATGTTCAAACAGTCTCTCAAGAGCAGGTCGTAGCGGCAATCCTGCGAAAGAGAGTCCCACGCATCAGCCAGCGTAGCCTCGCCAAAATCGGCCAGCTGGAAGGACATGGATTTGTCCCAGTGCACGGTACAGTCACTATGATAAAACTCGAAATGATAAGTTGAGACAATGGCGTCGTCCACATCGGGCAACGGGATTTCAGGCACAGGTGCTGGTGTATGCAGCGGGACGACATCATCGAACGGCATGGGTTCAGAGACGGGCATTTTTTCAGGCACAACCTCCGGCGGGCGCAGCGGGAGAGGTTCCTCGGGCAACGGGATGGCTGGGTGTCCTTTGACGCCAGACCAAGCCTTTCGCATAAACTCGGCATACTCGGCATTGGCCTTGCGGCGGAACTCGTCATAGTCATTGCGCACACGCTGCTTATAGCCCATATAAGAGGCCTTTGCCTGCCGCTTCCACTCCAGGTAGCTCTCTATCGGGGTCTGTCCCTTCACGGCTACCGAGGTGAGCAAAACAACCATAAGCCAACACTTCCTAAGCCATTGGTTGCTGTCAAAAAGTCTTTTCATTGAATTGTACATTGCGATTTGGTTTGGTCCATATCCATATTCATGCCTGCCGATCAGGGACATTCTATCACCATCTCCTACCCAAGAGGGTGGCACCACCAAAAGAGGGAGCCACACTATGCAGGGGTAGCGGCCCTTTGGGGCAAGGTCTGGTTCGCCACATAGATTCCCCCAAACGCCCGATGACACCATAACATCCGTGCATGTCAATACACAGCGCGGAGGTCTTCAGCGTGGGAATGCATCCCTGATGATACACCATGACAGACATATTTATATAGGAAAAGGGGATATAAAATCTATCAGTCGTTATGAGTTTTTTTTCAAAAGGGGCTCAGATTTCCAGCATTCCCACAAACAACTACTATACAAAAAGTTGCAACAAATGTTACTAAAGGGGGGGGGAAGACTGATGAGTGACCGCTGAGGAATCGTTCTGATTCGTTTGTGGAGACAAGATTCAAACAAAACGTTGCTGTACTTGACCGACAGGCACGGAAAAGTAGCGGCATTCATCATGTCCACTGCTAAATCCGTAGAAACTTTTCTGCCCCAAAGGAGCCAGCCCCCTCCCTACGCTAAAGAGTCTTTCATTCGGCCAGCAGACCGAATGAGGCTTTTAAAGTGATTGGTATTCGTTGAGCGACTGGCGGATGAGACGGGCGAGTGCACGCCGCTTGGCGTTGTAGAGGTTGTCTATGGAGATGCCGAGGCTGGCTGCGACAATGGCGGGTGGGAGATCGTCTATCAATAAAGAAGAGAGTATGTGTCGGTCTCGATCATTGTCCACTGCATTGATGGCCAGACGGATGTCTATGCCTGCAATGGTGACGGATTCAGGCAGGGAGGAATAGTCCTGAGCAGACACTCCGTCGTCAGGCCCATCGGGAAGAGGCTCAAGCAGCAGGTTGCAGGAACGACGGGCATAGTCTCTAAAGCAGCGGTAGGAGACGACAGAGAGCCAACTCTCGAAAGGCTGCCGTGAGTCGTAGCGGCGCAGGCGCGCCCAGTTGCCTATGCTGAGGTACAGATAGAGTTCGTGCCGCAAGTCTTCAAAATCTATACAGCAGCCGCGACAGGCTTTCACAGCATTGTGACGGAGCAGCAGGTCGTAGCGGTCGTAAAACACATAGCGCACAGCAGCCTCATCGCCCTGCAAGAGCGCAGCAACCAGTTGTGCATCATCCTTATTGGCTATACGGCGATGGGACAAGGGCATACTGCAACCACTGACCTGCGATTCCCAGACAGGATGAAATACATGACGTTCAAGCCAAAGAAAAAAGCGTGGGAATCTTATCCTGATGCTGCCCGTTCCACACTTGGAGGCTCTCGCATTGCCCGATACCGTAAGAACGAGCAACGCAGAGACCCACGCTGATATGTATATTATTGAGACACTATACTCACTGTGCCGAATGGCACTTTGAAAATGGGGATAGTCTTCCCTATTTTCTGCCATACAGACAGAAAGATGCATCAATATACACATCACGAAGCCATCTACCGTTGCCTCGTCTCTCTGACGGTATGCTGAGGAAACTTGCGAGATTTCCAAGTGTCAAGAGACCAGACGTCAAGTAAACGCCTTTTCACTATATAAACATCCTCGCACTGCGGTGCAAAGACAATGCAAAGATACTGAAAATTAAGAAACCCAAAAAACACGGGCACGACTCTAAGGCAAAACTGACCTTGACACCGACGGGCAATCCTTTCAAAATACTGTTATTCGGCAAAAGACGTTGTGTTTTCAGAGAGATTTTTCTTGATGTTATGACATGGGGGGCTTTCTTTCGGTTCGCGGCTGCGAATGTATGGTGCGTCTTGGAGATGGGGTTAGGGAGTGTGCTTTTTTTCTGGGGGTGTGGTATGTTTTTTGGGGGGAGTATAGCAAAATAGATAATGATTATTGGGGGGCGTAAGGGGGAGGCTGATGACTGAGAACTGCTTTATTATTCTTCATTTTCTTTTGTCTTGAAACAAAAGAAAACGAAGCAAAAGAAAAATTCAAGGCTGTGATGAAAAAACTAAAAAATGGCTACAGAAAGCTAAAGTCTGGAAACTCGCACGGGGTGAAGGGGGACGAAGCGGGTGTACAAGCAATAAAACTTTTCCCCTGTATCGGACCATTCCCCCCTTTCTTCTGCTCAGACAGCCAGACTTCTTGACGCTTTCTTCCGCCATTTTTCTATACGTTTTTTCATCAAGGCCGCAAGGCTGCCGCATCAATTTGCTGCCCCTATTGTGTTTTCGGGGAGATTTTTTCTTGATGTTATGATATGGGGAGGGGGGGCTTCCGTCGGTTTGCGGATGCGAATGTATGGTGCATCTACAGGCTCAATTGTGTATTCGGAGGGATTTTTCTTGATTATGAACGGCAAAGGCCAAGGCTTTCGCGGCGGCATCAGCCACACACTACTAACATCGGCCTTTGAGACGGAAAGGGATTCCGCTCGTTTTGTTCCGCCCTCAAGGGCAGAATCGGGACGAAGGTCTGTTTGCCCCTATGGGAACGAAGGCAGAAGCGGCAAGCTATGGGAGCAGGACCAGGCGGAGGCCGTTGTTGTTGTTGCGGTTGGAGGGGGCGTTGTTGTTGCGATTGGACACCCGACAGTTCCTCGCATTGTTGTTCCAACTGCCGCCGCGCAACACGCGGTTCTGCCCCGACGACCTTCGACCGTTTTTAGCAGCCGGCGACGGTAGGCCTTGGTGTAGGCGTGACTGACGAATGCCAGCAAGGGCGTGACATGTTCAAAATACTGCGACTGGGAAAACACGCCGTCACGCAGCCATTTTTCGTACAAACGGAGCTTGCGGGCAAACCGGTTGCGGCTTCGGGCAGACAGTCCTATGCGGAAGCCTTGCAGCCTGTAGCCGAGAAAAGGGATGCCCTGCGCAGACGAGGCCACGACAGGCGGCTTCACGGACAGGCGCAGACGACTGGCGACGAAAGCCTGCACCTCCGCCACCTGCCTGAGCAAAGCGGCCTTGTCGTCGCCAAACAGCAGCATGTCGTCCATATAGCGCACATAGCAAGGCACGCGCAGCACCTCCTTCACAAAATGGTCGAGTGGCGACAGGTAGTGGTTGGCGAAGTACTGACTGGTGAGGTTGCCTATGGGGAGGCCGCAGCCCGGAGCGACGTGGTAACTATCAATAATCTGCTCGAAGATGGAGAGAAGCCTTTTGTCCTTGAACAGGCGTTCCAGAAGCGTCATGAGGACATGGTGGTCTATGCTGTCGAAATATTTGCGGACATCGAGTTTGGCCACGTAGCGGTAGCGTGTCATGGCGTGGTGGGCACGGTCGAGGGCGGCGTAGGTGCCTTTGCCTATGCGTGTGGCATAGGTGTCGAAAATCAGCTGTCGGTCGAAGACTGGGTGGCACACCCTCATCAGGGCGTGATGGAGGACGCGCTCGTCGAAATCGGCGGCGCATATCTGCCGCTGCTTGGGGTCGTAAATGGTGAAGACGTGATAGCGTCCCACATACACATTGGCCGCAAGGATACGCTGGCGCATGACGGCGAGGTTGTCCATCAGGTGCTCGCGATAGCGCGACACGTCGTCCTTGGCCTGCTTGCCGCGCTGGGCCAGGCAGAAAGCCGCCACGAGATTGTCCATGTCGGCCACGCGCTCTGTGAGGTTGCCGGCCCGCTTCACGGCTGAGGGATGGTTTGCTCGTTGTAGCGGCGCACCAGCTCGCGGCCGTATTTCTCCATCCTTTTTTCGCCGACCCCGTTGAGCTGCTGTATGTTCTGCTCGCTGACGGGCTGTGCCTGCGCAATGGCGGCCAGCTCGGCGTCGGTGAAGACCGCATAGGCCGGCACCGCGCCCTCCTCGGCCATCTGCTTGCGGATGACGCGCAGGCGGCTGAAGACGGCAAAGGTGTCGGCATCAAGCACCTCGCGATAGTCAATCCGCTCGCGGCGTTCGGATTCGGACTGAGGAGGCTTCAACGGCCCATCGGCGCAGGTGACACAAAAGGTCCAGAAAGCCGACTCGCCCTGAATGCAGAACTGCTTTTCGATGGAAGCGACACGGTTGGCTCGGAGGAACCGGTTCATCTGCTCGTTGTCGTCCTAGCCGCCGAGGATGGGGATGGTGAAAATCTTCAGTTGCATTTTTTTGTTTTTTTTTGTTTGTCGTGATTTTCATTCCGTGGGGCTTGCTGCGCCCACTCCGTGGTCGCGCCGCTCCACGTCATCGAAAATCACGAGGCTGCTTGCTGTGGATGTCTCTCTCTTGCTGTTGGGGCAAACTATGGGAGCAGGACCAGGCGGAGGCCGAAGTCGTTGCCGCGGGAGGAGGGGGCGAAGTCGAGGCGATTGGACACCCGACAGCACCTCGCATTGAAGTCCCAACTGCCGCCGCGC
>JAFVBF010000062.1 GCA_017480145.1 Bacteroidales bacterium
AATGGCAGCAGCACACCGCTCAGTCGGTTGAGCAGTGTCACGATGCCCACCACCACAGCGATGGCCAGCACGCCGCGTATGAAGCTGTCGAACGTTATTTCCTTTTGCATCATCCGGTCCTACAGGTTATATATTGTCGCCTGCAAAGGTACTGTAAATTATGCAAAGAGCCAAATAAAACGCGTAGTTTTTCAGATTGCAGAGATGAATAGCCTCCCTACGAAAATTACTCAATGACTAATTTCGCTCAGTGGCCTCTCCACGGAAATTACTCATTGACTGAGCAGAATTAGTAGGCCACATATATTGTCTTTTGTACTTTTTTACCCGCACACCTTACACTTTCCGCACCCTCATCGTTCTGTATGGCTGCCATGGTTGGGTGTGGGAAGTGTAGGAGGTGGGGGTAAATTTTTCCATTGCCTATTAAATATATAGTATAAGCGAAAAGGAAAAATATCCTACCTATCCTACCTATCTGTAGGAAACCTGACATGCAGATAGGTAGGATAGGTAGGATAAAAAGTACATATAGTGATATATATTATATTATTGTATGCAGGAAACAAAAGTCCACCCCGCCTCACGGCGAAATGGACTCGGTTGCAACGTTTTTACATTACTAATTTCTAACTAACTTACTGATTTAAACGCGCGTCTTTTCTTGTAGATGACATAATCATTAGTAGCTTTTGTAGTTCTTATGTAGTTGAAGGTGTCTATACCCGATATGCACGCAAGAGGAAGGGCATGAAAAATGGCGTGGCCATTCTTATGCACTTAACCTAAGGGGCGAGTCTGGAAATGGAACCCCTGCCAATTTCGAATCAAGAATGCATCCACGCCAGAGGCGTGTGCATAGCTAATATCATTGGCAGGAAACTCCACAACGGTCTTTTCCCTCTGCTATTAAATCGACTATTCCAAATTTAGTTTTCCAGACTTCTTCGGTTAAGTGCGAAATAATAAGCTAATGCGTTTGCCGTTCAGGGATTTCTCCCCTGAAACCGAATGCAAAGGTAAGCAAAAAAAAATGAAACTGCAAATAAATTGCTGAGAAAATGTTGCTGAATCGGAAAATTTGCATACCTTTGTGGCATGGAGATAAAACCGATAGCATACTTTCGCTCGCCATTCGCCACGAAATTCGGGGTGCCACGGCAGAGTGGTGTCGTGGCAGAGCTGCATGGCAGCATCGTGTTTGCGGATGATTTCCGGCAGCCAGAGGCCCTTCGCGGACTGGACGGTTACGACTACCTGTGGCTGATATGGGGCTTTTCGGAAAATGTGGGGGCAAAGAAACGCCCCACCGTGCGCCCGCCACTGTTGGGCGGCAACGAGCGGGTAGGGGTGTGGGCCACACGCTCGCCCTTCCGTCCGAACAATTTGGGCCTGTCGGCAGTGCGGCTGGTGGGGGTCGATGCAGAGCGGATGACAATCGAGGTGGCGGGGGCAGACCTCATGGACGGAACACCCGTCTACGATATCAAACCCTATCTGCCGTATGCAGACAGCTATCCTGGTGTACGGGCGGGATTCACGGAACAGAAGTCGTGGCACCGATTGGAGGTGGTGTTCAGCGACGAGTCGGAGAGGCTGTTGGCAGCAGAGGACCGGGCGGTGCTGAAAGCCGTGCTGGAGCAGGACCCGCGGCCGCACTATCATGACTCCGCCGACAGACTTTACGGCATGCCTTTCATGGGTTATGACGTGCAGTTCAGGGTTGACGGCGATGTGCTGAAAGTGGAGACCGTGAAGAGAATTTGTTGAAGATTTTTGCGAAAAAGTTTGCAAGATACAAAAATAATTCCTATTTTTGCAATTTCAGATTAATAGGGAGAAGAAATGATGGTAGCGTATTTTGTGATTGCCGTTTTGGCAGTATTGGTATTGGTGCTGGCGGTAGTGTTGTACCGCTGGAGGATGATGTTGCAGGTGGCCCAGAAGGAGAACTACATGAAGTTGGCTTTCCTGCGTAACATCAGTCATGAGATTCGTGCCCCCTTGAAAGTGGTCGACGAACTCTCGCAGACGGTGGCCAAGGAAGACCTGTATCTCTCGAAGAACGAGAAGCGTAACATCGCCGACCAGATGCAGTATAACACGAGTCTTGTCAGCACGCTGCTGGACGAGGTGATGGAGTTTTCGGACAATGAGGCCGAGGGGCACCACCTGAAGGACGACTCGTTCAGCCCGAATGCGTTGTGCCGCCGTTGCCTGGAGGCCAATATGTACAGCGTTCACCACCAGCAGGACGTAAAGCTGAGTTTCAAGCGCGAACTGAGTGACGAGTATTTCGTGAAGAGCGACCGGCATGTGGTGGAGCTGATTCTCAACAAACTGATAGTGAATGCCTGCCGGTTTACGGAGAAGGGCAGCATCACGGTGGGATGCAATACCAGCGAACGCATAGGTATGCTGACCGTTTTCGTCAGCGACACGGGGGTAGGCATACCAGAGAACCGCATGTCCCGTCTGTTCTCATGGTTTGAGAGCCCTACGGGTATGATGGACGACGCAGAACTGGACCTCAGCATCTGTAGGCGACTGGCCGAGAAACTGGGGGGTGAGCTGGCCATTGATGCCAACTACACTACGGGCACGCGCATTATGTTGCTCCTGCCCCTGAAATAACCAATTGGAGATGGAGAGGTGGTGACGGTGGTGCTATTCCTGGTCCCACCGGATGACCACATGGTTGTAGCCCATGGCCCGCATCATGTTGCGGAACTGGGCATCACCGTTCTGACGCGCCGTCTTCAAGTTCTTCTTCGTCAGACAATGGTCGAGCATCCGCTGACGCGCCTTGTGGTAAAGCGCCTCACGGTCGGCCCCTTTCCAACGCCCGCTCTCATGGAAACTCTTGGTGCGTGCCTCGTCGATGAAGTTGTCGTCCAGCAGTCCGATGGCAGGCAGTTGCACAAGGATGCTGTCGCCCTCGACTTGCAACCAGTCGGGCTGTACGTCGTTCATGTCGATGCCCAGGCGTACCGTACCATAGTAGATACGTACCAGATGGTCGTCGCTGAAGAAACCCTTGCGTGTGGTGTCGACCATGTCCTCGTCGGCTATCGACAGGAATTCCCACTGGCCGATGGCCTTGATGCTCTCTATCTGTTCGGGCGTGATGTTGATGCGGTCGTCGACACCGACGGACACCTCCGACTGGCTGAGTGAATGCACAAACCATGCCACAGCGGCCACGGCGGCGACGCATGCTATGAGGATGAGGGTCTTGTATTGTTTGGCCTGTTCTTTCATTTTCTTTCGAGACTTGAGTTAATGATGGTTTCCAAATCCATGTTCTTGCGGAATGCGATGATGATGTCTTGCTCGTCGTAGCCCATTTGCGTCAGCATGGGTACCAGCACACGGGCGGCATTGGCGCGTGCACTCTCAAGCAGACCCATCTCGGGCACCGCAGCCAGTATGGCCTCGCGCCCCTGCTGTTCGTAGCTGCTCAGCTCCTTGTCGGAGAAGTGGGGACGTACAAGACCAACGTATTCGCGAACTTCCTCTTGGTTGACTTTCGTAGCGGTCAGCACCAGTTCGGGGTCGGGCAGGAAGATGGTGATCTTGTTGCCGTTGCGCTCGATGTTGCGCTCGGAGAACCGGCTGAAGTCGATGTATGCCTTCACCGTGGCATCCAGCGGTATGGCTATCTTCCGCTCGCCCAACGGCAGCGGGATGCTGAACGGCTGGTTCATCACCTTGCCCTTCAGCCGCACCATGTCGTCGTGGGTCACTATTTTGTGGATGTGATACTCGGTGGTGTACAGTCGTGCACACTTCTGGATTTGCATGACCATCATGGGCAGCGAGTCGGTGACAACGGCCTCGCTGGGGTCTTGCTTGGAATGGCTGCAGCTGCATGCGCAGAAGGCCATTAGTACAGCCAATGCTGTTAAAGGATGTAAATGACTTTTCATTTCGTCTATTAATTGCAGGCAAAGTTAGCTAAAAAATTACAAATCGCTTATTATTTGCTGTTTTTTTTCAGTAGTAATTAAACTTTTTGTTATTTTTGCCGTCAAAATGATGGTTGCCCGCTAAGGTTTCGGGCATTTGTTCTTAAGCGTAAGAAATAAATTGGAAGAAACATCATAGTGATTTAGGTTAACATAGTGTTTTACAAAAAAAGACAAGAGTGTCTTTGCCCTATGGGTATATAGTTTTGTAAGAAGATACTCAGGACAACAAATCCCTCGTCAGTGATGACGGGGGATTTTTTCTGGTACGCATTGCAAAACAATATTCATAAAATGCAGGTAAAATTTTGGCTGTTTGGAAAAAAGATGCTATCTTTGCAGATTGAACAGACAATTCTACAGCAGAATCTAAAACAATTTTTGTAAACATATTAATATTATGAGTAACATCAAACTTGACATCAGTAAGGCTGCCTGCTTTTTAGAGGCAGGTGCCGTGAAGGCTTTTGAGCCAAAGGTTAAGGCCGCACAACAGGCTTTGGAAGAGGGTACATGCCCCGGTAACGACTTCTTGGGATGGTTGCACCTGCCCAGCAGCATTACACCTGCATTCCTCGACGAACTGCAGGCATGCGCCAACGTGCTGCGCGAGAACTGCGAGGCCGTGGTAGTGGCCGGTATCGGCGGTTCGTATCTGGGTGCACGTGCCGTCATCGAGGCACTGAGCAACTCGTTCGGCTGGCTCATCCAGGACAAGAAGAATCCCACCATCCTCTTTGCAGGCAACAACATCGGCGAGGACTATCTCTATGAGATGACCGAATATCTGAAAGGGAAGAAGTTTGGTGTCATCAATATTTCGAAGAGCGGCACCACCACTGAGACGGCCCTGACCTTCCGTCTGCTGAAGAAACAGTGCGAGGCCCAGCGCGGCAAGGAGGAGGGCAAGTAGGTGATCGTGGCCGTGACGGAGGCCAAGCGCGGTGCGGCCCGCACCTGTGCTGACAAGGAGGGCTA